>JAUHXT010000009.1 GCA_030426925.1 Alphaproteobacteria bacterium | reverse complement strand
ATCGGCATTATCGCCGACCTGCAGGGCCCAAAGCTGCGCATCGGGAAATTCGAAAGCAGTTCGATTGAACTGGAAAGGGGAATGCGCATCCGCTTCGACCTCGACAAGACGCCGGGAAATAAGGAACGTGTATGCCTGCCGCACCCGGAAGTGATAGAGGTGCTCAGTGTTGATTCACAAATCCTGCTCGATGATGGGAAGGTTCGTGTGAGGATCATTGAAAAAGGAAGCGATTTTTTAATCGGGGAAATAGAAGCGGGCAATGCGTTATCCAATAACAAGGGCTTTAACATTCCCGGCGTTGTGCTGCCGATTCCCGCATTGACAGAAAAAGATAAAACAGATCTCGAAGCCGCGCTCGGCATGGGTGTCGACTGGATCGCCCAAAGCTTTGTACAGCAGGCGAAAGACGTCAAGGAAACCCAGCGCCTGATTAACGGGCGGGCCGGGTTGATTGCAAAAATCGAAAAACCTTCCGCCGTCGATCAGTTCGGTGACATCCTCGAACATGTCGATGCCATCATGCTGGCGCGCGGTGACCTAGGCGTGGAAATCCCACCTGAAGAGGTCCCGGCCGTTCAGAAACGGCTGGTGCGCCATGCCCGTCATGCCGGAAAGCCGATTATTATCGCGACCCAGATGCTGGAATCCATGATCACGAATGCCCGGCCCACACGCGCCGAAGCGTCCGACGTTGCGACAGCTGTATACGATGGAACGGATGCCGTGATGCTGTCCGCCGAAACAGCAACCGGGGAATACCCGGTCGAAGCGGTGGAGATGATGGACCGTATATGCATGAGCACGGAAAATGATGAAACCTATAGGCAGATTTTGAGCGGGGACCACCCGGATTCGAACCGTGATGGCTCTGATGCCATTACGATCGCCGCCTATTATGTGGCCAAGGACATCAGTGCGGCCTGTATCGTAAACTATACGACATCGGGGTCTACGGCACTGCGCACTGCGCGCCAGCGCCCGGACGTGCCGATATTGTGTCTGACGCAGGTACATGAAGTCGCACGGCGTTTATGCCTGTCTTACGGCGTACGCACCATTCACGTCACCGACGTGACCTCCTTCGCCGAAACGGTGGAGAAGGCGGCGAACATTGTGAAGTCAATGGGCTTTGCGCATAAAGGCGACAAGATTGTCCTGACTGCTGGCGTACCGTTCGGACGCGTCGGGTCGACAAACGTTTTGCGTATCGAAGAGATTTCCTAAAAGATTTCAGTAAAGATTAGCGGCCGGCAGAAGAAGCAACAACTGTTACGTTGGCTTTCGGCTTGCTGTGTAGCCACCATGCATCGCGGTTGATGGAAAAGATCGGCTTGTAATGTGCAACGCTGTCGGCTTTAACGGCGCGCTTGATCTGGTTGTCCAGCAGCATCGGCCCTTGGTCCGTATAAACCACCAGCACCGCGTGCGGAATATTTTTCTGCATGTCCTGCAGGATCACAACGCGCAGACGCTGCTCCGGTACACCCAGGGCACGTAAGGCTGTGTACTTTGCAATGGCGAAGTCTTCACAGTCGCCGCCCTTGCGCAGGAATTCAACCGGTGTCGCCCAGTAGTCTGTTTGTCCGTAATTCTTGCTGTCAACGATATAACGTTTTGAATTCACCAGATCGTTGACTTCAGCAACCATTTTATTCAGCGGCATACCGCGCATCCCGGCAATCTGTTGCTGGAATTCTTTGATAACCGCCTGGTCGGATGTGGACTGGAACGATCGTTCGAAACGCGCGAACATGCCGCTCCATTTTGTAAATGCTTTTAAGTTTGTGGAACGCTTTTCCTGGGACCCGAAGAGATTGGGATAGTAGCTGACTGGTGCGAAAGATTCATTGGCGACTTGCATAAGGGAGGGAACGTCCTTGATGCTGCCTGCCCGCGCCTGTTTCGTGACCCCGAAGCTGGCGAATGAAATGAATAATGTAACGGCTGTTGTAACGAAGCGAAGGGCGAACTGCTCGAACAGTGTTTGACGGATAACCTCGACTTCGATGATATCCTGCTCCACCAGGTATTTACCCAGCGGCTTGTTAGCTTTCTTACTGTTCTGGAGAGCGAGTTTTAGTTCCTGCGGCGACAGGAAACCGTCGAGAACAAGAAGTTCTCCAAGCCGGTTTTTTTGTATCCGGGCTTTGAAACCTGAAAGGATTCCCCTATTCTTTCTTTTTGTTCCCAATTTTAATCCCTAACTTCGCGTCTTAACTTAAAATACCAGTCAATGTACACAGTCCCACTTTTAAGAATATCACAGTAAAAGTTGACGAATTCTAAAGATTAGGGCAGAAAAAGGGAGGATATTAGTTAAATTATGGTAAACATTCGATTGTAAGTTTTGGGCAATTTTTATATGCAACACACTGATATTATTAACAAAATTAAAAATACCAGCGTTCTGGTCGTTGGCGACATCATGTTAGATCGCTTCATTTATGGTGCGGCGGAGCGCATTTCACCCGAAGGCCCGGTCCCTGTTTTAAAGGTAGGAAAAGAGACGGAAATGCTGGGTGGTGCTGGCAACGTGCTGTCCAACCTTGCCGGACTGGAAGCCGGTTGCACAATCGCTGCCGTCATCGGCGCGGATGAAAACGGAAACCATGTCCGCGAAATAATCAGGGCCATGGGATATGATGATGGCGCGCTGGTGGACGATGCCGCCCGCCCGACAACCGTGAAGTCCCGTTTCATTGCCCAGAACCAACAGTTGCTGCGTACCGATTCCGAAGACACGTCGGAAATTTCAAAAGACGTCCAGAATGCACTGATGAAGGCCATTGAAAAAGCGCTGCCGCAGGCTGGTGCGCTGGTGCTGTCCGATTACAATAAGGGTGTACTGACCCCCGGTTTTATCAAGGACATTATAACGAAGGCGAAGGCGGCGGGTGTGCCCGTTCTGGTCGACCCGAAGCGCGATGATTTTTCCATCTACGCCGGAGCGGATTTTGTAACACCCAACCGCAAGGAATTGTCACAGGCCGTGCGCGGCATGCCGGTCGGCAGCGATGATGAGGTCGAAGCGGCGGCCACCGCGTTAATAAAGCAAAGCGGTATAGAAGCGGTGATTGCCACGCGTTCCGAAGACGGGATGAGCGTCATTCAAAACGGGCAGGGCGCGGTGCATATAAAGACGCGTGCGCGCGAAGTATTTGATGTGTCCGGCGCAGGCGATACGGTGATTGCGGTTCTGGCTGCAGCTCTGGCCGCAGGCGCGGATATAAAGGACGCAGCAGCTCTGGCCAATAAGGCAGGCGGTATTGTGGTTGGCAAGCTTGGCACGGCCGCTATTCGCGCCGACGAACTGGCGCGCGATACAGACCACGGCAATCAGGCACAGGTGATGAGCTGGAACGACGCACAGGCGAAAGTCGAAGAATGGAAAGCGCAGGGACAGCGTATCGGTTTCACCAACGGCTGTTTTGACATTCTGCATTACGGCCATGTCAATTACCTGAACGAAGCTGCAGGCAAATGCGACAAGCTGGTAGTCGGGCTGAATTCCGATGCGTCTGTCAAAATCCTGAAGGGGCCGCAACGCCCGATCAATGATGAAAACGCGCGCGCTGCCGTTATCGGCGCGCTGGGCGCCATTGACCTGGTGGTGCTGTTCGGTGCAGACAAAGCCGGGCAGGACAATACGCCGTGCGACCTGATCGGCCATTTGCGTCCCGACGTTTTTTTCAAGGGCGGGGACTATACGATCGACCAGTTGCCCGAAGCAAAAATTGTCCAGGCCTATGGCGGGAGCGTAGATATTATGCCGATGTATGAAGGCCATTCCACCACCGCAATCATTGAAAAATCAAAGTCTGCCGACGCGGCCTGATAAAAAACACAAAATATGGTGAAAAAATCAAAATCACCCGTTGACTATTTTCACCCTTTAAATGAGAATGGTTATCAATATCCATTTTTCATTCACGAAAGGGGATGTCATGCTACACGACTTGTTTTTACTCTCCGAATTTTTTGACCCGTCCGTGTCGGCGCTGAGAGAAGAGGAACTGATGGACTCTTACGGCCCGCAGGCGGTCTATATGGCGCTGTCCATGGGGCTTATCGAACGCAAATGCTCACCCTGCGCCTCCGGCCTGCAAAAGAATTTCTATATCCTGTCTCAAAGCGGGCTGGACCTGATTATGCGCACCGCCGGCCACCAGCAGCTGCAACAGCGCCCTGCCGCTTAAAATCCCTTCTGAGGGTATTTTTCACAAGCCCTCTATACGCGCCTTGGATGAGTTGGTAATCTTAAGTCTGTATTTGTCTTATTCGCTCTTAATTCTTCCAAGGAGAGCCACCATCATGTTCAAAGCTAAAACCATTCTTCCGCTGGCGTCTGCTATCTTGCTTGGGGCTTGTATGCAAACACCCAACGCCATACCGACAGGCTATAAATATCACAATGATGCCTACAAATCGCCGTTGCCGCCGGAATCTGCGCGCGTAACGAAAATGCAGCGTCAGGCTATGGGCCCGCAACAGGCACAGCAGTTCCGTAATGCGCTCTACGACCTGGTTGAAAACCTGACCGAACGTGCCGGCCTTCCGCCAAAGCCGATTCATGTCATTCCGCATGAACCGATGAACGTGTTTTATGCGCAAGTGGATAATGACCTGCGCGAAGCCATGCGCCATCAGGGGTATACGCTGGCGACGTCCGAACAGGATGCGTATTACTTTACGTACGATGCCGAAATGCTGGAACAGCCCAAACTGGATGCCGATGAATATCCGGACGCCGTGATGGATACGGGCGAAAATGTCGAAATCATCCTGCAGGTTATGAACGGTACGGGCAAGGAAGCAACCATGTTGACCGAACAGCGCGGTCGTTACCGGATTGACGGTGCCGAACATTATTTCGGATTCCAGTTACCGTCTGCGCTGCAAGGTGACTATTCCCGTGAGGATTATTAGGGGCTGTAAGCGATGATGCTTTTCCGTTTGTGCCTGATTGTTTTATGCGCCTGCGCCTTTACCGGTTGTACGCGCTATAACAATGCCGAACAGTTGAATGAAGCGATGGACATCGACAATCACACAGGGGCCAATCCCGGATTGCCGAAGGAAAAACCGCTCGGCCCGATTTTCGGTGAAGGTTACGTAACGCAGTAAGCTACCGCGCCAGCAAAACTTTATAATAAAACATTGTCCCGTCCGGCATACTGCCGCCACCGCCGGCAGCTTCACGCCCGCACCCTTCCGGTTTGAATTCAGTCGGCGTATCGCCAAGGAAGGTTTCACTGCCCGAAAACGATCCGGCGAACGGTGTCAGCACATAGGCGTCGCCTAGATTGTCGATATTTTCAATCGGGTCGGAATCAATACCGGTTTGTTCATTGATGTAAAGGCAAAGGTCCTGCGTGATATAGGGCAGCACGGCAACAAGATCCATATTGCTGGAATCACCGACAAGGTTCATGTCAGATGTCGCGGTAAATACCCAGTCTGTATCGGCTGTCTGGATATCGGAATCATTGTCCTTCCACGTGACGCCGCCGCCCTGCAGATTAAAAACTTCTGCCGTTGGATCGGAACCGTATGTTCCATACACGCTGGAATGGTTCGGATGAGCAAAGCTGATTTCCGTTTCGCTGCGCCCGTTGCGTAAAACGTAGCTAACCCCGCGCTCCAGTTCCGCACCATAGGCGCGCACCTGTGATGCTTTTAAAATCATTGCTTCATAATCTATGCCGGAGCCGGGAGTCGTTGTCCCTTTCAGTATGACAGTCAGAAGGCCGATAAGAAAAATTGCGCCGATAATATAAATCAGGACGTTGCCGGACTCTGGATGATTGCTGGATGCCGGGTTCTTCATTACGGCGCGATGGTCATGCAGTCTTTGAAATGTTTGCATGCGGCCTGCGCTTCGGAGCGGCTGTAGCCCGTTAGGCGCGCGCGGTACAAAAGCCCGTCGGCAGTGCGCAGGGGCACGACACTGGGGCTGCCGCGGTTCAGGCTGGTCGGCAGTTGCGCGACGGCTTTACGCAGGGCGTAATCAGTATGCGCGCGGCTGTTATAGGCCCCTATCTGGATGGCCCAGCGCCCGGTCGGGGCGTAGGCAATGGTGCGGGTCTGATTGGCTGTCGCAGGCTTTGCAGGGCGTTCAGGCGTTTGTTCCATGCGCGACATGACCGCATATCCGACTTCACGCACGCCTTTATCAACGACGGAAACATCGGGGTTCGGTTCATATTCACCTTTATGAACGGCAACGGCCAGCAGACCTGTTTCCAGGCGCTTTGAAACCGCCGGGTCGTAATCGCCCTGGCCGATCAGTTCGCTGAACGCGCCGATATCCATATTTTTCAAACGCTGCGGCCGTTCATGGGTTGTCGGCGCGGCTGTGGCAATGCGTGTACGGCGCGATGTATCAGAACCCAGCGATGATAGGGAGGTGTAAGAATTGCTGCTTGCAACCGTGCTCAATCCGACTGGCGGCTTGCGGTCAGGCAGTGGAACACTGGCAGCCGCTGCAATGCGCACCTTGTCCAGCCGGGCAAATCCCTGATCAAGGAGCGCAACCATGTGTTCATTACGGGTCTTGCCCGACCGCCCGCCAAAGACCACACCGATAATACGGTTGCCGTTGCGCTTGGCCGAAGCCACAAGGTTGAAGCCGGAAGCGTTGATATAACCTGTCTTGAAACCGTCGACGCCTTCATATGTGCCGAGCAGCTTGTTGTGGTTGCGGTATGTACTGCCCTGATAGGTAAAGCTCTTGGTCCCGAAATAATGATAGTAATGCGGGTAACGGATCAGGATATAACGCGCAAGCTTCGCCATATCGCGCGCCGATGTGACCTGCCGCGGATCATGCAGTCCGGACGCATTGCGGAAAGTTGTGCGGGTCATGCCGATCTGGCGCGCACGCTTGGTCATGTCGCGTGCGAAGTTTGATTCCGTTCCGCCCAGATGTTCGGCCACGGCCACGGCGACATCATTTGCGGATTTTGTCGCCAGCGCATAAATAGCGTCTTTTGCACGGATCGATCCGCCCGCTGGAATGTTCAGTTTGCTCGGGATCATGCTTGCCGCATGTTTGGACATACGGATGCGTGTGTTGGAACTGACTTTATTAGCATCCATCGCTTCGAACAGCATCATCATGGTCATCATCTTGGTAAGAGACGCCGGGTGCAGGCTTTTATCGGCATGGCGCTGGTGCAGGATCAGCCCGGTATCGGCATCCATGACAAAAGAAGCGTATTTTTCATTGGCAAGCGCAGGGGCAGAAAATACCATAAGCATGGCAAAAAATTGGATAGCCAGCAAAAGGGGATTTTTTCCAGGAATCATTTGTGCGCGCCCGTTTCCTTAGTGTTTTTGCCCCAGCTTCAGGAAGAAGCTGCTTTAATAATAATACTGCAATCGTGATCTCTTGAATACAATTTTACGACCGGAGGTCTTTAAATCACGTTAATAGATTTTTAAGTTCCAAACCCTAAGACCCAGAATACCCCAACAGGCCGGTTATGTCCATAAAGGGCGGGCCGCAGCGAAATGTGACAATTTTGTGCACCGCAAAAAACCGCTTGACACGGGATATTGTGCGATGCAATATAGTCTTGTCATTGCCGCAAAGCACAAAACCGTGTAGGTTTTATCCTGTATTTTTTGGGCTTAAGGCATAGGATATGACGAAAGGACAAGACAATGGCTGCTGCTAAGAAAGCAACCCCCAAGAGTAAAACTGGAGCCAAGAAGAAAACTAAAGCGGCGGCCAGCAAGACCGTTAAGAAGCAGGCATCGTCTGCCAAAACGTCTATCCCCGCATCCAAACGCAGCAATGGCCAGGCGAAACCCGCTGGAATAGAAAATTTATTCGGAATGGAGACACTGATGACAAACGCACCTTTTCAATTTGACAAGATGACACAGGAAGCAGCCAACATGGGTCAGGCTCAGATGGAAGCAGCCATGAAATCTTCCGGCACTTTCATGAAAGGCATGGAAGACATGATGAAGACCTGCATGGAAATGATGCAGGACTCGACAGAAAAAAGCACGGAAGCCATGAAATCCATGATGGCTTGCAAAACGCTGAACGAATACACAGAAGCGCAGAACAAAATCGCGCAGGCCAGCTTTGATGACTTTATGGCCGGTGCCACGAAGCTTTCTGAGATGAGCGTCAAAATCTGCACAGAAGCCTGTGAGCCTCTGAACGACCAGATGACAAAGGCGATGAAAAAAGCATCCGAAACAATGGCCGCTTAACGCGTTGCCTGATAAAGCTTTGAAAAAGCCTCGCTTTGCCGGGGCTTTTTTATTTTCATAATTTTTAAAAATTCAGGTTAAAATACGCATAGAACTCGTGTACAAAAAGATATGGCGCATTACATAGACATGATGACTGACAAGGTATTGTTTTCCCCCCTGGCTTCAGAGGACGGCGACGGCCCCGGCGCGGACGGCGTGCATGACGACGACGAACATGAGCAAACCGGCCTGCTGTTAAAGCCGCGCCCGAAGACAAAAAAACCATCCATGTACAAGGTGCTGTTGTTGAACGATGACTACACGCCGATGGAATTCGTCGTCCACATTCTTGAAAAGTTTTTCTCAAAAACCCGTCAGGAAGCAACCGACATTATGTTGCATGTTCACCGCCGCGGCGTCGGTATCTGCGGCGTCTATACCTACGAAGTCGCGGAAACAAAAGTCGCGCAAGTGATGGACTTCGCCCGCGCCAATGAACAACCGCTCCAATGCACGATGGAGAAGGAGTAACTTTTCCCCGCCTTGTTTCGAACTAGTATTAGTGTGAAGAAAAAGGAGACCGTGCATGAGACACGCAATCACCGGAATTATTCTGTTAAGCGCCGCTCTGGCCGTATCGCCAGCCCACGCACAATCGCTGGTCGAAGAAGACTATACGGGCAAGCGCGAGGTCACGACCCCGTGGTATGTGTATGTCGATGAAGCCAATATCAAGGCCGACCAGGACTTTATCACCGGTATGCGCCCGCATCATGCCGGTGCACTGACGATGTCGCGCGAATATCTGGCCAGTGATAAAAAATCGAGTGAGCGTCTGCAATCTCTGGCGCACGGGATTATCCGCAATCAGGAATTTGAAATTATGATGCTGGATACGATCGAAGAAAATATTCAGGCATATGACGGCGAAGGGTGGCAAAAGGTCGCCGAGCAGGGACTGGCAAAAAACACGGGTTTTATCCGCTCCGCTCCGCCGGCCATTCAGGAATCGTTCAATGGTGATGATGTTGTCTCCGCCGAAGACGTGCTGTTCGCGAAAGCGATGATCGTCCATCACGAAGGCGCGCTGGACATGGCCGAAGACTATTTAAAAAATCCGGACAGCCGGAACGGGTATCTGAAACGTATGAATCTCGACATTCTGCGCGACCAGGTGCAGGAAATTCGCCTGATGCATAATATTATCGCGGCCTATCCCGGCGACGCGTCCGAAATTAAAATGGATGCGGACATGATCGACGGCATGGACCACATGCTGCATGGCATGGACGTGAACTATATGTTGAACCGCAACAATCCGGACCCGTCAAAACGCAGCAAACCCATGGAACACAAAGGACACATGGGTCATAGCATGCACAAAGGGCATGAAGGCTAATATTTACATATTAAAGGCATTTGGCAATGACTTTGCCCGCCCGGCTGTGCTATTCTGTAAGTCTGTACTATATAGTTTGGACACTTAAAAAACGGGACACTCTTTCATATGCTTTCAAGAAATCTCGAACAGACTTTGCACAAAGCTTTGGCAACGGCAAATGAGCACAGCCACGAATACGCGACGCTCGAACACCTGCTGCTCGCCCTGACATACGATCAGGACGGCATGGCGGTGCTGCGCTCCTGTGGCATCGGTTTGGATGACTTGCGCGAACAGCTCGAAGAATATCTCGACAACGAACTTGGCTATCTGGTGAATGACGAAGGTGAGGAAGCAAAACCGACAACCGCGTTTCAGCGTGTGTTGCAGCGCGCCGCCATTCACGTGCAATCAAGCGGCCGCGAAGAAGTGACCGGCGCGAATGTCCTGGTTGCATTGTTTAGTGAACGTGAAAGCCACGCCGTTTATTTCCTGCAGGAGCAGGACATGACCCGCTTCGACGCCGTGAATTATATTTCCCACGGCATCGCGAAAGTACCGGGCGCGAATGACCCGGCGCGCAGCCCGCGCGGCGCGGAAGAAGAGGAAGAAGAACAGGAAGAAGGCACCGCCAAGGCCGGGCAGGACGCATTGGAAGCGTACTGCGATAACCTCAATGAAAAAGCCGTCGAAGGAAAGATCGACCGCCTGATCGGCCGTGCCAAGGAAATCGACCGCACGATACAAATTCTTTGCCGCCGCCAGAAAAACAACCCGCTTTATGTTGGTGACCCCGGCGTCGGGAAGACGGCGATTGCCGAAGGGCTGGCCAAGAAAATCGTCGATGGTGATGTACCCGATGTGTTGAAAGACTCGACAATCTTTTCTTTGGACATGGGCGCGCTTCTGGCCGGAACCCGTTACCGCGGTGATTTTGAAGAACGCTTGAAGGCCGTGTTGAAAGAGCTGGAAAAAGTCGACGGCGCGATTTTATTTATTGATGAAATTCACACCGTCATCGGCGCAGGCGCAACAAGCGGCGGCGCGATGGATGCGTCCAACCTGTTGAAACCCGGCCTGTCCAACGGCACGCTACGCTGCATGGGTTCCACGACCTATAAGGAATACAGGAACCATTTTGAAAAGGACCGCGCGCTGGTGCGCCGCTTCCAGAAAATTGATGTCTACGAACCCAGCATTGATGAAGCTATTGATATCCTTAAAGGACTAAAGACGTATTACGAAGAACACCACAATATCGAATATACCGATGATGCGTTGAAGGCAGCGGTGGAGCTGTCGGCCAAATATATCGGTGACCGCAAACTGCCCGACAAGGCGATCGACATTATTGATGAAGTCGGCGCGGCGCAGATGCTGGTCCCCGAAGACAAGCGTAAAAAGATTATTGATGAACAAGATATTGAAGGCGTGGTTGCCGCGATTGCCCGTATTCCTGCCAAGTCGTTGACCAAGGATGACAAGAGCGCGCTCGCCAACCTTGAACGTGACCTTAAAACGCTTGTGTTCGATCAGGACAATGCGATTAACACGCTGGTCGATGCGATCAAGCTGTCCCGCGCCGGGCTTCGCGACCCGGACAAACCGATCGGTTGTTACCTGTTCTCCGGCCCCACCGGTGTCGGTAAAACGGAAGTCGCGCGCCAGCTGTCCAAAACACTGGGCGTGGAACTCGCCCGCTTTGATATGTCCGAATATATGGAACGCCACGCGGTATCACGCCTGATCGGCTCGCCCCCCGGCTATGTCGGGTTTGAACAGGGCGGCTTGCTGACTGACAAGATCGACCAGCAACCGCATTGTGTGTTGCTTTTGGATGAAATCGAAAAAGCGCACCCGGATATTTACAACATCCTGTTGCAGGTCATGGACTACGGCAAGCTGACCGACAATAACGGCAAGACTGTCGATTTCCGCAACGTGATTTTGATTATGACGACCAATGCAGGCGCCGCCGAAATGGCCAAACCGCCGATGGGATTTGAACGCAGCGTGCGGATCGATGATGATCAGGAAGCAATCAAGCGCCTGTTCACGCCGGAATTCAGAAACCGTCTCGATGCTATCGTACCGTTCCAGGCGCTGAAACCCGAAACGGTTGCCCGTGTGGTTGATAAGTTTGTCGCGCAGTTGGAAGCACAGCTGACGGAGAAGAATGTCACCATTCAACTGACCGACAAGGCTCGTGAAAAACTGGCACAATGGGGTTACGACCCGGCAATGGGCGCACGTCCGCTTGGACGTGTGCTGCAGGAAAAGGTCAAAAAACCGCTGGCCGAAGAATTGCTGTTCGGCAAGCTGACCGAAGGCGGCATCGTCAAGATCGGCATCAAAGGTGACGACCTGACATTCGAATATCAGGAAGAAAAACCCGCCGGGAAGAAAAAGAAATCCAAAACGGATGATGCTGACAAGGAAACGGTAGAGTAGTAAATTCGTTTGGACGTCATGTGCGTGGCAATAAAATTTTATAATATAAATAATAGCCATCTGTCATCAAGGTGCAGCCTGATGGTACGCCATTCCAGTAGTCGTCTGTTCCACCTCCTGTAGCCCAGCCATCGATATCGCCCATGCCGCCCCAATTATACGAACCGACAAAAGGCTCGTCGAGAAGCAGCGCGGTGGTAGTATTGTCTTCCATTGGCGTATCCCAGGGAAATCCTGTATTTCCAATTTTTTCATTGATCTTCATGCAGACTTCTTTTCTGACATAAGGTAGTACAAGTGTAAGCGACAAATCATCCCAGTCGGAACCGAAACCAGATACTGTAATCCTTCCGCTTATAAACCAGTCACCATATTGCGTGGTCATGGGCGAAGGTTCCAAAAGCATACCTTCAGGCGGCGCAGTGTAAGATATGCTGCCGCCTGCATTGTTAAACACATGACAGGATTTATCTAAAGGGCTGTTCGGATTTATATAGCTTGTCGGATTTATAGTCGTCTCAAAACTAATCTCCGTATCGTCGCATCCGCGTAAGTTAAGACGCTTGACCGCTTGTTTTAAGTTGTTGCCGAAATCAACAATCTGCGTGGCATACGCATCTGCCTGTGCTTCCGTAATGACCGCCGTACTGCTGCGGTTGGAAGAGGTAAAAGAAAAGGTCAGCGCGCCAAGCAGGAAGATGGCGATAAAAATAAAGATGATGACATTTCCATTTTCAGAATTCCACTGCATGATGTTATAATAACATAACTTTCAATGAATAGAACGACTTAAGATAGATATGGCCGGAGAAAAAATATTAATCGTAGACGACAACGAACCCACGCGGCAGCTGATGGCGGGAATTCTGGGCAGTGTAGGATTCGAGGTAATGCAGGCCGCAGATGGCGGCAGTGCGATCAAGGTAATCGAAGACCATGACGTTGCCTGTGCGATTGTCGACCAGTACATGGAGCCTATGGGTGGGTTTGAGTTGGCAAAATATTTAAAGGACAATGACATACCGGCCCCGCCGATGGTGTTGATCACCGCGCATGAAACGTCCGACCTGCTGACCAGGGGTATGGAACTGGGCTTTAAACAGATTCTGCAGAAACCGGTTGTGCCGAACCGCTTGGTTTTACTGGTCGAACGGCTGATAAAGGCTAAATAACCGTCATTTGGATCCCGCTCGTTTAAATTTGCTTCGCAAATCAACGGGATGACGCCTCAAGCGTCAATTTCAAAAATAGCGTCGATTTCGACGGAAAAATCCGCGGGCAGGGATGGTGCGCCTACCGCAAAACGCGCATGACGCCCTGCATCACCCATCACATCCACCATTAAATCGGACGCGCCGTTAATGACAACGGATTGGTCGGTAAAGTCGGGAGCGCAGTTCACAAATCCCCCCAGCTTGACGCAGCGTTTAACACGTTCCCAGTCGCCGTCCACGGCATCACGCACCTGTGTGAGGATATTGATCGCGCAAATCCGCGCGGCAGCCTGTCCGTCTTCGATTGATTGTGGTTGCCCGTCGCCGACCTTGCCTTTATACACGGTGTCGCCCTGTGCAGAAATCTGCCCGGCAACGAAAACCGTATTGCCGCTGACCACGAAGGGCACGTAGTTAAACAGTGGGGGAACGGATTCCGGTAATATTATGTTTAATTCGTTTAGGCGTTGTTCAATATCAATCATGGATCGTTTCCTCTTAAAGCTTGATTTCAACACGGTTTTCCGTCATTTCTGTTAGAGCATTTTGAATGCAAAGATCAAGGATTAATAGGTCTGTTACTATGGGACTGTTCAGCGGAATAGCACAATTATTAGGGGTTTTATCACCGGCGCATATCACGCTTGTGACCGCTCTCTCCGGCGCAAAGAAAGTCGGCGTCGACCCATTCGGCAATAAGTATTACAAGGCGAAACCAAGACCCGGATACAAGCGTGAACGCCGCTGGGTTATTTACAATGGCGTGCCTGAAGCCACGAAAGTTCCACCGGAATGGCATGGCTGGTTGCATCATCAAACAGATAACGTGCCCGATGACAGCGGTAAATCGTTCCGCCGCCCGTGGCAAAAACCCCACGAACCCAACAGGACGGGAACAAATCTGGCCTATCGTCCGCCTGGCCATATTCTGGAAGGCGGCAAACGTGACAAGGCAACAGGGGACTATGAAGCCTGGACCCCGCCTGAGTGATATCCGCGCAATGCGGAGCCGACGAATTGAAGGAGAGAGACAATGAAACGTAGCGTAATCGAAACCGTTCTGGGGGCCGTTGTCCTGATAACCGCCATATTGTTTTTAAGTTTTAGCTATTCCACCGCGAATGTCGGCGCTGTCAGCGGCTATGAAATCAGCGCGAATTTTAGTGGTATCGGCGGTCTTGGCATTGGCGACGATGTGCAGATCAGCGGCGTCAAGGTTGGGTCTGTCAGCCGTGTTGAGCTTGCTGACTCATATCTTGCCAAGGTTTATATGAGCGTCGATCCGGCCATTCAGCTGCCCGATGATACGGCAGCCTTCATCTCATCCGAAAGTCTTCTGGGCGGAAAGTTCCTGCAACTGGAGCCGGGCGCATCGGAAGATTATCTGGAAGAGGGCGGTGTGATTTTGTATACACAGGCGCCGCAAAACCTTGAACAGCTTCTGGGTAAATTCATCTTCAGCATGCAGGGCTCCGGCGATGCTGCTGAAACCGAACCGGAAGCAGGACCGGAACCAGATGTCGAAGTTGATATCTACGACGACAGCTACCCAGAGCTTATGGATGAATAATTTCCTTACGGCCTGCCTGTTCATTGCCGGTCTGCTGCTGGTGCCTGCTGCGGCGCATGCAGCAACCCCGATGAAAGATTTCCCGGTTGTGCGCATGCAATCGCTGGACAAGGTGACGGCCCGCACCGAAACATTTGAAGCCAAGGTCGGCACGACAATTCAGTTCGGCCCGCTTTTTATCCGTATCCAGTCCTGCCGCAAGACCGACCCGATCGACAAACCGGAATCCGCCGCCTTTATCCAGGTCTGGGAAGTGCCGCCGGAAACCGGCAAATCCGAATGGGTATTTTCAGGCTGGATGTTCGCATCGTCCCCGGCCTTATCGGCCATGGACCACCCGGTCTATGACGTGTGGGTGCTGGACTGCCTTGACCAGGAAAAACCGAACAAGGCCGCCGCCGAGAGCGAAACCGAGCAGGAAAACGAAAGCCAGGAAGAACTGGACGCCGTTGAGGAAGGCCCGGAACCGGCCACAGACGCAGAATAGCCACTTTTCCGAAGAAAGTACTTGACATAATACAATATTTTTGAGTATTGATATGCCCTGAATTTTTTAAAGCAGGGTGCCCAGAATGAATGCAAGAACAAACTTTACAGATGCATCAGAATATCCCGACTTCTCATCGCTATCAGAGCCGGACATTGAAGAAATAGTTGCAAGTTATGCTGCTGCGTGCACTGTCGCGAACCCTGAACAGCGAAAACAATTCTTCCGTACGATGATGACGGCCATTATACGCTCTGAAAGAATGCGTGTGATATCCGATGAAGCGGCGGCTATAGCTAAAAAGCGAGCCGAACAGGAAGAGCAAAGGGCAAATGTCGACCCTCTTACAGGGCTTTACAATAAGGCATTTCTGGAAAACGCCATTGGCCGCTTCCTTGAACTGACAACTGCAGCAAATTTATCAAAGCGAAAAAAACAGACGACAGGTCTTTTGTTATACATCGATCTTGACAGTTTTAAGCCGATCAACGATCAGGCTGGCCATGCAGCAGGAGATGCAGCGTTGCAATCTGCTTCTTTTAGCCTGGTTGCCAGGATCACAGAACGACCGGACATGTCAGATAAAGAAGACGAAGTTTTGGAGCAGTTACGGGAATCATTGAGGGAGACAGATATCGTCGCCCGGGTTGGTGGTGATGAATTTGCGAT
The DNA here is from genome assembly GCA_030426925.1 of Alphaproteobacteria bacterium. Lineage (GTDB taxonomy): Bacteria > Pseudomonadota > Alphaproteobacteria > Micavibrionales > Micavibrionaceae > JAUHXT01. The sequence continues at coordinate 26,178 of JAUHXT010000009.1, read as the reverse complement.
TTTTCTGGCCGGAACGGATTTGAAGGATGCACATGTCGTGATAGGAAAAATTCAGGACACGCTGGACAATCTGAGCGTCATTCATAATGCGAGGACGTTTAAATTTGGCGGAAGTATGGGTATCGCAGAAATACGAGCCGGCATGAGTGTTAAAGAAGTATTCGATGCCGCTGATAAAAATATGTTTGAAAACAAAGAACGAAGAAAAGGCCAGGGTCAGGCGCCTGTTCGTTAACGCCCGGACAGAAATTCGCTGACTAAATCATTTTCTTTTGCATCCGGCAGTTTTGATTGCAGAGAAAAATCCGCCCGCCGGCGCATCTCGGTTTCGATCAAGACTTCATATTCTTCCTGCGGAATTTCGTATGCCCCGAACTGCTTCAGATGATCGTTGATAAACTGCGTGTCCAGAACGGTAAACCCGGCCTTCCACAAACGCGCCGCGAGGTGGACCAGCGCGACCTTGCTGGCGTCTGTGGCGCGCGAAAACATGGACTCCCCGCAAAACACACGCCCGATGGCAAGCCCGTACAAACCGCCAACCAGCTTGCCGTCTTGCCAGCACTCAACCGAATGGGCTTTGCCCTTTTTATGAAGCTTTATAAATACGTCACGTATTGTATCATTAATCCAGGTTACATCCCGCCCTTTGCCGCCTTCTTTCGCACATTCGGTGATAACATCTGCAAAGGCCGTATCAACAGTGATGGTATAAGGATTACGTTTCAGCGTCTTGCGTAGGGTACGGGAAATATGAAGATCGGCAATCGGCAACAGGCCGCGCATTTCCGGCCGGTAGAAATTATAGAACAGCGCATCCGCGGTATCGGCCATGGGGAATATGCCTTCGCGGTAGGCCTGTAAAAACAACTCTGGATCACCATCCGTATACATTGGAATAGTTTACACAAATTATAGGGGAAGACGAAGCGCTGCCTTAGCGGTCGGCGAGTTTATTCTCCAGCCAGTGGATGGTGTAATCGCCGGTCTTGAACTCCTCCTGATCGAGGATCCATAAGTGCAGGGGCAAAGTGGTTTTAACCCCTTCCACCACCGTTTCCATGATGGCACGGCGCAGGCGGCGCAAACATTCCTCGCGGTTGCGGCCATGCACGATCAGCTTGCCGATCATGGAATCGTAATAAGGCGGAATCGTATAACCTTGATAGATGGCGGAATCAAAGCGCACACCCAGCCCGCCCGGCGTATGGAATTGTGTCACTTTTCCGGGAGAGGGGATAAAGGTGTCGGGATCTTCGGCGTTGATCCGTACCTCGATCGCATGACCGCGCAAACGGATGCGGTCTTTTTTCACAGATAGCGGCTGCCCTGCCGCAACGCGGATCTGCTCCGCAATAAGGTCAATCCCCGTAATCATCTCTGTGACCGGGTGTTCCACCTGAATCCGTGTGTTCATTTCCATGAAATAAAACTCGCCGTTCTCGTACAGGAACTCAATCGTACCCGCCCCGATATAACCCATCTCACGCACCATGTTGGCGGCCAGTGCGCCGATTTCATTGCGTTTGTCTTCGGGCAGGACGGGTGACGGTGCTTCTTCCACCAGCTTCTGGTGGCGGCGCTGGATAGAACAATCACGCTCTCCCAAATGAATGGCATTGCCGTGCGTATCGCCGAATACCTGTATTTCAATGTGGCGCGGCTTTTCAAGGTACTTTTCAATGTAAACGGTATCGTCGCCGAAATTGGCCTTGGCTTCGCTGCGCGCGGTGTTGAATTTCTCTTCAAACTCTTCTTCGGCGCGCACGACCTGCATCCCCTTACCGCCGCCGCCCGATGCGGCCTTGATCAGGACGGGGAAACCGGCATCGCGGCAAATCTCCAGCCCGTCTTCAACGCTTTCCACCGCGCCGGGCGATCCGGGAACAACGGGAAGGCCCAGCGCCTGCACCGTCTTTTTGGCCGTGACTTTGTCGCCCATTTTTTCGATATGCTCCGGCTTTGGTCCGATAAAGGTAAAGCCGTGTTCTTCCACCATCCGCGCAAACTGCGCATTTTCGGACAGGAAACCATAACCGGGATGAATGGCATCGGCGCCCGTAATGGCCGCCGCCGTCAGGATGGACGGGATATTCAGGTAACTGTCCTTGCCCGGCGGTGGCCCGATACAAACGGATTCGTCGGCCAGGCGCACGGCCATGGCGTTGGCATCCGCCGTTGAATGAACGGCAACAGTCTGCACGCCCATTTCCTTACAGGCCCGGATAACCCGAAGGGCGATTTCACCGCGGTTGGCTATGAGGACTTTTTTAAACATGTTTGGCTTATTCAATCACCATGAGAACATCGCCGAATTCAACCGGCTGCCCGTTATCAATGACGATTTGTGTCACGGTTCCGCTTTTCGGCGCCTTGATCGGGTTCATGACTTTCATGGCTTCGATAATTAAAAGCGTATCGCCTTCATCGACGCTGTCGCCTTTTTTGACGAAGGACGGCGCGCCCGGTTCACCCTGCATATAAGCAGTGCCCACCATGGGGGATGTCACGGCACCCGGATGATCGGCGGCCGTTGTTTGCGGCGCTGATGTGTTTGCGGCCTGCGGCACGGTAGGATCAGACGGCATCGATATGGCCGGCGCTGTCCCGACGGAGCCGCCGCCTTTATTCACACGGATCATTTGTTCGCCTTCGACGACCTCGATCTCGTTCAGGCCTGTTTCGTCCAGAAGCTCGGCCAGCTTGCGAATAGCTTTTTCATCAATTTTCATAATTTTTAATCCGCTTCCTTGTTCGCACCTGAATAAAGAAAACTGGGGCGGAAGTCAAAATATTAGAAGGTAATGAATTTACAGAATTGTGGAAAATGCTTCCAAAGCAAGGACATAGCCTTTCGCCCCTTTGCCCTTGATAACCTCTTTCGCCACCGGTGTAACGTAGGATATGTGCCGGAATTCCTCCCGCGTCTCCGGATCGGAGATATGCACTTCGATCACCGGCTTGTCGGCAAGTTTCAGTGCATCGTGAATACCGATAGACGTATGCGTATAGGCCGCGGCATTAATAATAATGCCGTCGAATGAATCGCGGGCGTCCTGAATCCATCCAATCAGCTCACCTTCATGGTTGGACTGGCGGAAATCAATCGTGTGTCCCAGCTCCGATGCCTTGTCCTCACACATGGCTCGAATATCGTCGAGCGTCTCAAAGCCGTAAATCTCCGGCTCCCGCTTGCCCAGCATATTCAGGTTCGGTCCGTTGAGGATAAGGATCGCGGCCATTTAGTTTGACCCTTCCGGTTGTTGGCCGGGGGCAACAATAGACACGGTGATGTCCTGCTCTCCGGCTTTTTCAAAATGCAGGGTCAGGGGAAATTCTTCACCGTCTTTTAACTGGCCTGCCAAACCGATCAGCATGATATGCTTGCCGGCAGGTTCCAGCTTCACGTTTTCTCCGGCGGGCAACGGCAGATTGTCCATCTTGCGCATGCGCATCATGCCGTCTTCCATTCCCATGTCGTGAATTTCAATTTTTTCGGCTATATCGCCGCTAACAGACACCAGCGTATCGTCGGTAGAGGATGTAAAGCTGGTAAAAACTGCGCCGTTCTTCGCGACTTCCGCAGTGGCATAGGCATACGTCGTCCCGACGTCAACGGAAGGCGTATTTTTCGCGCAGGCTGTTCCGGCGATGACAATAAGGGCTAAAAAGCTGGCAAGGGCAAAGCGCATATCTGCATATCCTTTTTTAGAGTTCACTACACGTTAGATAGCGCAGGCAGGGTGAAAATTAAAGTCTTATGATGCGTTATTGATGACTTCCAGGAAGTCCTGCACCGTGATGTCGTCATTTTGCGGCACGTAAATGGTCTTGTTAATCATAAAGGTTGGAATGTATTTCACGCCAAGCACGCTGGCCGCATTGCTGTTTGCCACGAACTGCGCGTTAACCTCTTCGCTTTCCGCATCGGCATACAGCCTGTCCAGGTCGATGCCCAGCTCGCCCGCTTTTTTCGCAAGGAAACTATGACCGATGACGCCCCGGTGCGACAGGAAGGCGTGGTGTAATTCCCAGAACTTTCCCTGCTTGCCCGCCGCGAGTGTCAGCTTCACAAGGTCTTTGGATTCATCGCTTAAGGGACCGATGGGCCGCGCGATAAAATGGATGTCGGGGCGCAGGGACAAGGCTTCACGGATTGTCGGGTGCGATGCCCGGCAGTGCGGACAGTTATAATCAACGAATTCAATGATGGTGACGGGGGAATCGTCCGGCCCCATACTTTGAAACGCCGGAGCGTCCCACGCCGTTTCATACATTTTGGAGAATTTATAAATCTCGCGGCCAAGGAAAGCGGCCGCGAGGCTAAAGATAATCAGGAAAATATGCTTTTTTTTGCTCACCGGTTTTAACCGTTAGATTCGCGAACCTTTTCAACGATCGCTTTTATCTGCGCTGCCGGAATATAACCCGGTGAAAATTCCGATCCGATGATGAAAGCCGGCGTGCCGCGAATTCCCATCTTGACCGACATTTCCAGATTCTTGTCGATGCGCGCCGTGACTTCCTCAGACTCTTTGTCTTTTTCAAGCTTATCGATATCCAGACCTAAATCTTTTGCGATGCTGTTAAAGGCGGCTTCATTTTTTGCGCCCTTGTAATTCATCAACGCGGAATGAAATTCGAAATACTTGTCTTGCTTTTGTGCCGCCAGTGCCCATTTCGCCGCTTCGCGGGATTCGGGGCTGAGGATCGGCATGTCTTTGAATACGACTTTCACTTTTTTATCGTCTTTCATGACGTCCTGAATTTCTGTGAGCGCGCGCTTACAGTAACCGCAGTTATAATCGAAAAATTCGACGATCGTGACATCTGCATCGTCCGGGCCGGTAAAAGGCGAACCGGAATTGTAAAGATATTCGGAATTGTCCGCGATATTCTTGCGCGCCTCTTCCAGCTGTTTGGCCTGCTGCTCAATCTGGTTTTTCTCTACGGATTCGATCAGCAAAGCACCGTTTTCGAGAATATAATCTTTAAACATGGCCTCAATTTCGGCCTTTTGTTCAGGAGTGAAGGAGGATTCAGCCTTCGCGGTTGCCGGAATTAACAGCAATCCGGTAGAAAGTAGCAATGAAAACAGTGGTTTAATCACAAGACATCTCCTTCATATCGATTTGGAATACCTATAATATGTTACCGAAAAAGATAGGCCATTTGCAAAGAATTATAAGGCTTTATCAGCCTTTTTGTTGTGAAATGTAGTTCAGCAGGTCTTTTGCGCGGATCCAGTCGGGTGATCCTTCTTTCAAACCGGACAGCGCCGCTTCGGCCTGAACCTTCGCATAAGGGAACTCCCGCTTTAAAACGGCTTCTTCGGCAAGATGCAGTTTTGCTTCCGGTTCACGCCCCTGACGCCCGTATGCAGTGGCCATCAGGCGGTGCAGGCGCGGTGAGCGGTTTTCCTCGATCGCGGCGCGTTTGAGGTTCTGTATGGCCTGGTCGAGCGCTTCTTTATTTGTCCCGGCGGTTTCCACCTGCGCGTGACCCAGTGCAATACGGAACAACGCCGCATCCGGTTTAATTTTCAGCGCACGTTCGTAATAGGGTTTGGCCTCGTTCAGTCGTCCGAAGTCCACCAGCATCTGTCCCTTGAGTTCCAGAAAATACGGATTATCAGGTTCGCGCGCCAGCAAATCGTCAGCGCCTTTCAGCGCCGCATCGACCTTGTTCTGGCGGTACGCCGCGATGGCGCGCGCATAGGCGGCTTCCAGTGACGTATCGCGGACGTCATATGTCCATTCCACCTGTTCCGGTTGGATGAAGCCAAGTAATTTTGCCTTCATACGCTTATGTTGGTCGATCCACTTGGCGGGAAGCGGCTTGTTCTCCAGACCGCTTTCATCCACGCGTGCTTCCACGGCGCGCACACGGTCCCCGGTCAACGGGTGGGTGCGTACATATTCTGATTGCTGGGAAGACGGCATCAGTTCCTGATCTTCCAGTTTTTGCAAAAAGGTTTCCATGCCTTTTGGATTTATGTCTGCCCGTATCATCGAACGCACGGCCGCTTGGTCCGCCCCGGATTCATACTTGCGCGCTTCGGATAAAAACCGTCGCTGCGCCATAGAGCTGGATCCTGTCGCCAGTGTTGCCGCCGCACCGCCTTCCCCTGTCGCCAGCGCTGCTCCCAGCCCAAGGATCGCACCGATAATACTTTCATAGGACGCGTTTTCCATCGCTTCGCGCCCGCGTATAAGATGCCCGCCTTCAATGTGGCCAAGTTCGTGCGCCATAACGGCGATCACTTCACCGGGGCCGTCTGTTTTTTGCAAAAGGCCCGTATAAAAGAAAATATTTGAACCGCCCGCGACAAATGCGTTCACGTCGTTGTCCTGAATAAGAATGATATCGACCTGTGACGCGTCACGCCCGGATACTTCGAAAATAGGGGCGAACCATTCTTCCATGAAGACTTCAATTTCCTCATCGCGGATAACGCTCTGCGCCTGCGCGGGTGTGAAGAAAGCGGCCAAAAACATGGCCATGAAAAACAAAGTCGCTGTATAATATATTCTCATGTGTAATCCTCTACACTGGGAGTGTGGCACAAACATGTCCTTCATCCAAATGGTGTTTGAAACCATATTTCAATGGCTTGACCTGTTCTGGATACCGCTGGCGCTGGTATTCGTAGACCCCAGACAATGGTGGAAAGCGGTAGGCTTTGTCCTGTCCTGTGTCCTCACGCTGCGCCTTCAGGTCGAAATTCTGGACACGCTGGGTATTCCCCATGGCCTGTTGCCCTTTATAGACAGCTCCCCGTATGTCAGGGGGCTGATGATCTACGGCCTGTTTATCATCCTGTTTTTCTGGTTGTCGAAATATTACAAGCGCCTCGACCCGTTCATATTCCTCGCCGCGTCTTTTTCTTTATTTGGCGGCGCTTTTTGTGTCTCCAGCGTAATTATGCTGTTATAAGGCGTTATGACACGACGCACCACCAGAGATAAATCACAGCGCGTAAAAACGGCCAAAGGCCGCAAGGTTGCGTCCACCCGCTGGCTGGAACGCCAGTTGAACGACCCGTATGTATCGAAGGCCAAACGGGAAGGCTACCGTTCGCGCGCGGCTTATAAACTGCTGGAAATCGACGAAAAGACCAAACTGCTGAAAAAAGGGCAGCTGGTGGTCGATTTGGGCGCTGCGCCCGGCGGCTGGTCACAGGTGGCCGGGCAAAAGGGCTGCGAAGTGGTCGGTATTGATTTGCTGGAAATCGACCCGATGCCGGGCATTACCTTCCTGCAGATGGACTTTATGGACGATAACGCCCCCGCCGCGCTGATAGAGGCGCTTGCCGGGCGCAAGGCGGATATTGTGCTCTCGGACATGGCGCCGAACACCACGGGGCATAAAAATACCGACCATTTACGCATTATGGGGCTGGTGGAAGCCGCCTATTACTTTGCCAAAGACGTATTAAACCCGGATGGGGCCTTTATTGCCAAGGTATTCCAGGGCGGGGCGCAAAACACGCTTTTGGCCGAAATGAAGCGGGATTTTAAGGCCACAAAGCACATAAAACCCCCTGCCAGTCGCTCCGATTCATCGGAAACTTACCTGATTGCCACCGGCTTTCGTGGCTAGGAAAGGCCTAAATGCCTTAATTTGCTTGGTTTTTAGGTATAAAGCTTGTTAGGGGCTTTTTAAAAATTGTATCATATTATTGTGCGTAATTAATTCGGGATACATCTTCATCTATGCTTAAAACGCTCAAAATTCAGAATTACGTGATTATTGAAGATCTGGCCATAGATTTTCAGTCAGCGCTGACCATACTGACCGGGGAAACCGGTGCCGGTAAATCCATTCTGCTGGGTGCGATGGGGCTGGTGCTGGGCGAGGCGTCCAACTCCGACTCTATCCGTTCCGGTTCACCCGAAGCGAATATCGATGCGGAATTCTCACCGCCGAAATCACACCCCGTATGGGAGTTGCTGGTTAAGAAAGACATGGCCAGCCTGTCTGATGACGGTTTTACTATCCACCGCACGATCCGCAGGGACAAAAAGGAAGATGTATTGTTCAACGGCAAGCCGGTGGAACTGGAAGTGTTGAAAGAAATCGGGCGCTACCTGGTTGAAATTCACGGCCAGTTTGCAAACCAGAATCTATTGGGACCGGAAAACCAGCTGCACCTTCTGGACATGTCCGGCGACTTCCCACCGGAAGTTTTCAAGAATGTTGCCGCCGCTTTGCATGAAGTACACCGCATCACCAAGGAACTGGAAGATGAAAAAGCGTTCCTGATCCGTCATAAGCGGGAACTGCGGCACATCGAACAAACGGTCCGTGCCTTTGATGACATGGGTATGGAAGAAGGATTTATCGAAGAACTGGAAGAAGAATACGCGACATTGCTAACAGCCAAGGAAACATCCGAAGCGTTCCAGGCGATTTTGGCGCAGCTTATTTCCGGCGGCGGTGTTGTTGTCGCATTGTCCACCGCCAACTTGACTCTATCGAGTCAGAAAAACCTCGAACATGAAAAAATGGAAAAACTGGCCGGTCATTTGAAAACCGCTCTGGAAAATGCGCGTGCGGCCGTGACGGAAATGAATGTACTGGCGCCCGAATATGAAATCGATACGGAACCGCTGCATGAATGTAAACGCAAGCTCGATACTTTGCGTAAGATCGCTATGGATAACAAACTCGAATATAGCCCGGCTGCGCTGACTGAACTTTATTTTGATTTTGTAGACAAGCTGGGCCGCCTTCGTAACGGTCGCAAGCGGATTGGCGAACTGGAAGCCGAACTGCAAACGGCAAAAGGAAAGTATCTGGAACACGCGCACGTGCTGACGGAAAAACGAATGGAAGCTGCCAAGAAACTGAGCAAAGCGATCACGGCGGAATTGCCGCCGTTAAAACTGCCGAAAGCAATTTTCGAGGTGGAGGTCAAAGAAGACGCTTCCATGGAATGGACGGAACTGGGTCTCAACAAAGTACGCTTTATGGTGCAGATGAACCCCGGGCAGGAATTCACGCCGCTGGCGGAAACGGCATCCGGTGGTGAATTGGCGCGTATGATTTTGGGTTTGAAGGTCGTGCTGCAGGAAGTACAGACCACCCCGACGCTGGTATTCGACGAGGTGGATACGGGTATCGGTGGTGCGGCCGCTGCGGCCGTGGGCGAGCGCCTCGCACTTCTGGCCGAAGATACGCAAGTGCTGGTCATTACGCACAGCCCGCAGGTGGCATCCCGCGGCGACCAGCATTTACACGTCAGCAAATCCACGGACGGCATCACGACATCATCCAATGTCCGCAGCCTGACCATGGACGACCGCATCGACGAAATTTCACGTATGCTGGCCGGTGACACATTAACCGATGAATCGCAGGCCGCTGCCAAGTCGCTGATTGCCGAAGCCAGCAAGGCCGCGCAGGCCCGCAAAACAGGCACCGGCGCGCAGCATTAGACGACTTTCAGGATTAACATCAGGGCAATTCCCCACATCACGATACCGATGAGGAAATCGAGTATCTGCCACGCGCGCGGCTTTTCAAAAACCGGTGAAAGCAAGCGCGCCCCATAAGCCAGCCCGTAAAACCACACCGCCGATGCGATAATCGCGCCAATACCGAAAATATAACGCCCCGGTTCCCCGTGAGAGGCACTAATTCCGCCCAACAGCACGACAGTATCAAGGTAAACATGCGGGTTCAGCAGGCTGACGGCCAGAAGCACGGCAATGGTTTTTTTGACCGAACCGTCCCCCGCCATGCCTTCGGCCCTGGATTGGTCAAGCGTATCCGGCTTATAGGCGCGGTAAAATGATTTAAGGCCGTAAACGAACAGGAAGGCAGCGCCGCCCCACGTAACAACGGTGATAAGGGACGGGAAGCGTTCAATAACAACGCCGAAGCCTAAAACGCCGGCCACAATCAACGTGACATCGCAAAGCGTGGCTGTCAGAGCCGTGATAAAGACATGGCGCTGCTTAATTCCTTGCCGCAGGACAAAGGCATTCTGTACGCCAATCGCGATAATGAGGGAGGCTCCCATAAAGAAGCCCTGAAGAAAAATACTAAGCATATTTGCTCTTAAACGCTGAAGTTGAAAGTTTCAATGGACATTTCCTGAAAAAAGGCTATATATGCATTGCAAATTCGAACCCCAATGAAAGAATTTGCCATGGCCAAAACTATCCATTCCCCCAACATTCGCGAAGCGTTAACCTTTGATGACGTGCTGTTAGTACCGGGCGCATCCGAAGTATTGCCCGACAGCGTTTCAACCAAAACACGCCTGACCAAAACCATTGAACTGAATATCCCGTTGCTGTCTTCGGCCATGGACACGGTAACGGAAAGCGAAATGGCGATTGCGATTGCACAAAACGGCGGGTTGGGGATTTTACACAGGAACATGGAAGCGCAGGCGCAGGCCGATATGGTGCGCCGGGTCAAACGGTTTGAAAGCGGCATGGTGGTAAACCCGATTACAATCGCCCCCGATGCGACGCTTCAGGACGCTTACGACATTATGGACCAGTACCGGATTTCCGGTATCCCGGTAACGGAAAGCGGCGGCAAGCTGGTTGGTATCCTGACCAACCGCGATGTGCGCTTTGCCGACAACCCGAACCAGCCGGTCAAGGAATTGATGACCGCCGACAATCTTGTGAAGGTTTACAACACGGTTGATAAGGAAGAAGCCAAGAAACTTTTGCATCAGAACCGCATTGAAAAGCTGCTGGTCGTCGATGACCAGGAACGCTGTATTGGTCTTGTGACCGTGAAGGATATTGAAAAGGCAACCTTGTTCCCGCATGCAACCAAGGACGATAAAGACCGCCTGCGCGTGGGCGCGGCTGTCGGAACGGGTGACATCAACGGCGTGGAACGCGCCGGTATCCTGGCCGATGCCGAACTTGACGTCGTGGTGGTGGATACCGCGCACGGCCATTCGAAAGGTGTGCTGGAGACAGTGGCCAAAATCAGAAAAATGAATAAAAACAGCCTGCAGATTATTGCCGGAAACATCGCAACCGCCGATGCGGCCAAGGCATTGATTGATGCCGGCGCAGATGCGGTAAAGGTTGGCATTGGGCCGGGTTCCATCTGCACCACGCGTGTTGTGGCCGGTGTGGGTGTGCCGCAGTTAACGGCGATTATGGATGTGTCCGAAGTCTGCGCCAAAGCGGGTATTCCGGTTATCGCCGATGGCGGTATCAAATATTCAGGCGACTACGCCAAGGCCATTGCGGCGGGCGCAGACGTTGCCATGATGGGCTCCGCCTTCGCCGGAACGGACGAAGCGCCGGGCGATATCATTTTGTATCAGGGCCGTTCGTACAAAACTTACCGCGGTATGGGCTCTGTCGGTGCAATGGTTAAAGGGTCGGCCGACCGTTACTTCCAGGCAGGCGTCACGCAGTCCAACAAGTTGGTGCCCGAAGGCATTGAAGGACGTGTGCCGTATAAAGGCCCCGTCGGAAACGTCATTCACCAGATGGTGGGCGGCCTGCGGGCGGCTATGGGCTATACCGGCTCCGCCACGATTGAAGAAATGAAAAAGAAAGCGGAATTCGTACGCATGACAGGCGCAGGGCACAAGGAATCACACGCGCATAACATCACCATCACACGTGAAGCCCCGAACTACCGCACGGAAAATTAATGGACATCACAATTCGTCACGCCGCACAGGATGACGTACCCATTATCGCCGACCTGCATGTCAGGGGATGGCAGGGCGCGTATGGCGGCATTATCGACCAGGACTATCTCGACAGCCTTACAACGCAAATGCGCGAAGAACAATGGGCCGAATGGCTGCTGGATAATACCACCCTGATTGCCTATGACGGTGATACGCCCGCCGGGTTCATTGCATTCGGCAAGGTGCAGACGGCCCCGCCGGGACAATCCAGCGTCCGCCCGTTATATGTCAGCGAAATTTACGGCATTTATGTTTTGCCGGAATTTTACCGCCACGGGATTGGACGCGCGTTAATGCGCGAAGCCGCCGCGCTGTTGAAGGCGGAAAAGAAAACGTCTTTATGCTTATGGGTGCTGGACAAAAACGAACGCGGTAAAAAATTCTACGAAGCCATGGGCGGCCAGCGTATCGGCAAACACACGATAGAAATTGGCCCGACAAAGGCGAAAGAAATCTGTTATGGCTGGCGGGATACTTCTGCTTTAATAAGCAGCATAGAAAAGGAAATCCCATGACACAGTTGTTATATCCACTTTGGGCTTTTGCTGCCGGGTGTCTGATTGCCTCGCAGGCTTTGGTAAACGCCCGCCTCGCGCAATTTGTTGGCGGTCCGGTATGGTCGGCGTTCTTTTCCTTCCTCGTCGGGACGCTCGCAATTTTCATTTTTGCCCTGGTGTTGAAGGGAAAACTTCCGGCTATACAAACCGAACATTTGCAATGGTGGATGTTCCTGGGCGGCCTGATGGGCGCGTTTTTTGTTATGACCTCCATCACCGTTGTCCCGCATCTGGGCGTGATGGCGATGATCGCGCTGTTTATTGCCGGGCAGCTGGTGGCCGCCAGCCTGCTGGACCATTACGGTATCCTGATGCCCGCGCCAAAGCCGATTACCTTGCAGAAAATAACCGGTATCCTCGTCCTCGCCGTCGGCGCGTACCTGATTTTAAGTAAAAGTAGATTTTAAGAATGAAAGCAGCATCCCGTATACAAACCGTCATTGAAATCCTCGAAAAAATCGCGGATAGCAAAATCCCGATGGACAACACCATCCGCGATTACATGGTGAACCGCCGCTATATCGGGTCCAAGGACCGGGCGGCGATTGTGGAGATGGTGTACGAGATTGTGCGGCATTACGCGCGTTTCGGCTGGCTGCTCGAACAATCCGGCGTGCTCACCACGGCGCGTAATTTCGCCATTGCTGACCTGGCATGGCACGGGCGGGACATGACAAATCTTTTCACAGGTGAAAAACACGCACCCGAACCGCTCACCGATGAAGAAAAAGACTGGAGCCGTAAGCTGACGGACCATGCGGCCATGCCGGTATCGGTGCAGGTGGAATGTCCCGAATGGGCGGAAGAAAAATTGCGTGCCGTATTCGGCGATGCGTTTGAAGACGAATTGCGCGGCATGATTGATCCTGCGCCGCTGGATTTGCGCGTGAACACAATCAAGGGAACACGGGAGAAGGCGGGAGATATGCTGCGCGCGCAGGAAGTGCAGACGGCCGAAACGCCGTATTCCCCGTTTGGCCTGCGCGTGGAAGGCAAGGCGTTTATGAGCGCAACCAAGGCGTTTTCAAAAGGTCTGGTGGAAATTCAGGATGAGGGATCGCAGCTTATCGCCCTTGCCTGTGATGTAAAACCGGGCATGCGCGTACTGGATTACTGCGCAGGCGCTGGCGGCAAAACGCTGGGCCTTGCCGCCATGATGGAAAACAAAGGCAATATCGTCGCCATGGATATCGACCCCCGCCGGCTGGAAAAAGGGCGTTCCCGTTTTCGTAAAGCAGGGGTGCATAACGTGGAACTGCGCTGCATTGACGATGACAAAAACCGCAAATGGCTGCGCCGTCAGAAAGAAACAATGGATGTTGTGCTGGTTGACGCCCCGTGTTCATCGTCCGGTACATGGCGCAGGAACCCGGATTTACGCTGGAAACAATACGGCCCGTCGCTCGACGAAATCATGGAAATGCAGGTTGATATCCTTGAACGCGTGGCCGATAAGGTGAAGCTTGGCGGTAAACTGGTTTACGCGACATGCTCGCTCTTCCGCGAAGAGAACGAGGGGCAGGTTGAAAAATTCCTTGAAAACCACCCGGAATACAAGCTCTGTAACCTGCAGTATAACTGGGCTTACGGGGGATTCCCCTGCGAAGGTCCGTATCTGCGGCTAAGCCCGCTACGCCATAATACGGACGGATTTTTTACCGCCGTCCTCATACGTCAGTAACCATATCTATAATTATATTGAAAAGTTATAATGTGCCAACTTATATACATATAGTTGGTAATATACATTTATATAGGTAAGGGCTCCCATGTTAATACAATCAATCAAGGATGGGGGTGTGATATACGAAGGACCGTTCAGAACAATAAAAAGAACGGCAGAGCAGGCCGTGAGGGACGGTGTTAACCTGTCCTTTGCAGATTTCAGGAAAGCGGATTTAAGACAGGCAAAGCTGGACGGGGCAAGGCTCTCCGGTGCGTGCTTCTGGGGCGCAGATCTGTCCGGCGCGGATTTATGCGGTGCATATTTGCACAAAAGCGACCTGCGGCTAAGCCGATGCGAAGAAACCTGTTTTGCCGAAAGCGCGGCCTCTGCGTGCGATTTCCGCGGCGCGAATTTTTCCAAAACGATTTTCACGGATTGCGATTTGTCCGCTTCGCGCTTTTCCTGCCCGACATTTCTGGAACAGGAGTTACAGGACGTCCGTTCCTTAAAGGATTGTATCTATTACCATCATGGGGAACAGGAATGCGTTTTCTCGGCACCGCCTCTGGTTATTAAAGGAATGCAGGACAGAATAACGGTGTTGGGAGAGCATATATTGATCGGAAGCGCGTATTATGGGTTGCAGGACTATACAGGCCCATACAGCGCGGCAATATCAGCAATTCTGCGGATCAGGGAAGGAAATTTCTCTGACATTAACGCTTTGTTAATGGTTTAGGGATAAGTAAGACACATCATAAATAAACCTATAGTTGTGTGGAGACAAAAAATGAACCCTATTTACGAACAACAGACGTGCGACTGGATTCATGCCAGGGGCTTGCTGATTGATACAAATCTTCAGGCGATGGATATAAAGCACCTCGCTGAATTCGAAAACATCTACCGCCGCCGGTGCAGGTTGGCGATAGACATGTATAAAGACTGGGTGCGGGAGTACAAATCCGAAACCGATATCGTTGAACTTTTATACGGCAGCATCGAAGGAATGATGTTACGCCAGCAAGCGGAAAATGCAGTCAAATTATACTGGATGATACGAAAGGATTTTCGTGAAGCGCTGGGAAAATATTTGAATAAAGTATCAACATATAGATCCGTTCAATATGCGGCGTAAAGAACAGGAAAAGGAAAGAAAAAATGATTGCATATTTTAAGTTAGGGAAAGTCAGGGGACTGTCTTTGGAGATAAACACCGAATTCGGTGCAAAACCTGTCTATAAAAAGACGCAGCATGGTTGCGAAATAGTTGTAGATGTGCCATATACTCAGATTATATATACATCAGGGCGCTGGACGCCATATAATATGAAGAGTAAGGACGTGGCCAATGACGACACCTGCACAAGCGAAAAAGCTAAACAAGTTTAACAAAATACTGGATGCCCTCGCGGATGTGGATACAGAATTCCCGATCCAGTGGGCGTCCGTTTTTGCGCACATCGCGCTCGACGAGGGATGCTCTTTAAAAGATATTTCTGAACGCACAGGTATCTCCATGTCGGTCATGTCGCGTACGATTGGCGCACTGTCCAACTATCGCCGTATGGGCAAGCCGTATGGCCTGGTATTGGTAAAGTCGGCCAAAGACGACCGTCGCCGCAAGGAACTGTTCCTGAGCGCGAAAGGCAAGAAGCTGTTGGGCAAGCTGTTCGACGTTCTGTAAGACATTCCAATTTTACGACTTTTAAGCGGCCTTTGTGCCGCTTTTTTGTTGATCGACCGCGCAAATGGGGTAATTTGAGGGGCAAATTTTTCAGGAGAAACAAAAAATGACTTATGTCGCCTTAAAGAGAGAGTTAAGCCCGACAGCCGCCGCCGTTCAGTTCTTTAACGCTATCCCGTCCGCAGTCAATCTGGGGCAGGGCCGTGAAGTCGACGACCCGGAAGGAAAAATCGGTGATCTTTTAAAGGCAGACCTGAAAACATCCTGTAAATATAACTCCGCACCGGGCGGTGAAATGGCCCTGCGTGAAGCTGCTGCCGGATGGATTGAGCGGTTCATGGGCATACCGGCAACCGCCGCCACGACATTTTTAATCCAGCAACTGGGCCGTGAAGGGCTGGGCCACGCGCTGAAAGTTGCCGCGCTGAAAAAAGAACCGGGTTCTATCGCCATCCTGCCGGACACACGCTGGCCGATGGTCGATGAAAAACTGGAGGATGAGCGCCTTGGCGCCGCAGAATATAAAGTGCAGCGCAAAGGCATGGCCGAAGAGATTGACACGATCATTCAAAAGAATGGCAAAAAAGTATCGTCTTTATATCTTAACTTCCCGCACAATCCGACCGGTATGCACATCACGGCCGATGAGAACAAAAAAATCATGGGTGTGCTGGAAGCAGCCAATGCGTCAGGTAATACGATCGTGCGCATCGACGATATCCCGTATTTTGGCGGGTGCAACCAGAACGCCGAAGCGCCGTATTTGCAACTGGGATATGACGGTGTTTTAAGCGCGGAAAGCAAAACGCCGTGGGCGGCTATTTTCAGCTTTTCAAAAGCATTCGGAACGGCAAACCCCGGCATGACGATCATAGTTGTACACCCGTCAATAGCGGCGGAAGTATCCAAGCGTTTAACACGCACAACGGGGCTGGCGTACGTGCCCGCATTTTTCGATCACTTCGCCGAAATCCTGAAACCGGAAAATGACAAGGACGTGCTGGCGCATTTCGCCGCGCTGAACAAAAAATACAAGATCAACCGCAAGGCGCTGGAAGAGGCCATGGGCAACATGGTACTGGAAGGTGATCCGGGCATGACATCATTGGTTGAAGTGCCCGAAGAACTGTTCGGCCGCACGGTGTCATGCGCCGACGGGCAGGACCGCACAATGAATGATCTGGACGATATTATCGAGTTTCTGGGCAATGAAGGTGTCATCACAGTAAATAATGGCGGGCGTTTGTTAAGACTGGCCCAGGCAGCACATCCCGACCAGTTCGTGGACGGGGTGAACCGCCTGAAAGCCGCACTGGACAAAATCCGCAACTCCCCCATGGCCGAAGCGGCCTGACATATAAGTAAGAAAGGATTTTTATATGTACAAAACTTTTAAATACGCACTGCCTGTTGTAGCAGTAACCGCGCTGATCGGTTGTTCGACAATCACAACCGGAACAACACAGCCGATCACAATCAAAACCGCCAAGGTTGAAGGTGCAAAATGCGAGCTGGTAGACAGCAAGCAGGGCCGCTGGGTCGTCAGTGAAACACCGCAGACAGTCGAGATTACAAAAGGTGACGGGCCGTTGACGGTCATGTGTTCCAAATCCGGCTATAAGGACACCAGCGTTGTTGTCGAAGAACAGCTGGCAGGCATGACCGCAGGTAACATTCTGCTGGGCGGCGGCATCGGTATTATTGTTGATGCGGCATCCGGCGCGGCGCAGGAATACCCGGATGAAGTCCTTGTCTGGATCGAGCCGAAATCATTTGCATCTGCCAAGGCTAAGGCGGACTGGACGGCTGAAAAAGACGCTTATGAAGCCGAAATGGCCAAAAAAGAAGAACAAAACAGCGATCACGGTTCGAACAACGAAGAAAGCTATAACTAACCGCGATTCCGGATAAAGATATAAAAGGGCCGTATTCCGCTGTTATCGGGTGCGGCCCTTGCTTTTGGGCGGACAATGACGGCTTGAAATTATTTGCCAGTGGGTGTAAATAATCACATGGAACAGACACAAAAAAGCACCGATTTTTACGCCAACGCAACCCAGCATGACCGGATACTGATTGTCGACTTCGGCTCGCAGGTAACGCAGCTGATCGCCCGCCGCGTCCGCGAAAGCGGGGTTTACTGCGAAATCTGGCCGTTCAACGACTGCGACCCCGACCGCATTTCCGCCTTTGACCCCAAGGGTATAATATTGTCCGGCGGCCCGCGCAGCGTTCTGGACAAGGACGCACCCGAAGCCCCGGACATCGTATTTGAAATGGATATCCCCGTTTTCGGCATTTGTTACGGCCAGCAAACGATGGTGAAGCAACTGGGCGGCGCCGTTGAATCCGAACAATCCCGCGAATTCGGCCGCGCTTATGTCGATATCGTCGAAGAAAGCGATTTGCTGAAAGGCGTGTGGGCCAAGGGCGCCCATGAACAGGTCTGGATGAGCCACGGCGACCACGTCGCCCATTTGCCCGGCGGTTTTTCCGTCATCGGTAAATCAGACGGCGCGCCATACGCGATGATCGCGAACGAAGACAAAAAATTCTACGGCACGCAATTCCATCCGGAAGTAGTGCACACCCCGCACGGACGTGAACTGCTCAAAAATTTCACACATAATATATGCGGCTGTTCGGGCGACTGGACCATGGCGACATTCCGCGAAGAAGCAATTCAGAAAATCCGCGATCAGGTGGGCGACAAAAAAGTTATTTGCGGCCTGTCCGGCGGTGTTGATTCTTCCGTCACGGCTGTCTTGCTGCACGAAGCGATCGGCGATCAGCTGACCTGCATTTACGTTGATACCGGACTGATGCGCACCGGCGAATCCGAACAGGTGGTGTCACTGTTCCGTGACCATTACAATATTCCGCTGATCCATGACGAAGCGGCGGATTTGTTTTTGGGCGAACTGGATGGCGTCAAAGACCCGGAAGTCAAACGCAAGACGATCGGCAAGCAGTTCATCGACGTGTTCGACAAGCGCGCGAAAGAAGTCGGCGACGCCGCCTTCCTGGCGCAGGGCACGCTGTACCCCGATGTGATCGAAAGTGTCAGCTTCACCGGCGGGCCGAGCGTGACAATCAAAAGCCACCACAATGTCGGCGGCCTGCCCGAAAAGATGAATTTGAAACTGGTGGAACCCTTGCGCGAATTGTTCAAGGACGAAGTGCGCGAACTTGGCCGCGAACTTGGCATGCCCGAAGACTTCATCCGCCGCCACCCGTTCCCCGGCCCCGGCCTTGCGATCCGCCTGCCCGGCGAAATCACCAAGGACAAACTGGAAATCCTCAGGAAAGCGGACGTCATATATCTCGAAGAAATCAAAAACGCCGGGCTTTATGATGCAATCTGGCAGGCCTTTGCCGTTCTCCTGCCCGTGCAGACCGTGGGCGTGATGGGTGATGCCCGCACGTATGATTACGTATGCGCCCTGCGCGCCGTGACATCGACCGACGGTATGACGGCTGATTACTTCCATTTCGACCATGAATTTTTGTCACGCGTCAGCACACGTATCATCAACGAAGTCCACGGCATCAACCGCGTGGTCTATGATGTTACCTCCAAACCTCCCGGAACGATTGAATGGGAGTAGGCAGTGCGGAAAGGGCGTTCACTCAGAAGGAGTTTGTGAACATAAAACGGAAATCTACACTTAATAGACAGATTGTCCGCATAGGCAATCAGGCCCGGATAATCAGGAAACTGGGGCTAAAACATTATCTGCGATACAGGACTGCCCCGAAAAACACAAAACTGTTTATGCCCATTAACGGCAGGCAGATACTTGTCCGTAAAGGAACGCCTGATCTGAACGTTGCCTTAAGCTGCCTTGGCGGGGAATTCAAAATACTGAAAGACATACTGCCCGATGATTACGATGGAATCATTGTTGATGCAGGCGGCTATATAGGGACGGCCACGCTGGCGTTAAATGACTTATTTCCAAAGTCGAAAATTATTGTCATTGAACCGTCCAGAGAAAATATAGAAGTGCTGAAAGTTAACCTGTCGCAATTGACCAATGTAAAAATTGTGTATGGGGCGCTGGTTGGCAAAGAAACGGGAAACGTCACCCTGAAAAACAGGGGAACGGGAGAATGGGGTTTTACAGTGGTTGATAAACCGAACGGCAAAAACAATGCGGAGGTATTACACAACGCCCCGGCATTTACGCTCCATCAACTGGGCGTTTCACCGTCGGACATCGGTATATTGAAATTGGATATAGAAGGCGGGGAATTCGATATCCTGACAAACGATGTGGAATCCCTGAACGAGATTCATGCTGTTTTTGCGGAACTGCATGACAGGATTGTCGCTGGCTGCACCGAAATGTTTACAAAATTCTCGAAAGATAGAGCCCTGATCAAGGACAAAGGTGAAAAATATCTGTCTGTTAAGAAACAAACAACCGCAGCGCCAGATAGGGGGCGAGGTTGAACGTAAGGATGATCAGTTTAAACCGCGCGATATATTGAATGTAAAGCGGTTTGAGGTCGTCTGGCGATACGCCCAGCAATCGTGCCTGAAATACGCTGATTTTATCCTTGTAAAGAATGACGGATACAACGGTGATGAGATAAAGGACGAGGTTGATCAGCGTCCACCATCCGAAAAAATTTGTCAGGTCGTCTAATGTCATGGTTTAGGCCTCCGTATCAATGTGAGGGTCGGCAAAAAACGCGAACGTGTATTGCTCGCCGTTATGTTCGCCACGGCGTTTTCCTTCCGGACGGCCATACGGGGCCGTTTTTGCCGTTCGGACAGATTTGCCGTCATAGCGGTTTTGCTGGCTGATCAGGATCGCGTCTTTATTTGTCTTCGCCGGGTTCAGCATAGATAAAGGCTGCGGCGCGTTCGTGTTCTCCGCGGCCGGTCCTGTCATCCATTTGCTTTCAAATTCGTCTTCGTCATCCCACCAGTTGCGTTTGCGCTGGTTCAAAGCCATCGGGCTTTTTTCGGAGACGCTCTTTATTCTGTCCATGCCTCCTCCTTCGGAGCGTTCCTTACAAAGGTTACAAACCCTTGAAGGAATTGACATAAATAAACGCCATTAATCTTTTGTTAATATATGCATTTACTATGCCATAATACCGGATCTGTCCACAAATTTATCCCCAGCCTGGAAATTGGACATAATATTGTGTGAGCCGGAATGCTGTATATATAGACGAAATAGGCCGGATTTTGTTCCCGTCCAGCCCTCAAAAACCCCCCTGGCCACACCCGAATCAAAAACCGGGGTGATTCGTTTTTTAGGGCATTGAAATCATTCAATTTAATAATTATGTGGATAAACGGGCTTCGCCAAACCCTTGGTTTTAGGCACATATTTTTGCGGGACGCTAGGAATTCCGCGCTTTAGCGCCTGTGTATAAACCTGTCAAGAACCATGTGAAAAAAATTTCAATTCTTTATCGCATTTTTATGAAATTCAGATACAATTTTTGTCAGAGTAACTAATTGGAGTATCTTTACTCTTTCTTAAACCTCACCTGTCAACTTCCACATTGATATAGAATTTTTTCGAACCAAACCTAGGAGATGGAGAAAAATTATGGCTATAGCTAAGAAGAAAAAACCGGCCGCCAAGAAGGCGACCACCAAGCGTAAAAAGACTGTTGCCAAGATGGCGACAACTGCAGTGAAAAAAGCCGCCAAGCCGAAGGCTAAAAAGCGCGCAACAACTGCAACAAAGAAAGCCGCTGCTGCGAAAAAATCAGCTGCTGCTTCTAAGAAGAAAACGACAGCGAAAAAGAAAACAGCTGCTAAGAAGCCTGCTGCTAAAAAAGCTGCTCCGAAGAAAAAGGTAGCTGCTAAGAAGCCGGCCGCTAAAAAGACGACTGCCAAGAAAAAGGTAGCCGCCAAGAAGCCTGCTGCTAAGAAGGCTGCTCCGAAGAAAAAGGTAGCCGCCAAGAAGAAGCCTGCTGCTAAGAAGGCTGCTCCGAAGAAAAAGGTAGCCGCCAAGAAGAAGCCTGCTGCTAAGAAGGCCGCTCCGAAGAAAAAAGTAGCGGCCAAGAAAAAGCCTGCTGCTAAGAAGAAAACAGTTGCCAAGAAAAAGGTAGCGGCGAAAAAGCCAGCAGTAAAAAAAGCGAAACCGGCCAAGAAGCCGGCAGCTAAGAAGAAAACCGCAGCCAAGAAAAAGACTGTTGCCAAGAAAAAGGCCCCTGCCAAAAGAAAGGCAGCTTCAGCCAAGCGCACAGTAAAGAAAGCTCCGGCAAAAAGAAAAACAACTGCTCGTAAGAAAAGATAGTTTTTCTAAACGCTGATTAAGAATTAAAGGTCACCCGGTCATATCGTCCGGGTGATTTTTTATGCCGGGTGGCGCAGAAACCTTTAGCCCTGTCCCCGCGAATATGTTTTTATAGTAAGGTAAGTTTCCTTTAGGAATGGCATCTGTGCTGGAGTTTTTGAAAAAGATAACAAAATGGCTGGTTGAGCGTATTTTTACGCCCGTTGCCTCTGTTATCAAAAAGACAGCCGTCGGCAAGCCGGTACTCAAGCTCCCCTCGCCTAACCCGCCGGACGAAGGCCCGGAATCCAAACAAAGCGAAGACCACCCATGCCCGTTTTATATGAAGCTGAAACTGCGCTTCCGCGATATCGGACGCATGAACGCGATCATCGAAACACTGGGCCGTGACTTTTTGACGGCCATGCCGGAAGGGGCGTATAAATCCCGCCTCGGCCAGATTTCTTTCCTGTACCGCCGTATGCATGAAGATCTCGCCAACCACGAGGTGGTAGAACTGATCGAAAACGCCCACAAGCACCAGGAATCCCACCCCGACGACTGGGACGAATGGAACCGCGCCAACCTGCGCGAAATGGAGGTCATGTACCGCCACCATTGCCGCGTCGACCCGGAACTGATGGAGAAGCGAGCCCGCCTGGCCTATGAAGGGCGCAGAATCCACCGCGACGTTATGATGACCAACAACTGGGAAGAGGGGCGCGAATTCCTCGAACAAATGATCGGTCTGCAACGGGTCATCGCGGAATCCAAGTGCCTTGCCGATAACGACCACGCCACCGAAACCGCATACCAGTCGCTGCTGCGCGAATATATGCCCGGCACGCGGATCGAGGAGATAGAGAAATTCTTCGGCGAAATCGACAAAAAGCTTAAGGTTATGTTGCCGCAAATCCTGGAAAAACAGGGACAGCGTGACGACCCTATTCCGCTGGAAGGGCCGTTCCCGCCGCAACTGCAAATGTGGCTGAACCGTTCACTTCTGCAACTGATCGGCTTCGATTTTAAACGCGGCGGCCTGTATGAAACCGGCCACAACCCGGTCGAAGGCGGCACGCCGGACGACACAAGGCTGGTTATCAAGAACGTCGACGCCGCGAACTTTATGGAGTCGATGAAAAGCGCCCTGCACGAAGGCGGGCATGGATTGTATATTCAGGGCCTGCCGCGCGACGTCTGGCGCTACCAGCCGGTCGGGCAGGACATGGGCGCCGCCGTTCAGGAATCGCAGGCACTGCTGGTGGAAATGATTTTGGGCCGCACGAAGGAGTATTACCAGTACCTTGCCCCGCGTGTTGAAGGACTGTTTCAGAAATTTGGCGACGAAGCCATGAGCCCGGAAAACCTTTACGCGCTCAAAACCCGGGTCGTACCGACCTCCGACCGCAAGAAGGCGGACGAGGTCACATACTTCTTCCATATCAACCTGCGGACCAAGCTGGAACGCGCACTGATTAACGGCGAACTGGCGGTCAAGGACCTGCCCGAAGCATGGAACGCGGAGCTGAAGGCCAACCTGAACATCGAACCGGACAATAACTGCCATGGTTGCCTGCAGGACGTCCACTGGTTCGTGGGCAAGTTTGGTTACTTCCCGTCTTATACGCTGGGCCACATGATGGCCGCCCAGCTGTTCGACCAGATGAAACGCGATATGCAGGACCTGCCCGAACGCTTGCGCGAAGGGGACTTTGTTTCTATCCGCAAATGGCTGAACCGTAACGTTCACAAGAAAGGCCGTTTGATGCGCCGCGACGAACTTCTGAACGAGGTAACAGGATCACCGCTCAGCACCGCGCCGTTGTTGAACCACCTGGAAAGCCGTTACCTGCTGCGCGCATAGAATGGAAATTTTATTGCGTTTTTATTGGCCTATATAAATTCTCGTATATTTTTATAAAAAAAGGTGTAACCTACCATCTGTATCGAATGACTCGGTACGGCCCGCTGGCCGCTTAAGGCCGCATTCCATGGAGGCTATAATGGCTGGACCAAAAAAAGGCAGCAAAGGCACAAAGCCTAGCAAATAGTAATTTTTAGTCATTATCGGCCCCGCCTGGCTAATCTGTCGGCGGGGCTTTTTCATTAGACAAGCCCGCGCAAAATCGTTTAAAAATAAGGGCATGACACAATATTTCTCAACACGCGGCGGCGTCCGTGGAGCATCATTCACCGACGTTCTTTTGACAGGGCTGGCTCCCGATGGCGGCCTGTTTATCCCCGAAACATGGCCGGAAGTGGACCGTACGGCACTGGCCCGCATGGCGGGAACGCCGTATGCGGATATCGCCTTTCAGGTCATCAAGCCGTTTGTTGGCGGGGATATCCCCGACCGCGATTTAAAACGCATGCTGGAGGAAGTCTATCGTGGGCAGTTCGACCATGCTGCCGTGGCCCCGATGGTTCAGATCGGCCCCAATGCATGGATTATGGAACTGTTCCACGGCCCTACGCTGGCATTCAAGGATTATGCGCTCCAGCTTCTGGGCCGCTTGTTTGATTATGTGCTGGAACAGCGCGGCGAACGTGTCACGATTGTCGGCGCAACGTCCGGCGATACCGGTTCCGCCGCAATCGAAGCGTGCCGCCACTGCAAAAACATTGATATTTTTATCCTGCATCCCAATGGCCGGACATCGGAAGTCCAGCGCCGCCAGATGACAACGATTGATGCGCCGAACGTATTCAACATCGCCCTCGAAGGAACGTTCGATGACTGCCAGTCTTTGGTCAAGGAAATGTTCGGTGACAAGAAGTTTAATGACGAGGTTAAACTCTCAGCCGTCAACTCCATCAACTGGGCGCGGATTATGGCGCAGATTGTTTATTACTTCACCGCGGCTCTATCGCTGGGCGCACCGGACAGGAAGGTATCCTTCGCCGTCCCGACCGGGAATTTCGGCAACATCTATGCCGCTTACTGTGCGCGCCGTATGGGCTTGCCGATTGAACGGCTGGTAATTGGCTCTAACCGCAATGATATCCTGACCCGCTTTTTCGAAACCGGGATTATGCAGGCAGGCGCGGTTGAACCGTCTTTATCGCCCAGCATGGATATCCAGATTTCCAGCAATTTTGAGCGTTACCTCTGCGATGCCATGAACCGCGACACCAAAAGCCTTGGAATCCTGATGAAAGCATTCAAGGAACAGGGCAAATTTACCCTCGGCGACGAATTTATGCATAAGACACGCAACGAATTCGATGCCCGCCGTTGCAGCGACGAACAAACATCGGAAATGATGAAGGCCTGTTACCGCGAAACCGGATACATGATTGATCCACACACGGCTGTCGGCCTGTTTTCGGCTTGGCAGGTGCGTCAGGACCCGTCCGTGCCGTTAATCGCGCTGGCCTGTGCCCACCCGGCCAAATTCCCCGATGCGGTGGAAAAGGCGACAGGTATTCGCCCCGACCTGCCAGAACGTATGGCGGATTTATACGAACGCGAAGAACATTACGATGTTCTGCCGAACAAACTGGCCGATATCCAAAAATACATTCGCGAACGCCGGACAGCAGCATGAGTATAGAAATCACAACACTTCCATCCGGCCTGCGGGTTATCACGGATTATGTGCC
Source organism: Alphaproteobacteria bacterium (assembly GCA_030426925.1). Lineage (GTDB taxonomy): Bacteria > Pseudomonadota > Alphaproteobacteria > Micavibrionales > Micavibrionaceae > JAUHXT01. Next base: position 731 of record JAUHXT010000009.1, on the reverse strand, counting down.
GGGCATCGACTCGGTCGCGATTGGCATTTGGGCCGATGTCGGCACGCGCCATGAAGACCTGGTCCATAACGGCGTGGCGCATATGGTGGAACACATGCTGTTTAAGGGCACGCCAACCCGTAACGCGCTTGAAATCAGTGAACAGGTCGAAGATGTCGGCGGTAGCATGAACGCCTATACCGGGCGTGAAAACACCGCCTATTACATCCGCCTGTTAAAGGAAGATTTCGCCTTAGCCCTCGAAATCCTGGGCGATATGGTGCAGAACTCAACTTTTCCTGAAGATGAAATCGCCAAGGAACGCGATGTTATCCTGCAGGAAATCGGCATGACGCTGGATACGCCGGACGACATTATTTTCGACTGGTATCAGGAAACGGCCTATCCGGAACAGGCGCTGGGCGCGCCCATCCTCGGCACCGCCAATATCATTGAGAACATGCAGCGCGATACGCTGTTCGACTATGTGAAACGATTTTACACGGGCGAACGGCTGGTTATTTCCGCTGCCGGCGGCGTCCCGCACGAAGATGTAGTGAGAGAAGCCGAACGTATTTTTTCAAACCTGCCGTCCGCAGCCAACCAGAACTTTATTGCTGCCGACTATCGCGGCGGCGAACACCGCGTCGAAAAGGAACTGGAACAAAGCCATATTGTGCTGGGATTTCAGGGGATAGCACGGGACGACCCGGATTATTACGCGTCTGTCCTGCTATCGACTATTCTCGGTG
>JAUHXT010000008.1 GCA_030426925.1 Alphaproteobacteria bacterium | reverse complement strand
TGAAAAGCTGCCTTTTTCCTCATGAGTGATGCGTGCAATGCAGTTATAGCCTGTAATGACGCCGTATAGATATCCGTCCCCGGCCCGCATGATATCGTGAACATCTACCCCACCAGTCACAAACGATGAGCGAGGGAGGTAAACGCGATCCCATTGGCCTTCAAAAAACAGCCCTTCGTCCAAGCCATTTTCCAACTGCCAGATATGGTGATGTGTCGAAATGAGGATGTTCCCACCTTCGACATAAGTAGCCATGCATCGTTCAAAATCCCTCTCAGTAACGATTGTACCGCCTTCGAGCCCTGGGCCGATGATGATGAGTTTGCCGGCCTCATATGTTGTGAGAGCCAGGCTCATGCCTTCTTGCGCCAGCCAGCGCCGGAATCCGCCTTGCAACTCCAGGTGGAAGGGGGCGGCGATAGTGCTTAAGTCCTGTGGCGTATCGCCAACGATCGCGCTTATGTTCCCTTGCTTCATGTCCCGGATTCTACCAATTCATGCTTTTTCTTCAAATTATTAGTAATCCATAGTACGATGAGACACTAGAGGAATTTGGCCTCTACCCCTCCTTTGTCTCTCAGACTGATCCATGTTTACCGTAATATCGTTTAGACAGAGAATTTTAACTACTACCATGCTTGCTGTCCCTGTGGCAGCGATTGTAGCTGCATCTGCGCCGGCCTTCGCCAATTGTGCGATTACATCCGGTGCCGGTACCACCGCTTCGCCTGCAAACGGGGCAATTGTTACCTGCACGACGGTGGGTGGAGAGCAGACATCAACTGTCGGTGACGGTACAGATGGAGTTGCTGCAACCGTAAACCTTGAACCCGGTGCCATTATCAATACAGTAGCAGGCGAGGCTGTATCCATTGATGATGCTACAGTCACTTTGGGTTCCGGAGCCGTTATTAATACCAACAGCGATTACGACGAAGCGGTTTATTCTTACAGCAACGCGAATGATATAACATCCAATGTAACGCTTGGTGATAATGCACGTGTTTCAACGCAGGGATATTACACCCACGCGCTTCGGATCAACGCCCCGAACAATAATATCACCCGAACTGTGACTTTGCAGGGTAACAATAGCCAGATTGTGACGGCTGGTGTGTATGCTCGTCCTTTGAATACACGTTCCAGTACTGGCAACTTAACAGAAACTTTGATTTTGGCAGGGGAAGGTTCGAGTATTGTAACGACTGGAAATCAAGCAACTGGTTTTTTTATACGAACGTATTCGGGTGACGCAACGCAAGTCATCACTCTTTCGGGGGACTCATCGCGGATAGATACTAACGGAAGCGCTGCAATAGCATGGTCATACGCGGCCAACACTACCAGACAGACCGTTACCTTATCAGGGTCAAATACAATGATCCGAAGCCAGAATAATCATGGACTGAATGCCTATACACACAACGGTCCAACGTTTCAGACGATTACCCTTTCGGGTAGGGATACACAAATCGTGTCGGCGGCAGACAACCGGACAGCTGCGTTTGCCTATACATGGACCGCGGGACCTATATCACAGGTCGTTACCCTGTCGGGCCAGAATGCGCAGCTTGCAACAACGGGAAATAACTCTATCACTGCAAACTCGTACAGCCGTGGGACAGGGAACACAACACAGCAAATAACGCTTTCAGGGGCAGGCTCTAACATTATTGCTACTGGTGTCGGTTCGGAAGCTATCACTTCGAACTCTCTGGGCGGTACGTCTCAAACGAATGTAACTCTGGGGCAGAATACTTCGGTTGTCAGTTCACAGAGCGCCGCCATTGTGGTGTCCGGCGCGGCAGGTGGCAACCCTGGGTCCAGTATTGATAGCGCGGGGCTTATTCAAGGAGGTACGAATTCAATATCACTGGATGATGGAAATGACAGCCTGACCTTACGAACAGGTTCCAATCTTTCTTCGCCCGCTGGCGCTGATCTGGGTGCTGGAAACGATACACTGACACTGGTCGGAACATCCAGCGAAGACGAGACATTTTTAAATATTGAGACATTGGAAGTGAACGCGAATAATGCAGGCTGGACTTTCACAACAAATTCTACATTTGATGATATAAATCTAAACACAGGTTTGTTTAAGAATAACGGTACGCTTACCGTAAATAATATTTTGACAGTAGACAATGGTGCAACCTTCGGCGGCGCCGGGACCATCATCGGAGACATTGTTAATAATGGCACCGTGGCACCGGGCAATTCCATAGGAACGCAAACTATTGCCGGAAATTTTTCCCAAGGTGCAGGTGGTGTTTTGTCTATTGAAACTGACGGTGCTGGCAATAGTGACCTTTTAGATATTACAGGAACAGCTACGCTGAATGGTATAGCCCGTTTTTCAGGTAGCGGAGCTGGATTTGATACTTCGGATACTTATACTTTCATTCAAACTGCAGGCGGCGTGGGCGGCGCTTTCAGTGCAGTCGAAGATACGATGTTGTTTGTTGATATTGGCAATGTGATGGTTGTCGGCAATGATGTTCAGGCCAGCGTAATTGGTACCATGCCGGTAAACACAGCAGCGAATACGTCTGACAGCAGCACTGTAGCAAATGCAATCGACGCGGTGGCCAGTTCAAGCGGTGGAGCAGAGATTTTTGGTATTGTGAACAACATGCCATCAATGCAGGCGGCACAGAACCTGTTGTCTTCGCAAGCCAGTACAGTGACGTTAAATGCTGTCAATTCAGCGGGCACGTCGATGGGACAGGTTACGGATGTTGTGCAGGGGCACCTAGCATCAGTGGTTGCCGGGCCGAGTAATACAAACATATCACAGAACCCAGCGAATTTAGCGGGCATTGCGCCCGCAGCCGGCGGCGCAGACACGCATGACCGGCATTTCTGGGTGCAGGCAGTAGGCGGAGTCGGCAGCGTTGACAATGACATACATGGACTTGGAGCGGACTACAAAACCTATGGTGTTGCTGCCGGTGCTGATCGGACCAGTCCGGACAGTGATATCGTTCTCGGTGCATTTGGAGCTGTTTCCAAAACAAGTTCTGATGTTAATACGCTGGCGGATGAAAGCGACGTTGTAAGTTACCAAGCGGGATTATATGGATTTAAACGCTTTGACACTCGCTGGCATATGAATGGATCAATGTCTGCGTCCTGGCTTGAATTTGATACACAGCGGCCAGTGGCAACCGGAGTGGCGGAGGCAGATTTTTCGGGGCATGGGGTATTCGGTCGGACAGAACTTTTATATGACATGGTCGATGACGGCATAACATATTCACCGTATATCAGTCTTGAAGCTTCTTCGGTTTATCATCAGAATTACAGCGAGTCAGGTGCTGGCGCTCTTGATATGTCAGTAAATGATAATACTACTACAAAAATTTCTTCCGGGGTGGGTGTTCAGATAGAAACTGCAGCAAAGACAACAAATCACATCGTCACGCCAACATTGAAGGTTGGCTGGCATCATGAATTTGCCGACAATAAATCAGAGGTGAATTCCAGTTTTTCGAACGTGCCCGGAGCAACGTTTAAAACTCAGGGGCCCGAGTTGAGCCGGAATTCCATGCGGGTAGGATTTGACCTTTCTATTACCGAACCTAACGAGATATCCAATTTTTATACGAAATACGACGGTGTTTTCGCGGATGACGCCCGAAGTCATGCGTTGACGACGGGTATCAAAGTGAAATGGTAGAGTAATGTCGGAATAATTTCATAATTTTCTGGCTTTTGGGTGCAGTTACTATTGTTCATGAGTCAAGACAATGATCGACTGTTCTTGGCATTGAACCAAAAACCTATTCCATTCAAACAGATACAAAGTTTTTAAATTGAGCCATTCTTCCTGTAATCGGAAATCCGGCTTGTTTTCAACTGCTTAGAGAAAATGGTGGAGGGAGCTGGATTTGAACCAACGTAGTCCGAAGACGCCTGATTTACAGTCAGGTGCAATTGACCGCTCTGCCATCCCTCCACGCTTGAGAAATAGCGAGCCTTAAAAAAAAGGTTTTTGCGTCTGATGTCAAGAGCGCGTATGACTTCTTTTTATGAAACACCGCAAAGACAAGGGCCACAGGCCAAAACACCAGGACAAACCGCATGGAAGGCAGCAGGACAAAGACAAGGGAAAACGGCTGAAAATCGACCTTTTCGGCCAGCATGCCGTGCGTGCGGCGTGGGACAACCCGAAGCGCCATGTCCATGTGCTTTATATAACGGATAACGCGCTAAAGGATTTTGATCTGGCCAGTGACGCCAAGCGGCCGCAGCCGGTCATCGTATCCAAGGAGGAGCTGGACCGCTCCCTTCCCCCCGGCACGGTGCATCAGGGGATTGCCCTGTCCTGCCAGCCGCTGGAGGAACTGGGCGTACAGGATCTTGTTATTTCCGGTTCCAGTAAAGACAAATCCCTGCTGGTGATGCTGGACCAGGTGACGGACCCGCATAATGTCGGGGCGATTTTGCGTTCGGCCTGCGCGTTCGGGGCGGACGGGCTTATCATGCAGTCCAAGCATGCGCCGGAAGCGGACGGCATTCTTGCCAAAACGGCCTGCGGAGCGGTGGAGCATGTGCCGATAGCTTACGAAACAAACCTGTCCCGCACCATCGAAGCGTTACAGGAAGCCGGGTATTTCGTCTACGGGCTGGATGAACGCGGGGATGATATCGGCGCTGCCACTATTGCCGACAAAGCGGTGCTGGTGCTGGGGGCCGAAGGGCCGGGCCTGCGCCGGATGGTGAAAGAACATTGCGATTTGCTTTTGCGCCTGCCCATGCACGGGCCGATGCCGTCGATCAATGTTTCGAACGCGGCGGCTGTTGCGCTTTACGCCTTCAAAGCTTAAAACATTTTTATGAGCGAATTTTATTTTATCCGTCACGGTGAAACCGACTGGAACAGGCAAGGACGCTGGCAGGGCACGACCGATACCGACCTGAACGAGACCGGCCGAGCGCAGGCCGCAGCCGCTATCCCCAAACTGAGCGGTATCGGCCTGACGCGCATTATTACCTCCCCCATGAAGCGCTGTATCCAGACGCTGGAGATCTTCAATAAAGAGCTTGGCCTTCCCGTCAGCGAGCATGAGAATTTGCGCGAGCGATGCTTTGGCAAGCTGAACGGCAAGCACCGGGACGAGATTGGCGATATCGAAGAACAGGACCACGAGCTGCACGGGATTGAATATCTGTCCGCGGTGAAGCAGCGGGCGACGGCGGTGATTGAAGCGGCCTTTATCCAGTATCCGGATGACAAAATTTTGTTCGTATCGCATGGCGGGGTATTCCGCGCTGTGCATACGCATTTTTGCGGGGAGAATGTGAGTACGGGCAATGCTATTCCTTACCGCTTCTTGCAGGAAAACGGCGTTTGGCAGGCGCTGCCCTTATAATTATATTGTCACACCAAAAGTTTTTATGGTAAAGCCGAGGCATGTTTGATTTTGATTTCATGCGGCACGGGCTGACGGACGCGAATGAGCGCGGCATCCTGCTTGGTTCAACAGACGCGCCCCTGAATGAGCGCGGATACCAACAGGCACGGCAGGCAGGCACGGCATTGCGCGATGTTTCATTTGACCTGATTCTTTGTTCTCCGCTTCAGCGTTGTGTGGAAACAGCCCATGTCATCAACCGCTACAGGCGGGTTCCTGTGACGATACGTTTCGATTACCAGCTGGCCGAACGGGATTTCGGCGCGTTTGAAGGGCTTTTGCGGGCTTTTGCACCGCTGGACAGCGACGGCAATGTTGCAGAAACCGGTACGGTCGAAAGCATCACTTCGGTCAGGCAGCGGGCGGAAGCCGCCATCGCGCCTTATGTCATGCGCTTTCGTGTGCTGGTCGTGTCGCATGGCGGGGTGTTCAATGCGCTGAACAGCAACTGCACCTCACCGCTTGCAGACAAGCCGGGGCATTGTGTTCCCTACCGCTTCCGTGATTACGACAGCCCTTATTCCTCATGCACCCGCGCCGAAGCAAAAACTTTGCACGCAACTCGCGCTAGACAACATATACCGCAATAGGCTTTACTGCTGTGTATGTCACAAACAGCAGCAGCGAAAATGGAAACTTCAAACGATAACGAAATCTTTCTGGTCGATGGGTCGGGCTATATCTTCCGCGCCTATTTCGCGATGGCCAAGGCGAACATGACCAACCCGGAAGGAACGCCGGTTGGCGCAGTGTACGGTTTTACCAATATGCTGCATAAATTGCTGAACGACCTGGATGCGCCGTACCTCGCCGTTATCTTCGATGCCGCGCGGGCGAATTTCCGCTACGACATTTACGACCAGTATAAAGCGAACCGGGACGAACCGCCGGAGGATTTGATTCCGCAATTCCCGATGTTCCGCGAAACCTGCGATGCGTTCGGTATTCCGGCCATTGAAATGGAAGGGTATGAAGCGGACGACCTGATTGCCACTTACGCGAAAATCGCGGTGGCGCAGGGCAAGAAAGTTACCATCGTCGGCACGGACAAGGATTTGATGCAACTGGTGAACGGCGATGTGCGGATGTACGACCCGATGAAGGGCGTGTACATTACCGCAAAAGAAGTCGAGGAAAAATTCGGCGTATCGCCCGACAAGGTCGTGGACGTTCAGGCACTGGCCGGGGACAGCGTTGACAACATTCCCGGCGTTCCGGGCATCGGCGTTAAAACGGCGGCGCAGCTTATCAACGACTTCGGCGACCTTGATACGCTGTTGGAACGCGCGGAAGAGATTAAGCAGAACAAGCGCCGTGAATCCCTGATCGAATATGCCGACGCTGCGCGCATGTCGCGTCGGCTGGTGAAGCTGGCCGATGATGTCGCCGTGCCGTTCAAGTTAGAAGAATTAAAAGCGCATGATCCCGACACATCGAAGCTCGTACCCTATTTGCAAAAGCAGGGTTTCAAGTCCCTGCTTTCGCGCCTTGGGCAATCGACGGCCACTACGACCGAAGCCGCGCCGCAGGAAAGCACCGGCTGTGCGGACAGCAGTAATGACAACGAAGTCATGCCGCCCGTCTCATCCAACACATACGCGCTTATCAACGACATGGACACGTTGCAGGCATGGATAACGAAGGCGTATGAAACGGGCGTGCTGTCGGTCGATACCGAAACAACGTCACTCACCCCGGCGAAGGCGAAGCTTGTCGGTATCTGCCTGTCCTACCGTGTGGGCGTTGGCGGTTACATCCCCATCGGCCATGTGCAGGAAATGGATTTGCTGGGCGAAAATACCGATGATACGCCGCAGTTAAAACTGGAAGATGTCATCAAGGCGCTGAAACCTGTTCTGGAAGATGACAGCGTTTTGAAGATTGCACACAACGCCAAATATGACTGGCAGATTTTGAAAAAGCACGGCATCGACATGGCGCCGGTCGACGATACGATGCTGATTTCCTATACACTGGACGGGCACACGCACGGGCACGGCATGGATGCGCTGTCGGCTGAATTTATCGGTCACGAACCCATTAAATATGAAGAGGTTGCGGGCAAGGGCAAGAACCAGGTTACGTTTGATAAGGTTGCCATTCCCGATGCGCTGAATTACGCCGCAGAAGATGCGGAAATCACCATGCGCCTGCACAAGATTTTCAAACCGCGTCTGGCGCAGGAACAGATGTGCGCGGTGTACGAAGATATCGAACGCCCGCTTGTGCCCGTTATCGGGCAGATGGAACTGCACGGTATCAAAGTCGACCCTGCCATTTTGAAAAAGATGAGCAACGATTTTGCGAAAAAGCTGGTGGAGCTGGAAGAACAGATTCATAAAGAAGCCGGCACGCAGTTCAATATCGCCTCCCCCAAACAAATCGGGGAAATCCTGTTCGAACAGATGGGACTGGAAGGCGGCAAGAAAACCAAAACCGGGCAGTGGTCGACGGATGTCGACGTGCTGGAAATGCTGGCCGCGCAGGGGCATGAATTTGTGCAGCATATCCTCGACTGGCGCGGGCTGGCCAAGCTGAAATCCACTTACACGGACGCGCTACAGGAAGAAATCAATCCGGCGACGGGCCGTGTGCATACCTCCTATCACATGACGGGGACAAGCACGGGGCGGCTCGCGTCGTCCGACCCGAACTTACAAAACATTCCCATCCGCACCGAAGACGGGCGCAAAATCCGCGAGGCCTTTATCGCCGAAGACGGTCATGTGCTGCTGTCTGTTGACTACTCACAAGTGGAGCTGCGGCTGGCCGCGGAAATGGCGGGTGTGGAAGCGCTCAAAAAAGCATTCGCGGATGGCGTGGATATTCACGCGCTCACCGCCGCGCGCGTGTTCGGTGTACCGGAAAGTGACGTCACGCCCGATTTGCGCCGTCAGGCCAAGGCCGTCAATTTCGGTATTATCTACGGTATATCGGGGTGGGGTCTGGCCAAGCAGCTGGGGTGTACGCCCAAGGATGCCAATGACTTCATCAACCGGTATCTGACTACCTTCAGTGAAATCCAGACATACATGGAAGATAAAAAGGAAGAGGCACGGACATTCGGCTACGTCAAAACGCTCTACGGACGTAAATGTTACACGCCCTATATTAATGCGAAAATTCCGGCGCAGCGCAGCGGTGCGGAACGCGCAGCGATTAACGCACCGCTTCAGGGCACGGCGGCGGACATCATGAAACGGGCGATGATTAAAATTCCGCGCGTACTGGCAGAGAAAAACTTAAGCGCCAAGATGCTACTGCAGGTGCATGATGAACTGATTTTTGAAGTGCCGGAAAAAGAGCTGGAAGAAACATCGGCCGTGGTGAAAGAAACCATGGAAACTGTGTCCAAACTGTCCGTTCCGCTGATTGCCGAAGCAGGTTCCGGCCACTCCTGGGCCGAGGCGCATTAAATATGACCCAACCACCTATATACATCATCTCTTTGCCTGACAGCCATGAACGGCGAAAGAACATGGCAGCGCAGCTTAACGCGCTGGGGCTTTCTTATGAATTTTTTGATGCGATTGATGCGCGCGGCACAAAAGTCACCGATTGCCTGGATTACGATTCCGATAAACGCAGACGGTATTTCGGGCGCGATTTGACCGGTGGTGAAATCGGCTGCCTGCTCTCCCACAAAGCTCTGTACCAGAAAATGCTCGATGAAAATATCGAAGCCGCCGTGATTTTCGAAGATGACTGCATCATCAGTGAACAGTTCGGAGCGGTGCTGGACGAGCTGATGGGCAAAACGCATTTGTTTGACTGCATCCGTTTTCTTGGTTCCGACAAGGTGATGAAGCGCGGCGGGCGCAAGGTGCTGGAGCTTACAGGCGGGCACTGGCTGGTGCGGATGCCGACGGCGCCGGGCGGTGCGCATGCGACGCTAATGACGCTTAAGGGCGTAAAGAAATTAATGCCGCATCTGTCCCCTACCCCGTACCCGATTGATACGGTTCTGGGGCGGTGCTGGGAAACCGGGCTGAACGCCTACACCATCATTCCCGGCCTTGCGCTACATAACGAAGAGCTGGAATCCGCTATCGGCGACAAACGCTTTCAGAAAATCATCGAGCTGGAGGGGGTGGATAAGACGCTGTACCCGCTGACGCGCACATGGTTCAAACTGAATGAAGGTCTGGGCAAGCGCTGGTTCTTCTATTCCACTTACTTCCGCGATAAATCGTCATTGCGAGCGTAGCGAAGCAATCCATAAAAACTGGATTGCCGCGTCGGGCGTTACCCTCCTCGCAATGACAAGATTTTACTTCTTAACCTGGCCGGCGGCGAGGATATTACCGCTGGTCATGTCCTGCGCGATGATGGCGAAACCTGCCTGTGCATCGGTCAGTTGCGGAGACACGGCGAAATGCTTTTCCGTTCCGTCCCAAGCACCCTGTCCGGACAGTGTATCCACAATATTGGTATACACCATGCGTTTTCCTTTGTTCGCACCGGATGCAACGGTCAGTTTGTGCGGTTTGTCGATTGTCGCCAGCCATAATTTTACATTGCGGCCACTGACATCCATCGCCGGAAGCTGCGCTTCATACACGCCTTCCGCCTTGGGCTGAATAGAGATACCGGCGATGCGGTCGGCGCGGCCTTTAATCAGCGCGGCTGAAATTTTCTCTGCCTTGTATCCTACCACGTCCATGTAACCGTTTACGACCATTTGCGGGGTGTAATGCGTGCCGCCACCAAAAAGACCGACATATTCGGTCTGGCGGTCGGTGCAAAACGGCTTGGACAGCGCCCCGATTTTCACATCGAAATAATCGACATGGCAGCTCAGGGCGATGACGTTATCCATGGTGGCGATATCCTCCATAATCTTGTCTGCTTCAGGGCAGAAAGAACAGGCCTGGGAGGAGAAAAGTTCAACAACTACAGGGGTTTGCTGGTCTGCGGGCATGGTCTGGGCATGGGCGGCGGACAGGCCCAAAACCGCGGCCAAAAACACGATTAATGAACTCTTAAACACAAATAGTGTATAATAATTATGTATAATGTGTGGTTTTTGAGGGGATTTGAGTTTCATGCGTCTTGTCTTGTTTTTCAGCTCAATTGCGTTGTCCATCCTGATAGCTTTTACATCTTTATCAGATGTACGCGCTGAATCACAAGAAGGAACACAGGACAATTCCATATCAAAAAATGTATCCGTGGATTTCAGCGAGCCTGTCAAGGCCATCATTGAAAAGCAGCTGCGCGCGTTCCGCGAATATGACGGTGACAAAGCTTACGGTTACACATCCAATCATTTCAAATCACAATACCGCGACGGCAATCATTTTATGAGCATGATGCGTATTCTGAACAAGCCGCTGACGTCGCATGTGTCTTATACGTTCCTCGACCAGTCACAGGTCGGGTCCAAGCTGGTGCAAAAAGTCGCGATGATGAACAAGGACGGCACGTCTGTCATTATGATGATTTACCTGACGGAAAACGAACGTGGCACGTGGCTGATTGACGGCTATACGCTGCTCAACTCCACTGACGCACAACCTATCTAATCCCTTAAGCGAGAATATTTTTGCTTAAAACCACTTCATCTTTTTGAAAAGCCAGACCTGGAATCCTACCAGTACGACCAGTACGCCGGAAAAAATCCAGAAGGCCTGCGTATTGTCCGCGCCGGGAACGCCGCCAACATTAATTCCTAACAGTCCGGTCAGAAACCCAAGCGGCAGGAAGATGGCGGCAATGATGGACAGTACATACATGTTTTTGTTGATGCGGTCAGTCAGCGCGTTGGCGAGTTCGTCTTTGATAATCTGCGCGCGTTCACGCACGGCATCCAGGTCTTCAACATACCGTAATGTACGGTCGAAATTTTCCTGCATCAAACGGCGGTCGGTGAGTGTCAGCCATCCCTGTTCGCTTGTCCTGATATGGCCCATCACGTCCTTTTGCGGGGCGATGTAACGGCGCAGCGCAATGGCCGTTTTTCGCAAGTCAACAATGTCCTGACGCAATTGCGTGCTGGGTTCGTCCATCACCTGTTCTTCGAGGTCGTCTGCCGTATCATCCAGTTCGCCGATCACCGGCTCCATTTTTTCAAACAAGCGGGCGCACAGCATGCCCAGAAATTCCCCACTGTCTTTCGGGCCATGCCCTGCCAGCAGCGCTGCCTCTACTTCCCGTACGGATGTCAGCCGGCGCATGCGCGTTGTAATAATGCGATGTTCATCAATCCATATACGAAGGGACACCATGTCTTCGGGGTTGGACTCCGGGTTCGTGTTCACGCCACGTAAAATCACCATCATCCCGTTTTCGTATTCCACCAGACGTGGGCGCGTTTCCTTGACTAGCAACGCATCCAAAATCCATGTCGGCAGGTAAGGGATATTTTCTTCCAGCCAGTTTCTGGCCAGCGGGTTTGTCGCGTCCAGATGCGCCCAGCCCAGCTCGACCGATTCCAGAATACGGCTGACTTCACCATGCTCCAGCGCCTGCGCCCCGCCCTCACGGTCGAGTTTGTATGCAAATAACACCGGATCGTTTTGCTTATCGTTCATGTCCGTTTTCCTTAAAGCCCTCTTTTCAAAGACTTTACTTGAAAATGTATCATACTGAATTACCATACTAAACGGTAACGGCGAAACCACCACGAAAAATCCATATGGCACAAGTTTTCGAAATCCAGTCCGGCCAAAAGAAGCAGTTTATGTCTGCGCTCTATTCCGAACCTTCGGAACTGACGACGCCTGAGCATAAAAAAACGCTGGTCATCATGGTGCACGGGTTTCCCGAAGGGCATAAACAAGGGCACAAGGATTTATTCGGCGACCTTGAATATCTTTTCACCACGTCCGGCCTGCACACCTTACGTTTTGACATGCGCTGTTGCGGCAGTTCGGAAGGGTTGCAGGAAGAATTCACGCTGCAGGGCGCGAATACGGACATGGACGCTATTTTAGACTGGGCGCATAAGCAGGGATTTGAAAAAATCATTTATGTGGCCGAAGGAATGGGCGCGGCGCATGTGGTGCGCAAGATGAACAAGACAACGCGTATGGCTTTCTTTTTCTGGCCGATCCTCGACCTGAAAAGTTTTTGTGAACAGCATTATCTGGGTGCCACGCAACAGGACACGATTAACGTGCCGCATATCATTTTAAACAAAGACCGCATCGGCCTGCCGCTGATTGAGGAAATGAAGGAAACCGACTTAACCCCTTACCTGCATGAGCTGCGCGCGCCGATCCTGATGCAATACGGCCTTCAGGACAAACTTGCCGATGAGCACCAGATTGAATATTTCCGCAAACATGCGAAAGCGCCGCGCATTGATATCACCAGTTATGAAGATGGGGAGAACGGTTTGAGCACCGCGCGGCACCGCCAGATGATTTTCTATCATATCGGCCAGTTTTTAAGTAAGTTCTCCTGATAAGCGCCGCAGGGGTATTAAAGGCATAAAAACCCTTGATTTTTGCCCCCTTTTCCTCGTATAACACGGCTATCCATAAGCAATCTGGCCTTGATATCGGTATGCCTCGATTGCTAAATATTTGATAATAAAGGAAAATAAAATGCCGAAGATGAAGACGAAAAGCTCCGCTAAAAAGCGGTTCAAGGTGACGTCTAAAGGTAAGGTGAAGTCCAAAAACGCCTTTACGTCCCACATGATGATGAACAAATCCAAGAAGATGAAGCGTAAAGCCAAGGGCATGAGCATCCTGTCAGATGCCGATGCACGTATTGTCCTGCGCAACTTCTTGCCCTACGGCCGCAAGAAGAAGAAATCTCCGGCCCCAGAAGCAAAAGGAGAATAGACAATGGCACGCGTTACAGCAAAAGTTCCGGCGCACAACCGCCACCGTAAAGTTATCAAGAACGCGAAAGGCTATTTCGGCCGCCGCAAGAACTGTTTCCGCACAGCCGTTCAGGCTGTTGAAAAAGCGGGCCAGTACGCTTACCGCGACCGCCGCGTTAAAAAGCGCGAATTCCGCAAATTGTGGATTCAGCGTATCAACGCAGCCGCCCGCCTGAACGGCATGACCTACAGCACGTTCATGAACGGGTTGAGAAAATCCGGTCTGGAACTGGACCGTAAAGTGCTGGCAGATATCGCCGTACATGACGAAAAAGCGTTCGCAGAAATCGCGAAGCAGGCTGCTGCAGCCCTGAAATAAGCGTTTTTGCTATATGAATTGAATAAAAGCCCCTTTTTCGGGGCTTTTTTTTGTGCTTTAACCATCAGATGTTCAAAGACAAGTTTATCAAAACGCCGTTTAAGGCCATTACGCTGATCGGTATGTCGGGCGTGGGCAAGAGCCACATTTCCGCAATGCTGGAAAAATCCGATAACTGGTATCATTTTTCCGTCGATTACCTGATCGGCAAATATTACATCGCCGACCATATCCCGCATGCGGATGAGATCACGAAGGAGGATATCACGCCCATCGCCAGGTGGATGGGTATTCTGGGTGATCCGGCGAAGGGCGGCACGAAGCTGAAAACCATCAAGCGCCACCAGCGCCTGTACCATGACGCGGAAGTGCTGGCCTGCCAGGCGCTGCCCGCCTTCGCCAATGTTGCCAAGGAACAGGGGCATGCCGGTATTATTAACGATACGACTGGCAGCTTCGTCGAACTGGATTACCCCGAACTGCCGGAAATCATCGCAGAGAAAAGTCTGATCGTTTACATCGAAGCGTCGGACGAAGACAAAAACGCGATTTTCGAGCGCGCTGCCGAATACCCGAAACCGATGTTCTATCCAAAAGGATTTCTGGATAAGGCGGTCGTGGACTTCATGGCCGAACAGGGCGTGAGCGACGAGAATGCCATCGACCCGAAAGCGTTCTTTGACTGGTGCTACCCGAAACTGTTTGAACAGCGCCTGCCGAAATACAAAGCCATCGCCGATCAGTACGGAATCACGATTTCTTCCGATGCGCTGAAATCAGTCCAGAGCACAGACGACTTCATCCGGCTTATCAAGGATTCCTTACAATCCAGCCAGCCATACAAGGATGTGCAAAGCGCATAGAAACCCCTGTGGCCGATCCCCGGTTTTCTGTAGACTTTTTTTGCGTACGGTTAGACGCTACGAGGAGCCAGACATTATGAAAGTCCGCGATCTGGAATGTTTCCAAACAAACAGCGACGTGCTGAGCATGGATCAGGACGTCACCGTTCTGGAAGCCGCCCAGAAAATGTCCGAACTGAATATCGGGGCCGTGATGGTCACGCAAGGGGACATGATGTGCGGTATCGCCACCGAACGCGATTTTATGAAGAAGGTGATCGCGCAAAAACTGGATCCGGACAGCACGCGTCTGGCTGACGTTATGACGACCGAGGTGGAAACGGCCTTTCCGGACGATGATGTTGAGGATTGCCGCCAGAAGATGGAAAAGGGGAAATTTCGCCACCTGCCCATTATCAGTAATATGGGACAGGTCATTGCCATGATTTCCCAGCGGGATGTCAGCCGTATCAAGGACTAATCTTTACCGAGACGCGCAGTAAGCTTGCAAAAGCCGAGGTCTGGCATTAAAACCAATCCCTATGACTGATATTAATACACTGAAAACCGAACTGACGGGCATGGTAGAAGCGGCCAACGACCTGGATGCGCTGGAAAGCGCGCGGGTGGCGGCGCTTGGGAAAAAGGGCAAGATTACAGGCCTGATGGCGGGTCTGGGCAAAATGGCCCCGGACGAACGCAAAGCCACGGGTCAGGCACTGAACGAACTGAAAAACGAGATTGCGACGCTGCTGGAGCGCCAGGAAAAGGCGCTTAAGAAACAGGCCATGGAAGAGCGCCTGTCCACAGAACGCTTTGACGTCACCCTGCCCGTCCGGCCTGAACCGGCCGGCCATATCCACCCGATTTCTCAGACGGTGGAAGAGATGCTGGCAATCTTCGCGTCCATGGGATTTGAGGTGCGCGAAGGGCCGGATATCGAAGACGACTTTCATAACTTCACGGCGCTGAACTTCCCGCCCGGTCACCCGGCGCGCGAAATGCAGGACACGTTCTTCCTGCCCGAAGACCCGACGGAAGAAGGCGAGCGCGCGAAGAAGCTTTTGCGCACGCATACCTCCGCCGTTCAGATCCACACGATGATGAACGAAGAGCCGCCGCACAAAATCGTCTGTTTCGGCCGCACGTACCGTTCGGATTACGATATGACCCACACGCCGATGTTCCACCAGATTGAAGGGCTGGTCATCGACAAGCAAACCCATATGGGGCACTTAAAAGGCTGCCTGATGGATTTCGCGCGGACTTTCTTTGATATCGACGATCTGCCTGTGCGCTTCCGCCCCTCTTTCTTCCCGTTTACCGAACCGTCCGCGGAAATGGATATCGGCTGTTCGCGCAAAGACGGCGGCCTGAAAATCGGGGCCGGTGACGACTGGCTGGAAATCCTTGGGTGCGGCATGGTGCATCCGAACGTGCTGAAGAATTGCGGGCTCGACCCCGATGAATACCAGGGCTTTGCCTTCGGGATGGGAATTGAGCGCGTGGCGATGCTGAAATACGGGATTCCGGACCTTCGCACCTTCTTTGAAAGCGATACGCGCTGGCTGAACCATTATGGCTTTAGCCCGCTGGACCGCCCGAACCGTGCCACCGGCGAGAAATAACCATTAACCATAATATTTTTTAGTTGCATTTTTTCATAATGCGCATAATATCCGCCCTTATAAGCATATAGAGGGTGTAAGATTATGCTAGATATAGAAAAATTAAAGCCGCATGTAGAAACGCTGCTTCCTTTTCACAAGCTGAGGGACGCAAAGGACAAAATCACTGAATTGGCGAAAAACGGGGCGATCCTTGGCAGGGTTTTCATTTTAGACACGCCACTGGAAGAGAATACAGATGGCTGGGGTATATACCGGCTTGAAATCATCTTTGAACATGAAGAAGACCTTGAAGCTTTCCGCAAAGAGTGCGGAGACTTGCCTAAAAGCGGGCGGAGGGCGTGCGTGCGCGGTATTTCCGACAGAGACAGTTTCTTATTCCAGACTTTCTTCCCTGATGTGAAAGACCGTTTCCTTTGTAATGATTTCCAAAGAGCGCTGGCTGAAACTGACGGCGATTCATGGATCGTTCGGGAAAATAACCGGCGTGTAACGGAATTTACCGCGACCATGTCCGAGTTAACGGACACAGGCGACATAGGAGACAATGCGAAAGCCACACTGGATGACATGCATGCCGAATACGATGCCTTTAAAGAAAAGGTCGCCAGGGAATTCGGGGAAAGACGCCGTAAAGCCAGGCACGAACCGGTTGCGAAAGTCGCTTAACCCTCCTACAGTTCCGGCATGGATATCAGAGCGCTGGAAAAATCCGACTATAAAGCCTGGCTTCCGCTTTGGAACGCCAATTGCCTGCACCGCATCGACCAGAACGTGACCAACCAGACATGGCAGCGCATTTGCGACCCCGCCAGCGACGTGAAAGGGTTTGGCGCGCATGTGAACGGCAAGCTGGCCGGAATTGTCCATTATATCCTTCACCCCATCACCGGGAATATGAACCCGGCCGCCTATATGCAGGACGTTTTCGTGGCCGAGGACATGCGCCGGCGGGGGATCGCCCGTGCGCTGGTCGAACGGCTGGCGCTGGAAGGGCGTGAACAGGGCTGGGCCCGCATCTACTGGATGGCCGAAAACGACAATATCGCCGCCCAAAATCTGTATAAAAACCTTGGAATTACAGTCGATTTCACGTTACATATTCTCCCTACGGAGAAATAACGATGAAATTCACTTTAAGCTGGTTAAAAGAGTATCTGGATACAGATGCCGACCTGACAACAATTACAGACACGCTGACCGCCATCGGGTTGGAACTTGAGGGCGTGGAAGACCCGGGCGAGAAGTTCGCGCCGTTCAAAGTCGCTTACGTGGAATCCGCTGAAAAGCATCCGGATGCCGACAAGCTGCGCGTGTGCCAGGTCAATACCGGTGAGGAAGTGTTACAGGTTGTCTGCGGCGCGCCCAATGCGCGCACGGGGATGAAGGGCATTTTCGCCCCTGTCGGGTCTTACGTGCCGGGCACGGACCTATGGCTGAAAAAGGGGAATATCCGCGGGCAGGAATCCAACGGGATGCTGGTGTCCGAACGCGAGATGGGATTGTCCGACGACCATGAGGGCATTATCGATTTGCCGGAGGATACGCCGGTCGGCACACCGTTCACACAAATTTATGGCATGGACGATCCGGTCATCGATATTGGCCTCACGCCCGACCGTTCCGATTGTACGGGCGTATACGGGATTGCGCGCGACCTTGCCGCTGCCGGGCTTGGTACACTCAAGCCGATTGATACCACACCCGTCAAAGGGATGGGCGACTGTCCTATTGACGTTGACCTTCAAACACCCGATACCTGCCCGCATTTTGTCGGGCGGCTGGTACGCGGCGTGAAGAACGGCCCGTCACCGGACTGGCTGCAAAAGCAATTAAAGGCCGTCGGCCTGCGCCCGATTTCCGCGCTGGTGGATATCACGAACTTTTTCTCCATGGCCTATGGCCGTCCGCTGCACGTTTACGATGCCGACAAGCTGTCCGGCAATATCCATGTGCGGCTGGCCGAAGCGGGAGAGACGCTCGATGCGCTGAACGACAAGTCCTACACGCTGGCCGGCGGGGAAACCGCGATTTGTGATGACAGCGGCGTGATCGGTCTTGGCGGGATTGTCGGCGGAACAAGCACGGGCAGTGAAGAGGACACCGTCAACGTGTTTATCGAAGCCGCGTATTTCGACCCTATGTCAACCGCGCGCACAGGCCGCGACCACGGTATTATTTCCGATGCACGTTACCGTTTTGAACGCGGGGTCGACCCGGACTTCACGCAGGTCGGGATGGAGCTTGCCACGAAAATGGTTCTGGAGCTGTGCGGCGGTGAAGCGTCCGAAATCCTGATTGCCGGAAAGAAACCGGACGCCACGCGCACGATTGATTTCGACCCCGCCTATACCGAAAAGCTGGCGGGCGTGTCGATTGATGCGGGCAAGCAAAAACAAATTCTGGAAACGCTGGGCTTTACCTTCAAGGGCAATACGGCGAGCGTGCCGTCATGGCGCGTCGATGTAGAAGGCAAGGCCGACCTGGTAGAAGAAGTCGTGCGGATTTACGGCTTTGACAATATCGCGCCCGTGTCTGTGCGCTCCGAAGGGGCGGTCACGGCATCGGCAGAGACAAAAACGCAGATGCGCACGCGCCTTGCCCGCACGGCGCTGGCTGCGCGGGGCCTCAATGAATGTGTCACATGGTCGTTCATGTCAAAGGAACTCGCCGGATCTTTCGGTTCCAACGATAATTCCCTTACCCTGTCCAACCCGATCAGTTCGGAGCTGGACCAGATGCGCCCGTCGATCCTGCCCAACCTGATACAGGCGGCGGGCAAGAATGCCGACCGTGGCACTCCGAATGCGGCGCTGTTTGAAGTCGGCCCCGCGTTCCAATCCGTAAAAGCAGACGGGCAGCAGATTGTGGCCGCGGGTATCCGTCACGGCAGCGTATCGTCCAAGCACTGGTCAGGCGCGGACGCCAGCCGCGATATTGATTTGATGGATGTGAAGGCGGATGCGATTGCCGCGCTGGAAGCAGCCGGCGCTCCGGCTGCGAACCTCCAGGTGTCCCGCGATGCGCCGGATTATTATCACCCGGGACGGTCCGGTACGCTGCGCCTTGGCAAATTCGTGCTGGCGCAATTCGGTGATTTGCACCCGGCGGTGCTGGAAGACATGGACATCAAAGGCCCGGTGTGCGGGTTTGAAGTGTTCCTTGAAGCGATACCGGACGCCAAGAAAAAAGGGTCTGCCAAGCCGCTGTTAAAACTCTCGGCCTTCCAGCCGGTGGAACGCGACTTCGCCTTTATCGTCGATGAAAACGTGGAAGCAGACAACATCATCCGCGCGGCGAAGGGCGCCGACAAAGACCTGATTACCGACGTCGACGTGTTCGACGTTTACCAGGGCAAGGGCGTGGATGAGGGCAAGAAGTCCGTGGCCATTAACGTCATCATGCAACCAAAAGAGCAGACGATGACGGATAGCGAAATTGACGGCCTGTCCCAGAAAATCATCGCCGCCGTGACCAGCAAGACGGGCGGGGTGTTGAGGGGGTAGTTCTTCCCTCACCCGGCTCATTGCATTCGCCGACCTCTCCCTAAAGGGAGAGGTATTGTCAGGTGCGGTATTCAACCTCTCCCTTTAGGGAGAGGTCGCGAGGATGTCAATCCGAGCGGGTGAGGGACAGCAGCGTATTGTGAATTTCCTGCAATACGCTTTGCGTTTCTTCCATCACCTGATTGTTCCAGAAGCGCAAAACCGTATAGCCTTTGTCTTCCAGAAATTTTGTCCGTATGATATCCGCCTTACTGTCTGCGTGCTGGCCGCCGTCTACCTCAATAATCAAATCAGCGGTCCGGCAGCAAAAATCAACCGTATAGGGCGGGACAGGGAACTGGCGATAAAATTTGCATCCTGCCATTTGACGATTGCGCAAATGCAGCCAGAGTTTTTTCTCTGCTTGCGTCTGGTCTGCGCGTAGCTGTCTTGCTTTTTGTGTTATCGACATTGCGGCCCTCACCCGAAATCATACCATGATTTCGACCTCTCCCTGAAGGGAGAGGTTTACAAAAGCACTATTAATAGGATATAATTCCTATATGTTTTTGTATCGAAAAAAGGCTGTGTGGCCGGAAGAGGCCAGAAAACGAACTGAGAGAAAATCGTTTATTATCAATGGCCGGAGCGTCAAAAACACACCCGTTTTGCAACGAACTGAATACTGTCATTGCGAGGAGGCCGAAGGGCCGACGCGGCAATCCAGTTTCGTGTGGATTGCTTCGCCTTTGGCTCGCAATGACGTGTGGTGTCACGATTTTTTCGCCAGTTCTTCTTCGACGATATCCTTGCGTGATAATTTCCCGATCAGGGTTTTGGGCAGGGGGTCTTCGCGGAATTCCACGCGTTTGGGAATTTCCATCGGCGATAATTTGTCTTCCAGAAATGTCTTTAAATCTTCGACCGTTAATTCCCGCCCGTCCTTGCGCTTGATCCACGCTTTCACGATTTCCCCGCGGTTGGTATCGGGCAGTCCGGCGACGATGCATTCTTCCACCGACGGATGTTTGTATATCGCTTCTTCGACATTGCGCGGGTACACGTTGTATCCGTTGGTGATGATCAAGTCCTTGATGCGATCAACGATGAAGAAGAACCCGTCTTCGTCCATAATCGCGATGTCGCCGGTGTGCAGGCGGGCCTGCCCGTCTTCTGTTTTGCGTAACGTCTGCGCGGTGGCGTCGGGCCGGTTCCAGTATCCCTTCATCACCTGCGGTCCGATAGCGCACAGCTCCCCCCGCTCCCCCGGGCCTTTCAAGGTTTTTTTATCGTCGGGGTCGACAATCTGGATAATCGTTTGCGGGAATGGCGGGCCGATGGTTCCGGGCTTGTTTTCCGCGCCGGGGACGCTGCACGATAAAATCGGCGAGGCTTCGGTCAGGCCGTATCCTTCAAAAATCTTTGCGCCGGTCTTGTCTTCGAATTTTTCCTTCACATTGCCGGGCAGCGGCGCGCCGCCGGAAATGCAGTATTCCAGTGACGTTAAATCGAAATGCCCCAGTTTCTTGTGGTTATTGATGGCGTTAAAAATCGCGGGCACAGCGGGCATGATTTGCGGGCGGTGCTTATGGACGAGCTTTAACGTCTGGTCGAGGTCAAAGCGCGGCAGCATGATGATTTCCCATCCTTTGAGGACGCTGATATTCATCACGGCCGTCATGGCGAAGACGTGGAAGAACGGCAAAATGCCCACCATCTTGTCCTCGCCCTTGCGCGTCATGTGCAAAAGGATGCCCGCCTGTTCCGTATTCGATGTGATATTGGCGTGGGTCAGCATCGCGCCCTTCGGTTCGCCCGTTGTGCCGCCGGTATATTGCAGCACGGCGATATCTTCATATATATCGATGCTGACGGGGTCGGGGTTGCCGTCATTGGCGGTCAAGTCCGCGTACAGCAAGTGGCGTTTGTCGTTGGGGATGGCCGCGAGTTCCCTGCCCTTCAGATATTTGAACAGCAGGTTTTTTGGAAACGGTAATATATCAACAAAGGAGCAGATCACGAGCTTGGACAGCCGCGTAGAGCTCAACATTTTCACCATTTTGGAATGGGTGAGTTCCAGGTCGACCGTGACCATGACATCGGTTTCGCTGTCCTCGATCTGCTTGGCCAGGCCTTCTTCGGCATAGAGCGGATTATAATTAACCGCCGTCACGCCGATTTTCATCAGCGCGTAAAAGGCAATCAGGAAATACGGGCAGTTCGGCATGAACAGGCCGACTTTCGTGCCCTTGCCGATGCCCTGCTCCTGCAAACCCTTGGCCAGCTTTAATGCCTGCGTATGAATGTCGGACCAGGTGTATTTTGTGCCCAGGAAATCGACGGCAGGGCGGTTACCATATTTTTCTGCCGTGCGGGCCAGCATGTCGAACGCGGCGTAGCTTCGTACCGGCGCGTCCCAGCGCATCCCGTCGGGATATGATTTTATCCAAGGAAAATTTTGTGTGCCGGCCGGGGTGTTGTCTTGTTCCATAATCCAAAGCTTTTGTTGCAGTGCGAATTTAAATATCTGATATCACTCATAATTATTGTAAGCTGAACACGATGAATTTTCTAATAAAATAAAATACGAAAATACAACCATCGCTTGGGATAATTTTTGAAAAGCAAATCTATTGTCTAAAAAAACGGATACACATATGGTATTGATAGGAGTTGTAACTGACGTTACCGCGTCCGTTTGCGGGCCGGTAATATAAAGTTAGGATTTTTTGTTGGATATACATGAACTCCAGAGTGCCGCTGCTGACTCGCCACAGGAAACTGTGACGGCCAGATTGAAATGGTTTAACTCGACGAAGGGTTTCGGCTTCGTCATCCCTGAAGACGATCCCTGTGACGCCTTTATACATATTACTACTTTACAGCAAGCCGATATTCACGAGCTGGGCGAAGGTGCCCGCATTATCTGTAACATTGTCAAAGGGCCGAAAGGCGCCCTGATTACATCCGTCGAAGAATTGCTGGATGTCGGTGTGGCGCCGACCCCTATTTCACACCGGGTGGAAGGCGATGAAGAAAGCCTGTCGACTATGACCGGTACGGTCAAATGGTACAAACCGGACAAGGGTTTTGGCTTTATTATCCCGGAAGACGGGCAAAAAGACGTGTTCGTCCATAAAACCTGCCTGGAGCGGCATGAGCTGCAGATCCTGATCCCCGGGCAACGGGTTAAAATGATCGTACGGACGGTTCCCAAGGGCCGCGAAGTCGTCGAGTTCGAATTTATGACCGACGATGACGGCGGGAGTTCCGACGAAGAATAATCTTCGGCTCATTCATTCCCATACCCACAAAATTCAAGCCGCCCTGTTTTTCTAACAAGGCGGCTTCAGTACGCAGTATACTAACTTGGATTTTTAGCCGGATGCAGCTGTCTTAATCTCAAATTCAACCGGTGAACCGGAGTCTTCGGAAAAGTCAGACGCGTTAAGCGTGCGTGCACGTGAGCTAACCTGATATGCGACCCTGGCGTGCTCTTCACAATATGGAAGACCGGCAACAGCCTTGCAGCCGCAGAAATTAAAATCTTCATCTTTCGGGTCGCCATTCGGCCAGCGGCACATACCGGCTTCCAGCTCTGACATCTTGATGCCACGGCCTTTAAAGTCGGTTTTTCTTACTTGCTGCGGTTTCTTTGGCTTAGGCGCTTCGGGCGCTTTTGGTTTCTTGGTGTTTTGTTGTATCGGGGAGACACGGCTGGACAATTTCAATCGGTGGGCTTTTCCAATCACGGCGTTTCTTGTTACACCGTCACCCAATGCCTTTGCAATTTCGGCTGCCGTTTTACCTTCACCCCACAATTGCTTTAGCAAATTGACCCGCTCTTCAGTCCAACTCATTTCAGACATTCTCCCGCAAATGCATTTATCAGCTAACGCGCTGATAAATATAATAAAAACAACAATTCAAACTATAAATTGGAGAGTAACAATTCCATGACTCTTACGCCAGATACCGAGAAAAGAAAAGGCTTCTTTATCCACAGTGAAAAATTTTTTCGCCAAATTTACGGCCTTTTTTACCCTATTGCTTCAAGCCCCAGATTGAAAAGCGCTCGGGATCGTCCATCCAGTTTTCGCGCACCTTGACGAACAATTTCAAGTGTACACGGGTATCCAAAATCTCTTCCAATTCTATGCGCGACTTCTCCCCGATTTCCTTAATGAGGCTTCCACCCTTGCCCAGCACTATGCCTTTATGGTTGTCACGTGACACATATATGGTCTGGTCTATCTTAATACTGCCGTCTTTAAACGGCTCCCAGCTTTCCGTTTCGACGGTCAGCGCATAGGGCAGTTCCTGGTGAAGCTTGTAAAAGAGCTTCTCACGCGTAATTTCGGCGGCGAGCAACCGCATAGGCATGTCCGACACCTGGTCTTCGGGGAACAGGAACGGCCCTTCGGGAATGATTTGTGAGAGGTATTTTACAACGTCCTGCACGCCGTTGCCTTTCAGGGCCGAAATCATAAAAGTCGCCTTGAAATCGTGCAGGTCGTTCAGTTCACGGGAGAGGTCGAGCAGGCGTTCCGGCTTTATCTTGTCTACCTTGTTGAGTGCGAGAATAACCGGGCGGTCATGGCCTTTTAAACGGCCGATAATCATCTCAATTTCCTGCTTTTTATAGGAAGCGGCATCAACGAGCAGCAGGATTGCATCAGCATCGGACAAACCGTCCATCGCCGCGGCCACCATTGCGCGTTCGAGGTTTTTACGTTTATCAGGTTCAAAGATGCCGGGCGTGTCGACCAGTATCACCTGCGCACCTTCATGGACAAGCATGCCCAGAACACGGGTGCGGGTTGTTTGCACCTTCGGGGAGACGATCGACACCTTGGTGCCGACCATTTCATTGATCAATGTGGATTTACCGGCGTTGGGCGCACCAACAACGGCAACATAACCACAGCGTGTTTGTGAGGTGTCTGTCGTCACTTGCGGCCCTTTTTCAAAACGGTGAGCATGGATTCAGCGGCCATCTTTTCCGCCTGCCGCCGGGAGGGGCCATCAGCGCGTATCGGCTTTTCGCCCAGCACCTGCACCTCGACGACAAATAAGGGCGCGTGATCAGGACCTTCGCGCGCAACAACGTCATAGGCCGGTAATGGCAAGCCGCGCGCCTGTACCCATTCCTGCAGCGCGGTTTTCGGGTCCTGCGGGGCCTTGTCCATCGTGTGGATGCGATCGCCCCACCAGCTTTCAATGACTTTGCACGCACTTTCCAAGCCGCCATCAAGGTAAAGTGCGGCCAGGAGCGCTTCCATCACATCGGCCAGAATATTTTCGTTTTCCGCGCCGCCGGAATCCCGTTCGGAATCCGACATCAGGACGTATTCCCCCAGTTGATATTCCGTAGCGATATCGGCCAGGGTCTTACCCTGTACCAATGCGCTGTGCCGTTTGGCCAGACCGCCTTCGCTTTCATCGGGAAAAGTCTTATACAAAATGTCAGCCATGATCAGGCCAAGTACGCGATCGCCCAAAAATTCAAGGCGTTCATAATTGCGCTGTTCGCCGGTACTGGAATGCCCCGTGCTGGAATGGGTCAGAGCCTTGGTCAAAAGCGGGCGGTTGCTGAAAGTATAGCCCAGTTTTTTTTCAAGATCTGTCAGCACTTCAGACATAGGGTCACTGGGGGGTTTGTTCTTCGTCGTCTTTG
Source organism: Alphaproteobacteria bacterium (assembly GCA_030426925.1). Taxonomy (GTDB): domain Bacteria; phylum Pseudomonadota; class Alphaproteobacteria; order Micavibrionales; family Micavibrionaceae; genus JAUHXT01. The sequence goes on along the minus strand of JAUHXT010000008.1, from coordinate 17,179 downwards.
GGGCGCACCGGGCCAATCGTATCAAAGATACGTCCGTAACGGATTGCACCCGGCCATGTCAGCGGGTTGTATAAATCCGCCGTTTCATCAATCGAGAAAAACAGGAAGGATGCGCGGCCGACAATGTTTTCGTACGGTACGGGGCCGACCATGCCTGTTACACGGCTGTCCTGCGAATTATCGCGGTTGTCGCCCATCATGAAATAATGGTTCGGCGGAACGACATATTCTGTCGTGTTGTCGAGTTCACCGTTATCGGTTTCCTCGTAAATACGGTGCATCACACCGCCGGGCAATGTTTCTATATATTCCATCATGGTGACGTCCAATCCGAAATCCTTGCTGACTTCTTTCAATCCCACCATTTCACGTGGAACGATTTCACCATTGATATAAAGGCGGCCGCGCTGAACCTGCACTGTATCGCCGGGCAGACCGACAATGCGCTTGATGTAATCAACGGACGGGTTGCTGGGCAGTTTGAATACGGCAACGTCCCCGCGTTTTGGTTCCTTGAACATAACGCGTCCGTCAATCGGGATGATGGAGCTTAGCGGAAAAGAATATTTGGAATACCCATAGGCAGGCTTGCTGACGAACAGATAATCACCCACCAGCAATGTCGGTTTCATGGAACTGGACGGAATATTGAACGGTTCGTAGAAAAACGAGCGGATTACCAGCGCCAGGATGATCGCGATCAACGCCGTCCTAAAAAATTCGCCCATGTCTTCTTTTTCAATCAGCTTTGCGTCCTGCGCCTGTTTTGACGCCCTGTCCCTTGGCTTTGCAGACAGTGCAAGCGGCTGGACTTTTTCTTGGCTTTCCGCCTGTTTTTCAATATTCTCACTCATGGTATCCAAGGGTTTTATCCGAACTTTATACAGAAATCCAGAAAGGAAATGCAGTTGAGCAAGAACATCCTCGTTCTTTTTGTCAGCATCACGCTTTCGTTCGCCCTTCTGGAAGGGATATCACGCCTCGTTTTTCCAATCCAATATGGAAACAAAACGTTTCAAACAAACGGCGAAAACCCTATTTCGATCTTCACACCGCAATACACGTTAAAGCCCGGGCTGGAATACCGGCAGATTACACAGGAATTCGATGTGCCGACACGGCACAGTGCGATCGGTACGCGCGGACCGAATGTGCCGGACAAACCGGACATTCTGTTTATCGGGGATTCCATGACCTATGGTGTCGGGCTGGCCGGTGATGAAACAATCCCGCGACTGGTTTGCGGGGAATTACAGAAACAATGCGTCAATCTCGGCCTGCCGGGATCTTCAACCATTGCACAGATTGACCGGCTGGAAGATTTCCTGAAAGCACAGGGATGGAAGCCGGAGCGCGTTATCCTGATGCCCAACGTGATGACGTCCGCGTTCATGGGCGGTAACGACCTTGCCGATAATTTGCGTGACATCGCGGCGCAATCGCCAGCCGAAACGCCCGTGCAGGATTTGGCAGCCGCGCCCGCCCCCAAACCATCCCTGGCACGACGCATACTGGAACAACGGCACTGGGTGCTGGAACATATCAACCTTGCGCGTCTTGGGTATTACATTTTCGGACCGATGCTGCGGGAAGCTTTAAGCCCCGGTCTGAAAGACGAAGAACGCGTGCACGCACTGGACATCATGCGCGGGCAACTCGAGCGGTTGGAGCGGCTGTCACAAACCTATCACTTTGATACAAGCATTTACCTTGTCCACCCGATGCAGGACGTGATGCGCGGAAGCTGGGAACAGACCGAGCGCGATTTGCAGGCCATCGCGGTGACCGGGCGCGTGACAAGCACGGCCCCTGCCCTTACCGGGTATGATGATATTTCCGACATTTACTATCCGCTGGACGGACATGTGACACCAGCGGGGGCGCAGGCGATTGCCGGTTTTATTGCTGGCGACCTTGCCGCTAATCAGCCGTCTCAATAACCACATGGGCACTGGCGATTGGCGGTTCGTCGGTCAGGGTCAAATGAATGAGCGCTTCCTTCCCATCAGGCAGCATAGATTGCAGGCGTTTCAATGCACCGTTCGTCAAATGCAGGGTCGGGCGGCCCAGCGCATCGTTCACCACGCCGATATCACGCATATAAACGCCATTCGAAAACCCGGTGCCCAGTGCCTTGGAACATGCTTCTTTCGCCGCGAACCGTTTGGCATAGGTGGCGATATGCGTACCGCCGCCGCGGCGTCTTTCCGCCTTGGCGATTTCCGTTTCGGTAAAGCAACGGCGAATGAATTTTTCACCAAAGCGTTCCAGCGTTTTTTCCACGCGGCGGATATCTATTAAATCACTACCCATACCGATAATCATGGTTATTCCTCCTGCCCCGTTACTTCTTTTGCGACCTGATGAACTTTTTTCTTCAGGCGCGCTTTCCGCGCTTTGCGTTCGGCCTTCAACATCGCGCGGAACGGGTAATAAAACATCGGGTAACTGGCCGCACCAACGACATAGCCACCGACCATGACGGGGGCAAGGTATTTGACAGGCAGGTCCCAGATATCTTCGATTTTATCCGGAAAGTAAAACCCGTCGAGGAAATCGCCGAAACCAAAAAGGTGAAACAGACTCACACCGATAAAAGTACTGATCGACCATAAAAACGGAAAGGTCAGCGGGTTGCCGAATGTCGTGGCCAATACAGCCGCAATCCAGTTCGCGCGGAAGGCCCAGCAGAATACCGCGCTTTGAATAATATGCGTACCGAAGGCAGGCGTAAACGAAATCGCGCAGCCAAACGCCAGTCCGGCCGCGATGCTGTACGAACTGTCCTCAATCCGCACGGCCCTGTGTTTGTAATATTTCAGGGTCCGCCACCAGCCCATTTTGGGCCAGACCATATTGCGGAACTTGTTTTTGAGGGATTCCTTATCGCGGCGTGCAAATAACATAGGACTAGAAATAAGAAAAGTGGGCGCAGAAGCAAGAAAATAATGCCTTTTTAGCGCGGGCGGGCGCGATCAACAGTGGCGACTTCCGGCGTGGCGCGCAAGGCGGCAATGATATTGCTTAGATGTTTTGTGTCGTTGACATAGACATCGAGGTTCATGTCCCAGAAGTCCAGCGTCCGGTTCACAATCTTTAAATTGGTGATATTGCCGCCGTTTTTCGCGATCACGGTCGATAACGTGCCCAGTGCGCCGGGTTTGTTCGCAATGGTGACAGTCAGACGCCCTACATGAGCCTCAGGTGCGTCCGGTCCTTCTCCCCATGCGATGTCGAGCCAGCGTTCCGGTGTATCCGCAAAGGTTTCCAGCGTATCACAATCAATCGTATGGACGGTGACGCCCTTACCCGTTGTCACAATCCCGACAATGCGGTCGCCGGGCAGCGGGTGACAGCAACGGGCGAAATGCACAGCCATGCCGGGAATAAGCCCCTTGATCGGTACCGGTTTTTCCTGCCCTTCCCGTTTGGCGAAGGCAATATCGCTTTCTTCCTTGGGCAGGCTTTTGGGTTCCGTTTTATGGGCGGGGAAAATCGCACGAAACACATCGCGCGCGGAAAAATGACCGGAGCCAATATTGGCAAACACATCATCGACCTCTTCGACCCTTAATTTCTTGATAATGCCTGCCACGGCCTTATCGGTGAAATCGTAGCCTTCCTGTTCAAAAATCTTTTTCAACATCGCGCGGCCAAGCAGGATGTATTCGTCGCGCTGTTGCTGGCGGATAAAACGGCGAATGTGCGAACGCGCCTTGCCCGTCACGACAAAACGTTCCCATGTCGGGGACGGGTTTTCCGTTTTACCGGTGATGATTTCCACCTGGTCGCCGTTTTGCAACTTGGTGTTCAGCGGCGCAATGCGGCCGTTCACTTTCGCCCCGACGCATCGGTCGCCAACGCCGGAGTGAATAGCATAGGCGAAATCCACGGGGGTCGAGCCGGTCGGCAATTCGATCAAATCGCCCTTGGGTGAAAAGGCGAAGACATGTTCCTGGAACAATTCCAGCTTGGTGTGCTCCAGAAATTCTTCAGGCTTTGCTTCCTGTTCCAGAATATCCAGAAGCTCGCGCATGAAACGGTATTTGCGGATGTCCTGTGGATTGACCTTATCTTTACCTTCCTTATAAGCATAGTGCGCGGCAACCCCCAAATCCGCTTCTTCGTGCATTTCACGCGTGCGGATCTGGATTTCAATGCGCTGGCGTTCCGGGCCGATCACGGTCGTGTGAATGGAGCGGTAACCGTTGGGTTTGGGCGTTGAAATATAATCCTTAAAGCGGCCCGGCGTTGTCGGGTATTTGGAATGGATAATGCCCAGCACGTGATAACATTCTTCAATATTGTCCACGATAATCCGGAAGGCCATAATGTCGGAAAGCTGTTCGAACGCCACGTTCTTACGCTGCATTTTTTTCCAGATGGAATAAGGCGATTTTTCGCGGCCGTTTACTTCACCGTTGATACCGGCGTTGTCGATTTCCGTTTGCAGGGTTTCAAGGATTTTTGTGACCAGGCCCGTACCTTCGGAGCGCAAGAAGGACAGGCGGTTGATAATGCTTTCCCGTGCTTCGGGGTTTATATATTTGAAGCTTAAATCTTCCAGCTCTTCCTTGATTTCATGCATACCGATGCGCTCGGCCAGCGGTGCGTAAATTTCCAGTGTTTCACGTGCAATACGGCGCTGCTTTTCCGCTTTCTTGAAACTGTCGAGCGTGCGCATGTTGTGCAGGCGGTCAGCCAGTTTTACAAGCAGCACACGGATATCTTCGGACATGGCCAGCAAAAGCTTCCTGAAATTTTCCGCCTGCTTGCCTTCAAAGGTCTGGCTTTCAATCTTGGTCAGTTTGCTGACGCCTTCGACCAGATCGGCGACTTCCTTGCCGAATTTTTTTTCCAGATCGCCATATGTGGCGTCCGTATCTTCCAGCGTGTCGTGCAGGATCGCGGTCAGGATCGATGCCGTATCAAGGCGCATACCGGCCAGAATACCGGCTACGGCAACCGGATGGGTGTAATACGGTTCACCAGACGCACGGGTCTGACCTTCATGCATTTTTTTGGCGTAATCGTGGGCCTGAATGACTACTCCCTCATCCAGGTCCGGCGAATAGCTTTTCATCATATCGAGAAGTTCAGTTTGCCCGGTCATATGTTAACAGTTTCATATCAGGGGTTTAGCCCCTGTATTGTTGATTTTCCTTATCATCTGCCACCGTACCATGAAGAGGGTGAAGAATCACTGAAAATTAAAAAGGCCGACGAATGCCGGCCTTAAAAAAATGTTCAAAAAGAATAACTTAGTCTTCTTCAGGGGCGCCAGCCAAGTCTTCAAGAGACGGTTCTTCCCCATCATCGTCGTCACCAGCATCGACAGGATCATCGGAATTAATGTCGATCGCGCCTTCATGCTTGGCAATCGTGCTCCACTCTTCTTCGCCTTCCATCAGATCAATGACATCTTCATCATCATCGTCATTCACGATAATGCGCTGATGGGAGCGGACGAGTTCTTCCTTCAGATCATCAATATTGATGGTTTCATCTGCGATTTCGCGTAACGCGACAACCGGGTTCTTGTCATTGTCACGTTCCAGTGTCAACGCAGCGCCAGAGCCGATTTTGCGGGCGCGCTGGGCAGCCACCATCACGAGTTCAAAGCGGTTCGGGATTTTTTCAATACAGTCTTCAACGGTCACGCGTGCCATGTCATTTCACCTTTTTTTACGAATTCAGGGCTTTTTATAATGAAAGTGCCGCGAAAGCGCAAGAAAAAGCACGCCCTTGACCTCGGTAAAATTATTACTATTTTTTTCTTTCCTAATAATGAGAATTATTATATATTAGACTTTTCTAATATGTAAAGGTGATTTTATGCCACAGGCACTACCATTTTATAAAGAAGACAAAATAGCTGCGTTCATCGACGGCGCAAATCTGCATGCTGCGGCAAAGAGTCTGAATTTCGAGATTGATTACAAAAAACTCCTGGAATGGGTTTCGGGCCAAAGCCGGCTACTGCGCGCATACTATTATACCGCTTTGATGGAAGAGCAGGATTATTCCCCGCTGCGCCCGCTGGTCGACTGGCTTGATTATAATGGCTACAGCCTTGTCACCAAACCGACCAAGGAATACACCGACGATCAGGGCCGCAGGAAAATCAAAGGCAGCATGGATATCGAACTGGCGATCGATATGATGGAAATCGCCGACAGGGTCGATCATATTATCCTGTTTTCGGGCGACGGCAATTTCAAGACACTGGTGGAGGCCGTGCAACGTAAAGGGGTGCGCCTTACGGTCATCAGCACCATTTTAAGCAACCCGTCCATGGTGGCGGACGAGTTGCGACGGCAAGCCGATCATTTCATCGACTTATCCGCGCTGGAACAATATATCATTCGCAGCGACGCTCAAGGCAGTGATACGCACCAAAATTCCGAAGAACCGGCTTATATCGACGTATAAAATCTGCTAGGCTTGCCGCCATGCAGCTGCCTGACCACAATTGTACCTTATGCCCGCGCCTTGCCGCCTTCCGTGACGATAATCGGGAAAAATTTCCTGACAAGCATAACGCGCCCGTATCGCCGTTCGGCGATCTGGATGCCAAGCTCCTGATTGTCGGACTGGCGCCGGGATTACGCGGGGCCAATTTTTCAGGACGGCCCTTTACCGGTGATTACGCGGGCGAGCTTTTGTACGGCACGCTTTTAAAATTCGGGCTGGCGACAGGCACGTATAAGGCCGACCCCAATGACGGATTACAGCTTATTGATACGCGCATCACCAATGCCGTGAAGTGTGTGCCGCCGGAAAACAAGCCGGTGGGCGATGAAATGAACCGGTGCCGCCCGTTCCTGCAAAGCGAGATTGAAGGCATGGCTAACCTGAAGGCGATTTTATGCCTAGGGCTTATCTCTCACAACAATGTGCTGAAAGCATGCGGTGAGAAAATCTCCGCCTTTAAATTCGCGCACGGGGCAAAGCACTCTCTAAAGAATGGTGTGCGCGTGTTCGATTCCTATCACTGCTCGCGCTACAACACAAACACCGGGCGGCTTACCACCGAAATGTTCGAAGATGTTTTTGCTGCTATTACCTCCACCCTGTCATCCCGAGCATAGTCGAAGGATCTTTTATTTTCACCATAGAGACGCAGAGTTTCTGATAATCTCATTTTTAGGAGGAAAAGAGACTATAAAAATTTCCTTTCTGAAAACAAATTAAAAAACAAAATACCCACTAGAAATACCGTAAGAAGCCACAAAATCAAATAATCCTGATCAAATGGGTCTTCATATAATTTTATTTTAGGAAAATCTTTATTCTTCTGCCTTTTGTCATACCATTCGTACCAAATTGTTAATATTTCTAGCCGCTCTTTATAGGATTTCTCGTCAATATAGTTATTTACCACCCATGGCTCTCCTTTTTTTAGAGAGCGAATATAAGCTTTATATATATTTGGCGTAGCAAGACAACTTTCTGAAATTTTTGTAGGAACAAAACTTCCTTTACGTTTGGAAAAATCCCTTTCTGCAATTTCAATTAATCCAGAATTATATATATAAAGGTTTAGATTTTCTCTTGTTGCTGCCGCTTGTAAAGTTGCTAAATCAGATTCACAAAACTCTTTGTATTCAAGTGTCCAAGAATCTTCTTTTTTTAATGCTTCCGGTATTTCAGGTTCCCAATGCCATCGCTCATAAACATCTATTTCTCCAAAGGTTGCTATATTTAACAAAATAAATAGTGTAGCAGATATATGTGAGATTTTATTTAGATGCTTCTCAAAAAATTTTCTGCAGCTTAAACTTAATATAAGATATACCCATACCAAGAATAATGTGTAGAACCAGAATATAGTGACTGTCTCCGAGTCGTATTGATCAAAAATTCCGAGCAGCAAAAACGAAGCGGGCAAAAACATTACAATGAGGGTAATCTTTTGTCCTTTTGTTATTTTATTACTAAGAAGTTTCATCACAGTTTATTATCTTTGTGATTTAGCGTTCAAGGATTTACGTCGGGTTTTCCCTTACCGCGTTTGGTCATCAGCTTGTTCAGCGCGTGAATATAAGCACGGGCGGAGGCCACCAGCGTATCGGCATCGGCGCCGGAACCGTTGACCGTGCGGCCGTTTTCTTCCAACCTTACCGTTACCTCGGCTTGCGCGTCCGTACCGCCGGTCACCGCATGCACCTGGTATAACTGAAGCCTTGCATCGGGGTGTGCCTCAATCTCGCGGATGGCCTTGAAGATCGCATCGACAGGGCCGTTGCCTTCGACCCTTGTACGTTTTATTTCGCCGTCTACTTCGATTTCCAGTTCGGCGACCTGCGGCCCCTTTGATCCGGCCTGCACCTGCAGCGATACAAACTGAATGCGGTCATGTTCGGTCGCCATTTCGTCTTCGATCAAGGCGGTGATATCGTCATCGAAAATCTGTTTCTTTTTATCTGCCAGTTCCTTGAAACGTTTAAACAAATCCTGAAACGAATTATCACCCAGTTCGTAGCCCAGTTCTTCGACCTTCGATTTCAGGGCGTGGCGGCCAGAGTGTTTGCCCAGCACCAGTTCGGATTTGTTCAGGCCTACAGATTCCGGGGTCATGATTTCGTACGTGGCCGCATTCTTTAACATACCGTCCTGGTGGATACCGCTTTCATGGGCGAAAGCGTTTTTCCCGACAATCGCCTTGTTTGGCTGGACGCTGAAACCCACCGTCGTGGACAGGGTTTTGGACGCCTTGGTAATCATCGTCGTATCAATGTTGTTGTGGTACGGCATGACATCGTGGCGGGTGCGCAGGGCCATAACGATTTCTTCCAGCGCGGCGTTGCCTGCGCGTTCGCCGATGCCGTTGATCGTACATTCCACTTGCCGTGCGCCTGCCTGAACCCCCGCAATAGAGTTGGCGACGGCCAGTCCCAGATCGTTGTGACAGTGGACGGAGATGATGGCCTTATCGATGTTCGGGACGCGGTCGAACAGCATTTTGATCTGGCGGTAATATTCGTCCGGCACTGCGTAACCCACCGTATCGGGAATGTTGATCGTGGTGGCGCCCGCATTAATCGCGGTTTCCACGCACTGGCATAAAAAATCATCTTCGGTGCGCGAACCGTCTTCGGCCGACCATTCCACATCGTCGGTGAAATTACGCGCCAGCGTGACGCTTTCATGGATTGCTTCGATAACCGAATTCGGGCCCATCTGCAGTTTGTATTTCATGTGCAGCGGCGATGTTGAAATGAATGTGTGGATGCGTTTGCGTTTGGCTTCCTTCAGTGCGGCGGCAGCGGTTTCGATATCGCCTGCCTTCGCACGGGACAGCCCGCAAATGATGGCGTTGTTGACGGTCTTTGCGATTTCGCTCACCGCCTCAAAATCGCCGGGGGAGGCAATCGGGAAACCGGCTTCAATCACATCAACGCCCATCGTGTCCAGCATGCGGGCGATGCGCAGTTTTTCTTCCAGGTTCATGGAACAGCCCGGCGATTGTTCTCCATCGCGCAGGGTCGTATCAAAAATGATAACCCGGTTTTTTTCGTCCTGTGTTTGTGTCTGTTCAGACATATCTGTAGCTCCTCATGCCGTCACGGCTTTTATAAATCGTATTGCGTTGAAAATGTAAAGGATTTCCCCATGACCGCAGACGCAAGCGAAGGCGCCTCATGCCCGGTCAGGGGCGCATAAGGAGGAGGTCTAGAAGCAGCAGATTTTGTGTCAGACCATGTTGCATAGGGATTTTGTACCGGATTACGCGCTTTTCTGTCAATCAGTTGTTTTGTCCCACCAAAAAGTAAGAAGTTTTTGTATTTAAAAACATATACTTATGGTGAAAATTCGCAATCCAAAGGCCGTTTTTCGTATAATAAGAATATAAAAAAACGGGAGGATTTTTTGGTCGATATAGTAGGCATTACGCATTTGCAGAACAGCTTTAGCGGTGCAGCGCAGGGCAGCCCGACGCAAAGCAGCGGCCTTTCATCAAATTTTGATTTTTCAGGTATAGATTTGGGCGGTTTCAATATTAGTGAACTCGGCCAACAAATCATGGATCAAATATCCGAATTTCTTGGCCCACTTATGGAACAAATTCAGAGTGCGCTTTCCGGTCTAACAGAAAACGGTTTTGGTTTAGGCAGCCTGACCGAAATATTTCAAACGTCTGCTGCAGATGCAGATACGCCTGCCACAGATGCAAGCTTGCAAGCAGATGCCGTGCAAACCCCGCAGAGGGTCGTAACAGTCAGCGGACTGGCCGGCGGTCCCACCACATAAATTATTTCTTTATTTCGCTATCGTCCATTTTGCGAGCTTCGTCGATCAACATGATCGGGATGCCGTCGCGCACCGGGTACGCCAGTGCAGCCGCATCGGACAGCAGTTCCTGTTTTTCCCCGTCATAGCGCAGCGGAACCTTGGTCAACGGGCAGACCAGTATTTCTAACAATTTCGGATCAACAAGCTGGTTCATAAACAAAATCTATAGATTTATCGGGGGGAAAGATCAATGCTGGATATCGGGGTCATGGCCGCATTGTTCGCATTTCACTGCCATGTCGAGCATCGTCATAAAGGTTTTTGCGCGCTCCCGGCAACAGGTGGTTTCCAGCAGCACCTGTTTTTCGCATGCATCGAAGGGGCATATCATCGCCAGCGCGGTAATCAGTTTTTCGTCTTCGGAATTTTCAATCGATTCCCAGTTACAGGACAGGCCTTCATGGTCGAAATATTGCTGCAGTAAGGCCAGCAGTTTGTCCTTGTCCAGATCCAGACAATCCATCGGGACGCGGTCTTTTTCAAAATCTGACCAGTCGGGCGTCACCCGGCGGAAACCGTTTTTCAGTTCCAGTTCGCTCTTCACCCTGAAACGGCTGACCCCTTCCAGCGTGATAAGGTAACGATCGTCATTCGTTTCCTCATACGCAATAATACGCCCGGCACAGCCGACTTCGTACAGGTTTTCACCGCAACTGCGCGGCTGTATCATGCCGATCATGCGGTGGGTTTTCAGGGCCTCATCAACCATTGCGCGGTAACGGGGTTCAAAGATATTCAAAGGCAAATGGCCACGCGGCAGCAGCAATACGCCCGTCAGCGGGAATATCGGCAGTTCATCCGGTAAATTTTTTGCACCTGTATCGTCCATACCTAAAAAAATAGTCTTGTTCGTTAAAAAGTGAAGGTATCTAGGGCTTCGCCTGCTTCAAGTCCACTATAAGCGGATCGTGGCCACAGTCTTTGATAAAGGTCAAAAGGTCGGCAGGGCTTAGCGTCAGGGTCATCGTATTCACCAGCGGGTGGTAGTTCACCAGGCCGGATTCCATCATTCCCTTATCAAGGACGATTTTCACGTCCTTGTCTGTGTCGTTCACAATCGAAAACGGACAGACAGAACCGGGGCGTACCCCCAGATATTGCCACAAGCGGTCCGCAGAGCCGAAAGACAGGCGGTCGGACCCAATCACCGGCGCCAGCTTTTTCATGTCCACCTGCACTTCATTGGGCAGGACGACCAGGAACATTTTCTTTTTCTTGTCCCGCACAAACAGGTTGCGGCAATGCGTTCCCGGAATGCCGGATTCCAGCTTTTCGCTCTCCGCTACCGTGAAGACGGCTTCATGTTCGTGCTTTTGATAGGAAATGCCCAAATCGTCCAGTTTGCGCATTAACGCGTCCGGAGATGTCGGCAATTCCTCTTCCTGACTCTCTTGATATGCATGCTCGTTCATTTCACCTGCATAGCGTGAAATACCAAGCAAAGCAAGGCTTTGACAGGTTATAGACGGTCAAATTTGTAATCCTTAATCCGTTTGTGGCAGAATTAAGTCAAAAAGATGAACAGGGTAAAAAATAATGAAGAACCAGCAGCTATACGGCGCAAGAGAATTGTGGAAGTACGGGAGCGGTCCGAGCTTACTCCACAAACTCGCACCATCAACAGTTAAAGAAATACATGGTAGGGCAAGCGTAGGTACAAAAGAATTTCCTTTTATTACCGGGGAGCCGAAGCCATGTCCATCGAACTAGCCCAACTCAGAGACGGCCATATAGCCCTGCTATCAGACGAAAATTTTCCCGATAAAATCGGGTCTGTTGAATATTTCCGGTATGACCACCAACTGCAAATATCTTATGAAAATGAAGAGTCCGGTGGGTGGCTGCTGGGCAAAAAGCTGTCTGACGACGCCATCACCGCTCTGGACAGCAGCCCCGAAAACGTCCTGATTATCCATGTCAAAGGGCAGGATACCGAGGAATACTACGTTCCCCTTCACCGAATTGTCCCATAGGGCGAATTCACACTTGCAATTCCCGTTTTGAACGCTATAAATACTGCTTATTCATTGGCACGCGGGTGTAGCTCAGGGGTAGAGCGCAACCTTGCCAAGGTTGAAGTCGAGGGTTCGAATCCCTTCACCCGCTCCAAATTTTCCCGAAAAAATATTGCTAGAACGTTAGCGTAATGACAACGGCCTGAGAGAACGAGCCGATTGGCTGTACCGCGCCCCATGACAGGATTGCACCGACGCGTACCGGCTGGGTCGTGCTGGTCAGCAGGACGGTATCGTTCGGTGCAGCGGTGGTGAGCGTTAGCAGGCCGGGGAACGGACCGCCGACCTTTACAGTCGCGAAGTTCACAATACCTGTTTTTTGCCCGGCGACCGTGCCCAGCGGAATGGTTTTTTGCAGGCCGCTTACCTGTACCGTCATCACCTTTGCCGCGCCGGCGTTAAAGACAACCGCGCCGTTTGAAATTGTGGGAGAGTTGAAGAACGCGCCGTTTACAAAAGTCGCGCCGCCGGGTGTGATGCTGATACTGCCGCTTGGGGCGGTGGCGACCACCTTCCCGAAATTCACATTGGTTTTAGCCGTTATCTGGATGCCGCCGGTGAAGGAGCCGGATGCGCTGATAGTCGCCGTGGCCGCTTTTGCGACCTTTGTGACCTTTGGTACAAAACCGCTTAAGCCCACCAGAACAGCGCCAAGCGCTACTTTTTGGGGAAGTGTCCTCGTCTTCAGCATCGTGAATAATCCTTATTCTGGTGCTTAAACTTTTCCGGCTGCGGCAATACCCATCCTTGGTTTGCGCTGCGGCCAAATCATTTAAAATGTTTCGTAAGTACAACCACGAATAAACAAGACGGAAAAAGCTGTAAACGGAATTTATTTTTTTTTGCCCTGTTATTCGCAGAAAATTAGGCGGCTTTCCGTATTCTTTGCGGTTTCGCGCCATCGTATATTTCCAGAGTCCGTTCGACCACGAAATCGACACCGAATTCGCTTTCCGCTTTTGCACGGCTGGCCTTGCCCATCGCTTTCAGGCGCGCCGGATCGGATAACAACGTTTCGATTTTCTCGGCCAGTTCCACCGGGTCTTTGGGCAGGACGAGGAAACCGTTTACGCCGTCCTCCACCGTTTCGCGGCAACCGGGCATATCGGTGGTGATAACCGGACGGCCAACCGACAGTGCCTCTAACGATACTTTCGGCACACCTTCACGGTAATAAGACGGCAGGACGAATATCGTGCATTGCTTGATAAGCGCGGGCATGTCCGATATCTGCCCGTGCCAATGAATAAGCCCTTCATCATGCCAGGCCTGCACTGTTTGCGGTTTAAAGCAGCGCGGGTTTTCATCGCTGGCGGCACCTGCTACTTCAAACCGTGCCTTTACCCCTTTTTCTTTCAACAGGCGGGCGGCAGATACGAATTCACCCAAACCCTTTTCCTTTAACAAACGCGAAGAAAACAGCAGGACAGGGTCACCACCCGGAATTTCCGCGAACGGGAATTTCTGTAAATCAACGCCGGAGCCGCGGATGATAACGGATTGGGATGAGCCCACGGCGCTGCATGCGCGCATCAGTTTAAAATCATCCGGGTTTTGAAAAATAATGGCGGCATTTTTATGCCGGAACGCAAAGCGCATAAATGGAATGATAAAGACGCGCAGGATTTTTGTACTCAGCTTTTGCGATGAAAAGAAACTGCCCAGCCCGGCGATTGTGAAAATAATTTTCTTCTGATGACCGAACAGGCGCGCCATCAACCCCGTATAAAACGCATGGCGCAGGGTAATGGCGTGGATGATGTCCGCATCGGCATTCCGTATCGCCTTTGCGATGCTGGCGATGAGTTTTAATTCGGCTATCGGGTTCAGTTTTTCGCCGGGGTCTGCGAGGTCGATGCCTTCAACGCCCATGGCTTTCATTTTTTCGTCGCTGGCCGCTCCGTGCGTTGCGACGGTTAAATCCCAGCCGCGGGCCAGTATGCCGTTCGCAAGGGGAAGACGATGCGACCAGAACCACGCCAGGTCGTTTAACACCATTAACACTTTGAGTTTTTGACTACTCACGCTGCCTTTGCCTTTTTCCTTCCGGCAAATTCATGGTCTATCATATTTTTCAGGCCGTCTTCGAGGCTGTAACGCGGTTCGAAGCCCGCCTGCCTGCACCGTTCTGCCGAACAGGTTGTATCGGCGCAGAATTTCTGAATACGCACGGATGAAATCGGGAAGTTTTTCCCCGTTACACGCGCCAGCCCGTCAAAGGCATAACCCGCGCCCAGCCCAATACCGTACGGCAGGCTGAACGACGGCTGTTCCTTATCGAGGCCTTTGTAAATGATCTCCAACATTTCATTGACGTCGAGGTCCGGTTTATCGGCATAATTAAAAAGCTGCATGCCTTCCGGCCCGTTCAGGCAGAATTTTAAAAAGTCTGCAACGTTGCCGACATAGGCCATGGATTTCTTGTTTTTTCCGGAGCCGATTTTGAGGAATTTTCCGGACGCGATCTGGTTGATCAGCGTATAGACATTGCCGCGGTTTCCTTCGCCGAACACCACGACCGGGCGGATGATGGCGAGACTGCGCCCTTCCCCCTTTTCCGCCCATAATTTCAGGTGCGTTTCGGCTTCGAGTTTGCTTTTGCCGTAATCGTTGAAGGGGTGCGGCGCGCTGTCTTCATCCGGTGTGCCGGAATTGAGGCCATAGACCGCGAAGCTGCTGGTAAAAATTATCCGGTCGATGCCGTTGGCTTCAGCGGCATCAATGACATTCTTCGTCCCCTTGCCGTTCACATCGTAATAGATGGAACGCGGAAAAATATCGTCGCGGTGCGCGGCGGCAAGGTGATAAATCGCATCACATCCCGATACGGCGTTGATGACCGCCTGACGGTCGGTAATGTCCACGGGCGTTTCTTCACTCAGGTCGATGCTGACAACCTGGTGTCCGTCCTGCTGCAAAGCATCAGCGAGACGTTTACCGATAAAACCCGCGCCACCTGTAATCGCTATTCTCATATTCTTTTTATCCTTAACCCTTCATCCAGCGTTCATACCACGCCTGGAACATCAATGTCGCCCATAAATGCCCGCCGGACGCGCTGACTATTACGCCCTTTTTATGATCCTGCCACGCTTTGTCAACAACATCCGCGTTCAGGAAACCCTGATTGCGGATACGGTCGGGTTGCAGCAAGTCGGACGCCCATTCATTCAGCGGGCCTTTCAGCCATTGGTTGATCGGCACGCCGAAGCCCATTTTCGGACGGTCGTATAATTTTTCCGGTACATGACGTTTCAGCACTTCTTTCAGCAGCCACTTGCCGCTGAGGCCCCGCACCTTCATGTCATGCGGCAGGGACCAGCAATATTCGAATAATTTGTAATCCATTAGCGGGGCGCGCGCTTCCAGCGATACGGCCATTGACGCGCGGTCGGTTTTGACCATCAAATCGTTGGGGCGGTAATAAAGCGCATCACCATACATCATCCCTTCGCCCATATTCAAACCGCCAACCTGCCATAACGGATCAGTGAGCGGCGTGTACGGATCGTACCCGCCAACCACAACGCTTTCCGGGTTCATCCAGGCGCTGACCAGATAATCGTAGACTTCCATCGTGCCGCTTTGTTTTATCAGCCCTGCCAGTTTATGGATACGGCGGCCAAACTGCGGATGGCCGGGATGGACGGTGTCATACAGTTTTTCCGGCACACAGGTCATGATAACGGCGCCCAGTGCGCGCATGGGATACGGCATCCAGCCGACTTTTTTCCATGCGGCAGGGATCAGGAAGTGACGGTCATACCCGCCCAGCATTTCATCGCCGCCATCACCGGTCAGTACCACCGTGACATGGTCACGGGCGTGTCTGGATACCAGATGCGTGGGGATCTGCGATGAATCCGCAAAGGGTTCGTCGTACATGTCGGGCAAAGTCGGGATAATGTCCTGCGCTTCCTTTGGCGTGACGTAAAATTCTTTATGCTCTGTCCCCAGATAGTCGGCAATTTTTTTTGCGTGCTGGGCTTCGTTGTACCCCTGCTCTTCAAACCCGATTGAAAAAGTTTTTACGGGCGAAGATGCCCCTTGCTGCATCATGGCCACGACAACAGATGAATCGATGCCGCCGGACAGAAACGCGCCAAGCGGTACATCGGACATCATGCGTTCCTTTACTGCAACGCGCAGCCTGCTTTCGAAATCATCGATAATTTCTTGTTCTGATTTGTTTACCTGATGCGCGCGGGCGTGACGAATGACATCGGGCATGAACCAGTAAGGTTCCATCAGTTCGGACAAGTCCGTTCCGGCCTGTAAGGATGACACGCTCAAGGTCAGGCGGCCTGCCGGCAGCAACTGCCAGACATTTTCAAAAATACTGAACGGCGCGCACACGCAGGCGTAATGCATGAAGTTGGTCAGTGCTTCGCGGCTGATTTCCGGTTTAAAGGCCGGATGTTTGTGAAAGGCCTTCAGTTCGGAAGAGAAAACAAGGTTGTTTCCGGCCCAGCCGACATAAAGCGGTTTCTTGCCAAAACGGTCACGGATGAAATGGATCTGGCGTTCCTGCCGATCCCATAAGACAATCGCGAACATGCCGTTCAGTTTTTGCAGCGCCTGATTGACCCCCCAGCGATCCATCGCCGCCAGCATCACTTCGGTATCGGAGCGCCCGCGGAACGTATGCCCCAATCCTTCAAGATCGGTGCGGATATCCATATAATTGTATATCTCGCCATTATAAACGACGACATAGCGTCCGGATGCGGAAACCATAGGCTGGCGGCCTTCGGCGCTTAGGTCAATAATCGACAGGCGCCGGTGAGCCAACACCAGCGGAACATCCGGGTCCTGCCAGATATCGGCGTCATCAGGCCCTCTGTGCGCGATCGACTGGTGCATGGAAG
>JAUHXT010000083.1 GCA_030426925.1 Alphaproteobacteria bacterium | reverse complement strand
CCATCTGGACCCAGTTGCCGTGTGCGTCCCCGCCGGCAAACGGCAGGGATGAAAACAATTTCTTCTCAGGGCTCAAATCGATAAAGCGCACGTTATCGCCCAGCTTGTCTTTCATCACCGACTTCATGTCGCCGATACCGTCAATCATCCCGCGCTCCATCGCCTGCAGGCCCGTTCCGAACGCGCCTTCCAACAAAGCCTTGTCCGTACCGTTTAAACGCTCGCCCCTGCGCGCCTTGACCCATTTCTTGAAACTGTCATGGATATCCGCCTGCAGGACTTTAAGCCGCTTCACGTCCTTCTCCGTTTCCGGCAGGAACGGGTCTAAAAATGATTTGTCTGCGCCGGACGTATGCACACGCCGTTTGATATTATGCTTATCGATAAAATCCTCGAACCCGAACCCGGCGCTGATAACACCGACGGAACCGACAACCGAAGACTCCTGCGCGTAAATTTCCTCTGCGGCGCAGGCAATCCAGTACCCGCCCGATGCCGCGACATCCTCGACAAACGCATAAACGGGGATTTCTTTTTCATCTGCTAACTTGCGTATCTGGCTGGTGATGAGCGAGCATTGCGCCGGCGCACCGCCCGGTGAATTAATCACCAGCGCCACGGCGCTCAGCGGCTTCATCGAAAATGCCTTGTCGATAATCTTGGAAAACTTCTGGTGCGATATCCCCGCCCGGCGCATGGCCGAACTATCGGCAATCACGCCTGCCATACGGATAACCGCCACCTTTCCCTTACGCTCGAAAAAAGCGTTCAGGCCGGGAATGTCTTCACAAAATTCGCGTATCTTTTCCATGGCAGCGAAGATACCGAATCTTCGCCGCCATCACCAGATTTATTTACGCTGCCCGCAAGTCCAGACTGCTATGCTGGCCGGGACGCACGCCCGCTTCGGCAAACGCGCCCTGTACGGCTGCTGCGCCAAACGCCTTCCCCGCATCGGCAACATCGCCGCCCATCAGTCGTGCCATAAGCCCCGGAGGCTTGATGCGGATTTTATGGATACTGACATCGCCAAGCTCCACTTTTAACATCCGTGCAAGCGAACTGTAGTTCTTATCGACAAGACCTAACGCAACCGCGCGGCGTCCTGTCCACGCTTCCCCGGTAAACAGTTTGTCACAACTTTCTTTCAGCTTGCCTCCACGACGCAACTTCACCCATGTGATAAAATCTTCATGGATATCCTGCTGCAACTCTTCGATTTTCGCCAGCTGTTCCGGCGTCGGCTCGGCAAAGGGGTTTGGCCCTGCCTTGTTCTTTCCCGCGGTAAAGGACCGCATGCCAATCCCGTGATTTTCACCGAACTTGGACAAATCCAACTGTTGCCCGATAACACCGACAGACCCGACAAGGCTGGTCTTAGGACAGAATATTTCATCAGCCGCGCACGCAATCCAGTACCCCCCGGATGCGCCGTAACTCTGGACGAACGCCTTGACCGGAATACCGGTTTCTTCGGCCTTGAAACGGATGTAGTCGGCGATTTGTTCGGCCTGCGCCGCCGTCCCGCCCGGTGAATTGATATTCAGCACGACAGCAGGAACGTCCTTATCATCAAACGCTTCGTCAATCGGCTTTTGTAACTGGTCGATGGTAATCCCTTTACCGGAAAAAGGTCCCTTACCGCTTACATCGGCAAGCGTTCCTTTTATATCGATAACGGGTACAGTTTTCGTTCTGGACGACGACAGTCTCCACATAGTATTTCTCCCTGTAATAGTTCTTTTATTTTATATTTATTGAAGAAATCGTACTAAAAAATACATATGAAGGAAAGTGTTTTTGCTATATTAACTGCATTTCTTTCAGGACTTTATTTGCATCGCTTGTATATTCGCCGTCATCTTCATGCAAAATAATGCCCGCACGTAATGTCGCCGGTGTTTTTCGCCCCTTAATCCCGCGCACAATAACACGCCGCGCATCGCGTCCGGCCTTTGGCCATAACGGGATAATTTCTATCGCCCCAAACTTCTTGCCCATACCCAAAATGACTTTATCCAGCATGTCCGCCCGGTGAACCAGCGTCAGGCTGCCCCCCGATTTTAAATTGTTAAATCCGGCCTTGATCCACACGGCGATATCAAAATCTTCCTCCAGGTGCCCCATCGCCATCGCACGCCGGGCGGACGGGGACACCAGATGCGCGCCCGTTTCCAAAAACGGCGGATTGCAAATCACATGATCGAACGTCTTGTCCGCACTATAATTCTTGATATCGCTTTCTATGAAATTGGCGCGTTCATCCATTGCATTAAGAACAGCATTTTGTCCTGCCAGCTCAATATGATCGGACTGGAAATCAACGCCGGTCAAGATGGCACCCGCCACGCGTTTTAAAACACACAGTCCGGCCGTACCGACACCGCACCCCATATCGAGAACACGCTCCCCCGCCTCTGCCGGACACGCCGCCGCAAGGCAAACAGAATCCAGTCCCGGTTTAAACCCGTCCACCAGCACGTTAATCCGCACCTTTTTATCCAACAGGAAAATTTCTTCTGTTTCGCTCATAATTCGTCCGCCAGATCGCACATCACGCGCATCGCCCTTTCGTAATCATCATCGCTTACAACGATCCGTCTTTCAATCGCGCTGATGCTGCCATCCGTAACGCTGGCATGCCGGTCTAACTGGACCGGTTCAATCCCCGCATCCCGCAGGTTTGATTCAACGAATGACAGCTGTATAGCGTTGTTTGACCTGAAAATCTCGCGCATGTTTTCGCTTGCCCTTCCTCTATGGCTGTTCTATGTCAAAAACATGAAACCCGCACCGATGCAAGCGCAAGATAGCAATAACGACAGGATTTCCCCGCTGGGCGCCCTGTCCGGACTGCTTGATTATGACATGAAAGCGGTCAATGCCCTGATTATCGAACACATGCAATCTGATGTCCCGATGATCCCGCAACTGGCCAGCTACCTGATCGCGGCTGGCGGCAAACGCATCCGCCCGCTGCTGACCCTTGCCTGCACAAAACTGTATGAAGGTGACATGGGACGGGCACACCGCCTGTCCGCTGCTGTGGAATTCATCCATACCGCCACACTCCTGCATGATGATGTGGTGGACGACAGCGCGGAACGCCGCGGCAAACCATCGGCCAATGCCGTGTTCGGCAACGAAGCCAGCGTGCTGGTTGGCGACTTTCTGTTTTCCCGCGCATTCCAGCTAATGGTCGCGGACGGCAATCTTGACGTCCTGCGCATCCTTTCTGACGCGTCGGCCACCATTTCCGAAGGCGAAGTCCTGCAACTCGCCACGCAAAGCAACCTCGATACTACGCTCGATGATTATTATAAGGTGATCAAGGGCAAGACCGCCGCCCTCTTCGCCGCCGCCTGTGAAGTCGGACCCGTCATCGCCGGGCAGGATGACAAAACAATCACCGCCACCCGCGCCTACGGCATGGCGCTTGGCATGGCGTTCCAGATTATCGATGATGTTCTGGATTATGCTGCGGATCAGGAAACCCTGGGCAAGACAGTCGGCGACGATTTCCGCGAAGGAAAGATGAGCGCACCGGTTATTCTTGCGTTACAGGAAGCGGATGATGAGGAAAAATCCTTCTGGCAACGCACGATCGCAGACCGCGATCAAACAGATGCCGACCTCGCCCACGCGCAAAAACTGATCGAAAAACATGATGTGATCACAAAGGGCATGGCCCTCGCCCGCATCTATACGAAACAGGCGCAGGACAACCTGCCGAAAGGCTCCGAACTGGCAACCTGTCTGAATGCTTTATGCGATTACGTAATCGACCGGAATTATTGAATGGCGATATTGACCGTATCCGCCTGGCCGCCGGCTGACGGTTCGACCGTAATGGTTTTCATCAGGTTCTGAAAATCCGCACCGTCCTGCACATCGGACAACTCTTCCGGCTCTTCCTCCCAGAACAACTCTTTCAGCGTGCAACAACGCTTGTCATACTCGCACGCGTAATTCAGCTCCTCCAGCGTCCCGCACTGCACGACACCGGCACGGATAAACAGCATATCACTCTCCGCATACGCCGAACCGGCCAGCAGGATAAGAATAAGGGCAAGGATAATGTAAGCATAGCGCATGGCTGCACCCCGCAGGCTTTTCTATAAGAGATGCCACACACATACCATAATGCAGATCAAATGAAAGGGTTTTTATGTCTTGTGGATAATTTTTGTGACTGAAGGTTGCTTATTCACTACAGGGAAACGCTTCGAACAACGCCAAAGCGACTGCGGGCGCGGCGATAAACTGGTCATTTTCCGCGTTTTGCGCCAGATACGTCCACACGATGTCCTGCAAATCGTTCATCTTCACGCTTTCGGGAACACAGAAATCAACCGACGGCGACGTGCCAAGGGACCGCAGCAACTGGTGGTAATCAATAATCCCGGCAATATAAGACTGGCATGTGGCATGCCCGCCCTTTACCGTTTCCGTTCCTTCAACCGTGCGTGTGCATAGCTCCATCAAGTACGCACCGGAAAAAATCGCCGCCTGCGCGGGCTGGAAAGCCACCACGCAGAAAGCAGACATCAAAACCAGCAACCTAGTCTTTATCATTGCCAAGCTTGAGTTGTTGTAAAACGGCAAACGGGGAATCTTCCGGCTTCGGGGCCGGTCCTGTTTGAATGGATTTTGGTTTCGGCTCGCTGGGTCTCTTTGCCTTGTGCGGCTTCTTCGGTTTTTGTTTCTTGAAAGACTGCTTCGGCTGGCGCGGTTTCGCCTTGTCCGATGCTTTCCCACGTTTCAACGCAAAGGTCGCCAGCTCCGGCTTCTCTTCTTTTTTCTCTGGCTCGTCTTCTAGCTTTGCCGCTTCGGCTTTTGCCTCTTCCGGTTTGTCTGCCTGCTGCACTTCCGCCTTCAATTTTTCTTCCAGCGGATCATGGATCTTCTTGTGCCCCATGGCTTCCAGCACTTCGTACAAATCGGCAATATTACTGCCCAGCCATTCGGCCATCTGGTGCTGCGCCTGAAACTTGCCCTCTTTGGCATTATCGTAAACCGCGCAGACAACACGGTCCAGCATATCAACACGGATCGCTCGCGGTCCGTACACCGGGTATCCGATCGCCCGGTAATATTTCTCATCTATTTGCTGGTCCTTGATACTGAACGATACAATGCCGTCCTTTGGAACAATGGCCGGAAGCGCCAGCCCATGCCATAAATTCCACACCAGCGCTTGCAACCGAACGGATGCAGGCTTGTTCAGCTCCGGCAGGTAACAAAGCAGCGGCCCCATGCGCAAACGCCGCGTGCGTAACGCCGCCCGTCCCGTTTCATCCAGCCCGTCGATTAAATCCTGCACATCTTCTCGCGGAATAATGCCCAGCGCTTCATACACCTGGTACGCAATGCCCTTGGCCTGTCCGTCAATGTCGGTTTCGTCAGCCAGCTTGAAAAGCGGCGCCAGAATTTCCCGCAAGTGACGGTCCAGCCATCCCTGCACATGCGTTTCGACGGCAGCCTTGTCCTGCCCGTCCAGCAAGTCTTCGGTGGCTTCCAGTACAAATTTAGGCTTCAGGATGTCATCGCCCTTCTGCACGCGCCCGATCACCGGCCCGGTCAGGGGATTGGTAGAGTCTTTTTGCCAGTGAACCTGGCCGTCTTCCCCTAAAGTAAACTGTTTGTCGATCGAAGTGGTTATCATACCTATCCGGCTCTTAATTTCCGGTCGTAACGCGGATTTCGCCGCTCTCATTATCGCTTTGTACTCTTCTCTACCCGAAGTTTCGTCCGGGATAAAGCGAAAACCGTCCAAAAAGCCCACGCGCTGGCCTTCCACGACCACTTCACCGTCCTTTTTAATCCCGGCCAGAAGCCGCCTGCCGTCCTCCACCGCCTGTATCAAAACGGACGAACGTTGATCGACGAAACGCTTGATCAGCGCTTCATGCAGCGCATCTGACAACTTGTCTTCAATCGCTAACGTCCGCGTCTGCCAGTATACAGGATCGTTCATCCAGTCCTTACGGTGCGTAATATACGTCCATGTGCGAATATTCGATATCCGCGCCATAATCGTATCGACATCGCCTTCAATACTATCCAGCCGACCGATATGCGCCTCCATCCAGTCTTCAGGCAACGGATGAATACCGCCATCCAGTTCGCCGTTGACCAGATGTCCGAACACTTCTGCCACAAGCTGCTCATGCGTATCGTTCAGGATTTTCTGAAAGTCCGGTATCTGGCACACCTCCCATAACAGCCGCACTGTATCCGGATTGGTCGCCCGCGCCACGATGTCTTCCCGCCCCGCCAGCTCGGACAGCGTCAGGTAATCTTCGGACGGTCGCCCATGAACCAGAACCGGGTTCCCCGATTTCCGCTCCAGCGATTGTAACAACGCTTTGGGTGATGAATAATCCAGCACACTGTTACGCCAGCTGATTTCCTCTAACGGATTGAATGTGTGTGTCTGGATCGCCTCGACCACATCGTCATCCAGTTCCGGAATATTCCCCGTCACCCCAAACGTTCCATCACGCTTGTACCGCCCGGCGCGTCCGGCAATCTGTGCCAGCTCGGCTCGCCTTAGATTCCGCGGACGGTATCCGTCGAACTTACGCGTTGCCGCCAGTGCAACATGCGATATGTCCATGTTCAGCCCCATACCAATCGCATCGGTCGCAACCATAAAATCCACTTCGCCGGACTGGTACATCCCCACCTGCTTGTTTCGCGCACGCGGACTTAACGCACCCAGCACGACGGCGGTTCCTCCACGATGACGGCGGATCAAATCCGCCATCGCATAAACATCGGATATCGAAAACGCGACAACTGCGGACCGCTTGGGCAACCGCGTCATCTTGCGAAACCCGGTATAGGTCAGCTGCGATAGCCGCGCTCGACTGATAAACTCTGCATCGGGCAATAAGGCACGTATCATCGGCTTGATTGTATCTGCGCCCAAAAACATTGTGTATTCTATCCCACGCGCGCGTAACAACCGGTCGGTAAAGATATGCCCGCGCTCCGGATCGGCACATAACTGGATTTCATCCACGGCCAGGAAATCAAATTCCTGCTCAATCGGCATCGATTCAACGGTACAGAAAAAATAACGTGCACCGGGCGGAATAATCTTCTCCTCCCCGG
>JAUHXT010000007.1 GCA_030426925.1 Alphaproteobacteria bacterium | reverse complement strand
TATCAGCGGTCAAATCGACAGGGGCTTCGTCCGGCTCAAACGCAGAGCCTTCGGCCTCCTGCCCATCAGCAAAGGCAGGAACACTCCCCGAAATCAAAAGGAAAGCAAGGGCGCTCAGAACAAAGAAATTTTTTGAATAATTACTCATAGTTTGCACGGTTAAAAGCCAGGATGTCATTGTCAAAGCCCGGCCGGCAAAGATCAAGGATTTCAGGGGATTCTAGCGAAAAAAAGCGGGCATATCATCACCGAACCCGGTGACGTCACTGTCGTCATCATCTGCCATTTGTTTTTTAGTGTTTTTTCCTTTGGCATTTTTATTTGCGGGTTTGCGCTCTTCTGACTTCGGAGGCTGTTCTTTTTCGCCGTCAAGTTTTTCAACAGTAATCGAGCCCTTAATAAGTTTTTCAATAGCTTCGATGAATTTCTTGTCATCGTCAGTAGCAATATTCCACGCCCGCCCCTTCTGGCCCGCACGCCCCGTGCGTCCGATGCGGTGAACATAATCATCCGCATTAAACGGAATATCGTAATTGAATACGTGGGAAACACCTTTGATGTCCAGTCCGCGCGCCGCGACATCACTGCAGATAAGAATCGTTACATCTCCTGATCGAAAACGTTCCAGTGTTTCTGTCCGTTTGGACTGGATCATGTCCCCGTGTAAAGGCGCGGCGGCATAATCGTTTTTCTTCAACCAGTCGGATAACCCGTCAATATCACGCTTACGGTTCAAAAACACAAAAGCGTTTTTGACGTCTTCCATCTGCAGGATTTTCTCTAACGTTTCGCGCTTTTTCTTCGGATGGCAATACACCATGCTTTGCGTCACTGTTTTGGCCGGCGAAGCCGGCGGTGCGACAGACACTTCCTTCGGGTTAGACAAAAACTTGTCGGTCAGCCGCTTGATTTCAGGCGGCATAGTCGCAGAAAACAATAGGGTCTGACGAAATTTCGGTAATCTGGACACGATCTTCTCAATATCCGGGATGAACCCCATATCCAGCATACGGTCAGCTTCATCAATCACCAGGATCTTGATATCGGTCAGCAGGATCGCCCCGCGCTCGAACAGGTCAAGAAGGCGTCCCGGCGTCGCAATCAATACATCCACGCCCTTTTCCAGCTCTTTTGTCTGGTCATTCATGGATTCGCCGCCGACCAGTAAAACTTTGCTGAGGTTATGGTGCTTGCCATACGTATCGAAATTTTCAGCGACCTGCGCCGCCAGTTCCCGCGTCGGCTCTAAAATCAGTGAACGCGGCATCCGTGCCCGTGCCCGCCCGCCCGACAACGCATCAATCATCGGCAGGGTAAATCCGGCAGTTTTCCCTGTTCCCGTTTGCGCAAGGCCCACAACATCGCGTCCCATCTGTATGATTGGAATGGCTTTTTCCTGGATGGGTGTCGGAATTTCATATCCGCACTCTTCGACCGCCTTAAGGGTCTCCGGCGTTAAACCTAAATCTTTAAACGTTGTGGTCATGGATTAATGTTGGTGCTTATGTTCGGACTGCTCACTGACAGTCTGCGGCGATATATTCATACCGCGGTGAAAAATAGTGAAAATGCTGACATTGATCAGGAAAAGAATCGTCGCGATTTTCAGGCTAATGTGCGCGTTCTTTTGCGCGGTTCGCACGGCCCGTGGCCGCAACCGGTATCGTGACAATCCAGCTTCTGGCTCACGAAATACAACCCCCAGCCGACAAACAGGACCATGCCGGACACAATGATCATCGGCACTTCATAGGCGTGCATCACATCGTGAATTTCTGTGAAAATCTGCGGCATAACGCCAACAACGCCCAAACCAACCAAAAGGCTGATAACACTAAACAGGATAGGCAAAACACAGCAAAACACGTGGCTGATCTCGGAGAGAACCACGGCCGCCAGTATGGACTTCTGTAATCGCTGCATAAAAATACCTGTTTTCCTTGAATTTAAGGCTATGACATAGCTATTTTATAAGACAAAAGCAAGGAAATCATTGATATCCCCGCAAAAAACACTTGAGAAAGAAACAAGAGAGCATCCCATGTCAGAAGCAGAAATCAACGCCCCGGAACCCGTAGAAGGCCGTTTTATCTTTCAGGTCGACCCCAATATACGTGTGCGCTTCAATGCTGACGGTTGGGTTGAGGAAATCGGCAAAGGCGGCGCCGGCGACCCTCTCGGCACGAAATTACAGGGAAAGCCGGGCAGCAAGCTGGACGATATTTATGTCCGCCGCTATTACGATCTTTATACCCGCGCGCTCATTTTGGACGTATTCCCGAAACAGAATTCAGATAAAAGCGGTGCGGAAGGTCTAGTGTTGTTTAAGGACCTGGAACCCGGATCACCGATGTACGATCGCGTGAACTTGCTCATTGCCATAGCTAACAAGCATTTCAGCATGAATCTCAAGCCTCTGGCCTAAATTCTTAATGATTATTTATGACCAGCGCGCCGTCGGAAATGTGAAATTCGACGGACTCCCGCCCCTGCCAGCTATTGATTTTAAACTGTCCGGCAAAATGAAATGGCTGGTGTTTTTGCGTCAAAATTGCCTGCCCCAGCTCCGTGCCAACGCCGCCGAATAACATCGCCTTCATTCGCCCAACGCCTTCCCAGTCGCTGAGCTGCAAGCGGATATGCTTGTCCTTCAAAACATCAACGGCCCATATCCGCACATTGGCCAGCGCAAAGACTGGTTCTGGATTATCAACCCCGAATGGGCCGACATACTGCGTCACCATCTTCACCCACTGCGCCCGCGCTCCCTGAATAGTCGCGATAGAATCAATCAGTATTTCCGGCGTTGGATCATGTGCTTCCAACTGTTCTTTGACATTTTGATACAGGTATTCCCGAAATTCCGGCAGCTTGTCAGGCAGGATTGTAAAGCCCCCCGCCATGGCATGCCCTCCGCCTTTAACCAGCAATCCTTTTTGCCGTGCGTCGATAAACGCATCGGCCATGGAAAAACCGGGAACCGATCGTCCCGATCCCCGCCCCTCCAGAACCCCTTCCGGGTTTTCGGCATAGGTAATACAAACCACCGGCTTGCCGAACCGTTCTTTTAAACGCCCGGCTACAAGCCCGCTAAGGCCGGGGTGCCAGTCCGGATCGCCCACAACGATAATCGGATACTGATCCAGTTCTTCCGTGCTGACCTTGCTGATGGCTTCATCCATCATCGACGACTGGATTTCCTTGCGCTCCTTGTTACAGTCCTCAAGCGTCCACGCGATCGACCGCGCTTCTTCCAGATCATCCGTAGACAATAATTTTGACCCTAAATCGGATCGGTGTACCCGCGATCCCGCATTAATCCGCGGGCCTAACGACCATCCGGCATGCTGCACTGTCGGCGCTTCCTGAATATTGGCTACCTCGCACAGGGCTTTGATCCCCGGATTGTTCATGTAAGCCATCTGCTCGAACCCGCTGCGCACGAATAAACGGTTGACCCCGCGCATCGGCACCATGTCACACACAGTGCCCAGCGCCACAATATCCATCCATGCTTTTAAATTCGGCTCGGCTCGGTCGCCATTAAAATACCCGCGCTCGCGCAAAACGCTGTTCACCGCCACACACACCATAAACGCAACCCCGCACGCGGCCAGCATATCCAGCCCCGACGTATCGTCGCTGCGCTTTGCATCAATCACATGCTGTGCATTGGGCAAGGCATCTTCCGGTTCATGGTGGTCCAGGATGGCCAGGGTTAAACCAAGATCACGCCCCGCCTGAACCGCTTCGAACGCGGTAATCCCGCAATCGACGATCAGCACGAACTCCGCACCCTGCTCTTTCAGGCTGTCAAACGCCTCACCGCTCGGCCCATACCCTTCGCATAGTCTGTCGGGAATATAAACCGGTACGTCCTGCCCCAAATGCCGGAAAAAACGCTTCAGGATGGATGAGGACGTCGCACCATCCACATCAAAGTCCGCGAATATACCGATCTTTGTTCCTTTCTGTACGGCATCGCCCAGGGCCTCCGCCAGTTCGCGCATCCCAGCCATCGAAAACGGGTCGGGAAAATTATCGCGTAAGGTCGGATACAAAAAACCCTGCACGTCATCGGCCGCAACGCCGCGTAAGGTCAGCAAACGTGCAACAAATTCCGGCAGATCATGGGTTTGTGCGATGCGCGCCACATCATCCTGCGCGGCTTTCGGAAACACCCAGCGGGAATCCTTCAAGGATTTTTGAACATCGAGAACAAGTGATTCGGACATGCCTAAGGGTATAGCGCAGGCATCCGGCCAACAACAAATCCGGGATTAACAATCCACAGGGTCAAAGCCGGTTTTGACATCAAAATTATGCGTGGCTTCAATCCGGCGCATTGTCCCGGACTTTGACCGCATCACGATGGAATGGGTGATCGCCCCGCCCGGATACCGTCGCACACCGGGCAGCATCGTGCCGGTTGTCACGCCCGTGGCCGCGAACATCACGTTGTCCGGCTTGGCAAGTTCGTTGGTGGTGTAGATTTTATTGTAATCGGTAATGCCCCAGCGATCAGCACGTTCTTTTTCGTCTTCATTGCGGAACACAAGCCGCCCTAGCATAGCCCCGCCCGTGCATTGCAGGGCAGCGGCAGCCAGAACACCTTCCGGCGCCCCGCCTGTACCGACATACACATCAATCCCCGTTTCCGGCTCAGTGGTCGCGATAACCGCACTCACATCCCCATCGCCGATCAACATAATCCGCGCATCGGCTTCGCGCACCTGCCGGATAATCTCTTCATGGCGCGGACGGTCCAGGATACAGACCATCAGGTCGTTCACATTCGCGCCCTTATGCTTGGCGATTTTTTGCAGGATGTCCCCCATCGGCGCATCAAGATCAAGGATGTTTTCCGGTATGCCCGGCCCAACGGCCAGTTTTTGCATGTAAGTATCCGGCGCGTTCAAAAACCCGCCCTCATCGCTCAATGCCATAACCGCCAGCGCGTTTTGCCCGCCCTTAGCCGTAATGGTTGTTCCTTCCAGCGGGTCGAGGGCGATGTCCACGCGCGGCCCGTCACCGGAACCGACTTCTTCACCGATATACAGCATCGGCGCTTCGTCCCGCTCCCCTTCACCGATCACGACACGGCCCTGGATATGCAGGCTGTCGAACGCCTTGCGCATCGCATCCACCGCCGCCTGGTCGGCGGCCTTTTCATCGCCGCGCCCCACCAGCTTGGATGCGGCCAGTGCCGCCGCTTCCGTCACCCGCACGGCTTCCAGCGCCAGGTTCCTGTCCATTGTTGAAGGGTTAAATTCGAGTTCTCTGAGGGCCATGGGTCACATCCGTCTCATTACAATCAAATATGTTCTATGCGTAAAACCGTTGGCTTGTCTACCATAGAAGGAATTTTTGCGATATCGGCCACCGCATCCTGAACCGCTTTTGCACCAGATTCATGCGTCACCATAACAACCGACACCGCGCGCTGCGGATCGCGCCCGCGCTGGACAAGACTTTCGATAGAAATCTGGTGGTCGCGCAAAACTGCGCTGATATCCGCGATCACGCCCGGCTGGTCGAGGACCTTCAGGTGAATGTAATGCTGGGCTGTAATGTCGGACAGATCGGCCCACGGCGCATCTTTCAGCTCGGATGCCCTGACCCCAAAGGTCGGCAGCGTAATCCCGCGCGCTAAATCCATAACATCGGCGACAACCGCGGAAGCCGTCGGTCCTTCTCCTGCCCCACGCCCTTCGGCCATTGTTTTATCAACCGGATCCGCCTCAACAAACACCGCGTTGAAAACACCTTCGACGGAACCAAGCGCGCTTGCCGTCGGCACCAGGCACGGCGCCATAATCTGGAACACTTTACCACCCAGGCAGCGGGCCATGCCGATCAGCTTGATACGGTAACCCAACTCGTCAGCAAAACGGATATCGTCCGCCGTAATGCTTTCAATCCCTTCTATGGACAGCCCGTCAAAATTCGGCTTTACGCCGAAACCAAGGGCGGTCAGCAGCGCCAGCTTATGCGCCGCATCAATACCGCCGACATCAAAGCTCGGGTCGGCTTCGGCATAACCCCTGTCCTGCGCATCTTTCAGGACGTCATTGAAATCACGCCCCGTCTCCCGCATCTCGGTCAGAATGTAATTACATGTGCCGTTCAAAATACCGTAAATGCCCTTTACTTTGTTGGCAGCCAGCCCTTCGCGCAAGGATTTGATAATCGGAATACCGCCGGCAACCGCCGCTTCGTAATTCAGGGAAACACCTTTGTCTTCGGCTTTCTGCGCAAGCTCCAGCCCGTGATGGGCGAGCAGCGCCTTGTTGGCAGTCACGACATGCTTGCCGTTGTCCAGCGCTGCCTCAACAAGGTCTTTGGCAACACCGTCCGACCCACCGATCAACTCCAGCACACAATCAACCTTGTCATGACCGGCAAGCGCCAGCGGATCGCCCACCCATTCATAGGACGACAAATCCACGCCGCGGTCCGCGCTTTTGTTTCGCGCATTCACGGCCGTAATTTCGACCGGACGCCCGGCCCGTGCGCGTATCAGTTCAGGTTGGCTTTGCAGGATTTTCACAACCCCGCGCCCGACAGTGCCAAGCCCCGCTATGGCTATGCGAAAAGGTTCATTCATAATGGAAGGATTAATAGCCTGATCCGGTGTAAACCTCAACCCGTCTTGATTCCGCTTCTTCGTTATTTCGAATAGCGGCAGGAGGCATAGTATCACCCCAGGCTGTGGTCTTGATCTTCTCACCCGGCACACCGTTCAGCATCATGGTTTTTGATACTTCATAGGCCCGGTTCATGGATTCTTTTAAATTAACGATCTGGTCTTTGACCGGATCGCCCGTTCCCGCGCGCTTGCTCGCATGCCCCTCGACACTGACGCGTGCAACGGGCGCAAACTTCGCTTCTTCGGAAATACTTTGAATAACTTTACGGTCATCGCCATCCAGATGAGACGATCCATGTTTGAAATAAACGCGGGCTGTTCCGGTTCCGCCATAGGAAGCAACAGACGGCGCAGGATAGGCCGTCATGTTAGATCCCGGCAAAACGGCATTGGGCCAGACAGTTTGCGGTTCCTGTCCCGGATATGGGCCGTTATCGGCTAGCGGAAAAACAGTAACATTCGGCTCGACAACCGAACGCATCCCCTGTGGCTGTCCATAAACCGGTGCAGACGGTACGCTGCGCGGACGATCATAAGAATAAATCTCAACCGATCCGCCGGAGAGCTTATCAGTCATCACCATCAAATCACGGTCGGTAGGCTCACCAAATCGCGGAACAGGCTGAAGTCCGGGCGCAGACGACATGCGCCCCATCCCCACGGTATTCGGATCTGTACCGGCTGGCGGTTCCGGGCTCATGGAAAAATCTGTTACCGGTTTGCCGGAAGACACCACAGGAGCGTTCGAACCGTGCTCTTCACTTTCATGATAAGCATGGCGCACCATTTCACAGCCGTTCAATCCAACGGCCGACAGCATCAAAAACAGTAGAACTTTTCCTTTCGGCACACCTGCCTCCTTCAAACGCCTTTATCGTGACGCATAATGCCGCCCTTACGCAAGCCTGCAATACGATCTTACTCACATGATAAATATTGATTTTTAAACCCTAATGCGTCAGGTTTAGCCTGTATTAACAAGGCATACAAGAACCAACAATCTTTTTCTTATCCACGTAGCATGCAAAAACAGCAAAGCGCCCAGACAGACGACATGGCAAAAGACGACCACCCTTCTTCGGCCCTGCCCTACGATCCGCTGAAACTCAGCCGGATTATGATCGACGTGATCGACAAGGCGCAGCCGATCATTCAGGAAGTGATGCGCAAATATGCCGATCAGGTAAACAGCGAAGACCTCGATCCGCTAAACATGCAGGAAACTTACATGGATTTCCTCAATGCCTGGGCGCAAAAACCTGAAAAACTTATTGAAATGCAAATGGAATATTGGTCGCACTGGGCTGAATTATGGCAGGAAGCGACCCTGAAATTTCTTGGTGAACCGTCTACGGCCCTCTATGAACCGGAAAAGGGTGATCGCCGCTTTAAATCGGAACTCTGGAACGAAAACGTTTATTTCGATTTCCTGAAACAGTCCTACCTGATGACGGCCAAATGGATGCACAAGCTTGTGCGCTCCACGGAAGGATTGAGTGAGGAAGAACTGGAGCGTCTCGACTTTTACACTCGCCAGTTCGCCGATGCCATGGCCCCGACAAACTTCATGATGACCAATCCGGAAGTGCTAAAGGAAACGATTGAAACCAACGGTGAAAACCTGGTGCGCGGCCTTGAAAACCTCTTAGAAGACATCAAACGCGGCGGCGGCAAGCTGAAAATCAGCATGACAGATTATAACGCCTTCAAACTGGGGGAAAATATCGCCGTCACACCCGGCTCTGTCGTCTATAAAAACGACCTGATTGAATTGATTCAGTACAAACCGACAACGGAAAAAGCATTCAAACGCCCGCTTCTGATCGTCCCGCCATGGATCAACAAATATTATATCCTCGATCTGCGCCCCGAAAATTCGTTCATCAAATGGCTGGTGGACCAGGGACACACAGTCTTTTGCGTCTCATGGGTCAATCCCGGCCCCGATATGGCGGACAAGGATTTCGACGATTATATGGATGACGGTATTCTTGCCGCGCTGGACCAGATTGAAAAAATTACCGGCGAACCGGATGCCAATACGATCGCCTATTGTATTGGCGGTACGTTGATGACCATGACCCTCGCCTACCTTCAGGAAAAAGGACAACAGGATAAAATCGCCTCCGTCACCTTCCTGACCACGCTGATAGATTTTGAAGAGTCGGGCGAGCTGAAAATCTTCACCTATGATAAGACGCTGGAAAAACTGAACCGCGACATGATGGATAAAGGCCTGCTGGAAGCAAGCCACCTGCAAAAAACGTTCAGCATGCTCCGAGCCAACGACCTCATCTGGTCGTTCATCATCAATAATTACATGCTGGGGCGCGAACCCTTCCCCTTCGACCTGCTGTACTGGAACGATGACTCCACCAATATGCCCGCGACCATGCACCGCAATTACCTGCGAAACATGTACCGCGATAACAAACTGGCCGGACATGACGCATTAACGGTTCATGGAACCCCGATTGATATCGCCGACATCAAAACGCCGGCTTATTTCCTGTCCACTCGCGACGACCATATCGCTCCGTGGAAAGGAACCTATAAGGGAACGCAGCTATTGTCCGGCCCTGTGACCTTTACCTTGGCCGCCTCCGGCCATATCGCCGGGGTCGTCAATCCCCCCGCAAAAGACAAATACTGCTACTGGACATCGGACAAGCTGGCCAAAACAGCCGACGACTGGATGGCAAAAGCGGCGGAAAACGCTGGCTCCTGGTGGCCGCACTGGCAAAGCTGGGTGGAGCAATATACAGGCGACAAAATCGCCGCCCGTAAACCGTCCAAAGGACTGGAACCCGCCCCCGGCTCATACGTCAAAATGCAATCTAAATAAGTGTTGACTTATATACCATAAAGTAAGCCGGATCAGGATTCTGATATCGACTTTTTATGCTCCTGCCCCAGCGCGACATAATGCGGGGCCGACCACTTGATGTAATCCAGTTCTTCCTGTGTCATGTCTCGCATATATTTGGCCGGACGTCCCGCCCATAGCTCGCCGCTCGGTACAACCTTACCCGGTGTCACCAACGCACCGGCAGCCACCATCGCGTTGCTCTCGACGACCGCCCCATCCATGACGCAGGCCTGCATCCCCACAAACCCGAAATCATGCACAGTGCAGGCATGCAAAATCGCACTGTGCCCGACCGTCACATCGCTGCCGATATTACATCCCTGGAACTGGTAAGTGCAATGAATCACGCTATTGTCCTGGATATTGGTGCGTGCACCGATTTTGATATCGTTGACATCCCCGCGCATCGACACATTATACCAGATATTGGCATCCTCCCCGATCTCGACATCTCCCACCACCGCCGCATTCGGCGCTATGAAAGCGCTGCCATGGATTTTGGGATGAATGCCTTTATACGGGTAAATGAACCGGGTCATGACATTAATAAGGGATCGGATGTTGACGGTAAACCGTATCAATATCAGCCAGAACGTCATTCGACAGCGTCAAATCAAACGCCTCGATGTCGGTCTTTAACTGTGCCATGCTCGTCGCACCGATAATGGTAGACGTCACGAAATTCTGAACATCGCAAAATTTGATCGCCATCTGGCACATATCAAGTCCATGTTTCTTTGCAACTTCCAGATACGCTTTCACCGCAGCCGTCGAATCTTCAGTAAAACGGTAGGAACCGGGGTCGGAATTGATCTCTTTTGCGACCTGATACCGCCACTTCTTGTCCCATGGCTGATTTAGATATTTTCCGCTCAAAATTCCCATGGCTAACGGTGAGTAAGGCAAATACGCCACTTCATCACGCGCACATACTTCTGCGACAAAAGGATCGTCCTTGCGGTCGAGCAAACTAAACTCGTTCTGGACAGATACAACCAGCGGCAAATTGTGTTCTTTTGCCTGCTCGTTATACTTCATGATCCCCCAGGCCGTGTCATTGGAAAGGCCAAAATGGCGCACCTTACCTGCGGCCACCACTTCGGCAATCGCCTTCTGGATATCCATCAGGTTATCTTCGATTTGTGCCGTATCGTTCGCCGCAAAATCTATTTCTCCGGCATTGTTCCGGCCAAAGTGCGGGAAAACCCTGTTCGGCCAGTGCAGCTGGTATAAATCAATATAATCGGTTTTAAGGCGCTTGAGCGACCCCTCAACAGCCGACCGAACGGAATCGCCAGTTAACGGGCTTCCGTCGCGAATATACGGACGGCCGATACCGACAACTTTCGAAGCCAGAATAACGTCCTGCCGCTTGCCGGTTTTTTCAAACCAGTTACCGATAATCTCTTCCGTGCGGCCATACGTTTCGGCCCTTGGCGGTACGGCATACAGCTCCGCCGTATCCCAGAAATTCACGCCTTGATCTAGGGCATAGTCCATTTGCTCATGCCCTTCTGCTTCCGTGTTCTGCTCACCCCACGTCATCGTGCCAAGACAGCAACGTGACACTTTTAAGTCTGTTGTTCCCAACTTTGAATATTCCATAACCTCTCCGGCACTTAAGAAAAAAGAAAAAACCAGCCTTAACATAGGCTGGTTTTGAAAAAGTACAACAGTGTAACGATAATTAGCGTTTCGCCCACTGTTTCGTACGGCGCGCTTTGTGCTTACCGATTTTCTTACGCTCAACCATACGGGCATCACGTGTCAGCATACCGGCTTTCTTCAATGTCGGACGCAATTCCGGATCAAAGTTTTCCAGCGCACGGGAAATACCATGGCGAACCGCACCGGCCTGACCGGACTTGCCGCCACCTTTAACAGTCGCAACAACGTCAAACGTGTTCATCTGGCCTGTTTCCAGGAACGGCTGGTTCAAAACCAGAAGCAATGACTTACGGCCGAAATACTGGTCCTGCGGCATGCCGTTGACCACAACCTTGCCGGAACCCGGCTTGATCCAGACACGGGCCACACATTCCTTACGGCGGCCTGTGGCATAGGCACGGCCCTGTGCATCAACTTTCTTCTCGCGCTTCACAGGCTCGTTTTGCTCTTTTGTCTCTGCGGCAGGAGCGTCCACTGCTTCGCCCAAATCTTTTAAATCTTTTACTGCTTCAGCCATGTTTCTATGCTCTCTTGTTCTTCGGGTTTAAGGCAGCCATGTCCAGGACTTCAGGCTTCTGCGCTTCATGCGGGTGCTCTGTACCGGCATACACTTTCAGGTTCTTGATAATCTTCTCGTTCAGCGCGTTTTTCGGAAGCATCCGTTCAACGGCCTTCGTAATCACCCGCTCAGGATGCGCACCTTCAAGGATCTGGCGTTTCGTACGGCCCTTGATCCCACCCGGGAAACCTGTGTGCCAGTAAAATACGTCCTGATCCTTTTTGTTACCGGTGATACGCACTTTTTCGGCATTGATAACAATAACGTTATCGCCGCAATCAACGTGCGGAGTATAAAGCGGCTTGTGTTTGCCGCGCAGACGAGTGGCGACAACGGCTGCCAGACGGCCAAGAACAACGTCCTGAGCATCGACAATGACCCACTTTTTGTCTATATCAGCGGCTTTTGCTGAATATGTTTTCATGGTTTAGCTTCCTGTTTTAAATTGTGTGCGTTTTATGTGCCATTTTGAAACATCTGTCAAACAAAAAATCAATAAAAACAGCCTGCTACAGTAACGGTATTATATTACCACAAAACTTTCCGCATTGCATACGGCCCGCAAATCGAATTTAATAACAAAAACAATTCTTAAGGGATTCTCATGACAGATACGACCTACGACCTCGAAACACTTTCCATCCATGCTGGCTGCGGCCCTGATTCCGTAACCGGAGCAAGGACAATCCCCGTCCATCAGTCCACGGCCTTTGTGTTTCAGGATGCGGAACAGGCCGCAAACCTCTTTGCCCTGCGCGAAGCAGGCTTCGTTTACTCCCGCCTGACAAACCCGACCGTCGGAGCTTTGGAAGAAAAACTGGCCGCTATGGACGACGGCTCCGCTGCCACTTGCACATCCTCCGGCCACGCCGCACAAATGATGGTGATGGCCGCTTTGCTGACACCGGGTGACGAAGTCGCATCTTCTCAAAAACTCTATGGCGGGTCATTGAACCAGTTTGCGGTTCTCTTCCCTACCCGTTTTGGCTGGAAAAGCCCGACCTTC
Source organism: Alphaproteobacteria bacterium (assembly GCA_030426925.1). Taxonomy (GTDB): domain Bacteria; phylum Pseudomonadota; class Alphaproteobacteria; order Micavibrionales; family Micavibrionaceae; genus JAUHXT01. The sequence continues at coordinate 29,852 of JAUHXT010000007.1, read as the reverse complement.
AATCCGACAGACCCGGACGGCTGCAAAGCCATCATCACGGATAAAACGCGCGCGATTTTCCTCGAAAGCCTGTCAAACCCCGAAGGGGTAGTCGCAGACCTCGAAGCCTTCGCAAAAATTGCCGAAGATGCGGGCATCCCGCTGGTCGTCGATAACACCATGGCAACGCCCTATCTTTGCAAACCCAAAGATTTCGGCGCGAACATTGTCACCTACTCCACGACCAAGTTCATCAGCGGCCACGGCAACGCCATGGGCGGCGCGGTCGTCGATTGCGGAAATTTCGACTGGATCAAATACGGCGATAAATATCCCGAACTCGGCAAACCCAATCCCGGATATGGCGATATCAACTTCGCAGAAACCTTCGGCCCCGCCGCTTTTGCCATTCATAACCATGCTGTTGGCCTGCGTGATATCGGCTGCAACCAGCAACCGATGAACGCTTACCTGACTTTCGTTGGCTCGGAAACGCTCTCCTTGCGCATGGCAAAACACTGTGAAAACGCGCTTGCGCTGGCGAAATTCCTGAAAAGCCATGATAAGGTCAGCTTCGTCAACTATGCCGGACTGCCGGACAGCCCGAACAACGCCAACGCGAAGAAATATATGAAGGGACAAGGCGGCGCCGTCTTCACATTCGGCCTGAAAGGCGGCTATGACGCCGGCGTAAAGCTGATTGAAAGCGTAAAGCTGTTCTCTCATCTGGCCAATATCGGCGATACCCGTTCCCTGATCATCCACCCGGCCTCCACCACGCACTCGCAACTTGATGATGCGGGTAAGGAAAAGGCAGGCGCAGGGCCGGACGTCGTTCGCGTGTCTATCGGTATTGAAAATTACAAGGATATCGAAGGCGACCTCGCGCAGGCACTCGCGCAGGTTTAATCGGCCACCTGCTCGCCAATCCATTGTAAAAACGGGGCATGCCCCTGCTTGATGTCAAGTTGCACCAGGCACGGCACGTCATAGCTGTGCAGTTCTTTCAGCGCGGCTTCAATGTCACCGAACTTTTCCGCCGTGGACTTCATAATCACCGCGCATTCATTCTCGGACTGCACGCGCCCTTCCCACCGGTACATCGCTTTATGCGCGGGCATGATATTGGCGCAGGCAATCAGCTTGCGCCCCAGCAAAGTGGAACAAATGTCATCCACCTCGCGTGGACTGGCTGTCATATAAAGAAGGATTGGTTTCATCACGAAAAGACTACAGGATATAAGTCTCTTTTTCCATGTCCCTGACTTCAAGCGTCAGCTTGCACTCCGGAACACTCCGACCGATGCGCTCCTGCACAATGGCATGCAATGCCTGTCCATATGTCTGCTTGGTGGCAATATCGCGCCCCTCCAGCAGCAAAAGCGTCGTATGCGCCATCAGGCCGTCCGCGCCTTTATCACCAACCACAGCATGGTCGAGTTTTATGCCGCGCGTTTTAATCCGTGCCTTGTCAATCCCCTGCCCGGCCAGTGCTTCATGCAGGCCTTGCAGCACTTCCGGCAAATCGACCTTGTCTTCCAGCTTGGCTGAATATTCAACAATAATATGCGGCACGTATAAAACCTCGTGTGAGAAAAAAGAAATATATGGTCGGGGTGAGAGGATTCGAACCTCCGACCCCTTGCACCCCATGCAAGTGCGCTACCAAGCTGCGCTACACCCCGACGATATATATTACTGAGACGTCTTTTCAGACATCTCACTTCCAATAAACATGTTGATGGACGGAATCAAGGGCGTCACGATATCTTTGTGCGCCTGTGGCACGCTGCTGATTGTTTCCATCACGGCCATGCTCTGTTTCATTTTGGCTACGGCCTCAGGCGGCATTTTTGCCATCATTTCCGGGGAAATGTTCGGCATCGCGGCGCCGGCAGGCATGTTCACCTGCGTTGCCATATACGCCATCATAACGTCATCCCCGGTATCGGCCCACGCTTCCGGTGAAGAAAAACCATTGCTTTTTGTGATACCGTTCAGCTTTTTGTAATCATCCGGAAACTCGCCTTTCAACGCGGACACGGCCTTCGTGTAAGGCTCGAACTTCTCGCCCGGAACCGGCTGTGTCTTGGCGTTCAGAATATCTGCCTTACCGTTCGCCCGCATTTCTTCTGCCATCGCGTTAATGTCCGGAAGGCTGTCCACGAATTGCTTGGCGGTTTTCGCCGTCAGGTCACCCGCCGCCATCGCCGGTACGGCAATAACAATCAAAGCAACAACCATTAAACTCTGGAAAACTTTAGATGAAAAAGTCATGGCATCCCCTTTCTGTATTTGTACAGTAGGCCATTGAATGTGTAACTGGTCGGGGTGAGAGGATTCGAACCTCATTCGCCTCGCGAATGTTTATAAAAAGAGGAGGTTCGTCCTCAAACCTGTGCCCATATCTCACGACCACGGACACACTTCTACTCTGCTATTGGTCGGGGTGAGAGGATTCGAACCTCCGGCCTCTTCGTCCCGAACGAAGCGCGCTACCAGGCTGCGCTACACCCCGACTTTGCAAGTTTATGTAATGGATTTTAACGCACAGGGCAAGAAAGGAGTTTCTACTCGCCCTTTATAATGTCACGCAGGTCACGCAGGTCATCCAGCATGCTTTTCATCAGGTCGCGCTGACGATCGTTCAGTCCTGCTGACGGGCGGTGCTCCGGTTTGGCAGACAGTTCCTGTGGCACAGTTTGCGGGACGGCACGCATCGGCTCCGGTGCAGATGCCAAAATCTGCGCTTTGCCCTGACCTTTCAAAAGCTTCTGAACACCTTTGATCGTATAGCCTTCGGTGTACAGAAGATGGTGAATACGCTTCAGCAACTCAACGTCTTCCGGACGGTAATACCGGCGACCGCCACCACGCTTCAACGGGCGAACCTGTGAAAACTTGGTTTCCCAAAAACGCAGTACATGCTGCTGCACATCCAGCTCGTCGGCCACTTCACTAATGGTACGAAACGCCGAAGGGGCTTTTTTGCTCTTCTGCGTCTTCTCTTTCATCGCGCTGATCGGCCCTTCGGCAGAGTCAGCACCGTCCTCGTGATCATTGTCCAGTTCGCGGGATGCATAGGCATTGGTCATGATGGTATTACCTTCATTTCAAAATACGTAAAAAACTAAATTATGTCTTACAGTTACTGTTTTTCGTTAATTCTGTCTTTTAGGACATGAGACGCCCTAAAGACAAGAACTTTTCTTGGTGAAATTGGCACTTCTACACCGGTTTTTGGATTCCGCCCGATGCGTTCGCCTTTTTCACGTACCGAAAAACTTCCAAATGAAGATATCTTGACGTTTTCACCTGAAACAAGGGTATTTGAAATTTCATCCAGAACTTGTTCAACCAAATCGGATGATTCATTGCGCGACAATCCTACCTGTTCATAGACAGATTCTGCGAGATCTGCGCGTGTAATGGTGCGGCTTGTATCGTCCATATCAGTTAACTCCCTTGAATAATTACATTTTAACGCGTTTTTAGAGTGATAGTCAATCAAACGATTCACCCAATTGCGAATAAAAATGGTTAATGATCAATGGATTAGGTGAAAATTTAATACCGGGCCAGCGCCGCGCCCCAGGTCAGGCCGCCGCCCAAAGCCTCGAAAAGCAATAGGTTTCCGCGCTTGATACGCCCATCCCGCACCGCTTCATCCAGCGCAAGGGGAATAGAAGCCGCCGATGTATTGCCATGATGGTCGAGCGTCACGACGACCTTTCCCATGCTCAAATCCAGCTTTTTGGCTGTCGATTCGATAATCCGTAAATTGGCTTGATGCGGGACCAGCCAATCCAGCGTCTCTGCGCTGACGTCATTGTGTTCCAGCACTTCACCGACAATATCTGCCATATGGTTGACCGCATATTTGAACACTTCACGTCCTTGCATGATGATATGCCCGGCCGCGCCGGTGCTGGACGGCCCACCGTCTGTATACAGAAAATCACGCAAAGTTCCGTCGGCATAAAGATGCGTCGACAAAATTCCCTGTCCATCAGTTTCCTGTGCCTCCAGTACAACCGCCCCCGCCCCGTCGGCGAATAGAACACATGTCGTCCGGTCTTCCCAGTTCACGATAGAAGACATCTTTTCTGCACCGATCACAAGGATTCGCTTCGCCCCACCTGTCTTAATGAAATTATCCGCAACCGTCAGGGCATAAACGAATCCCGTACAGACTGCCTGCACGTCAAACGCCAGACCGGGAGGAATCCCCAGCGCGGCCTGCACCTTCACCGCCACCGCCGGAAATGTCTGGTCGGGTGTTGTAGTTGCGACAATGACGCCATCAATTCTTTCCGCCGCGAAACCGGACGCCTCCAGCGCCTTGCGCGCAGCATGAATGGCAAGGTCAGCCGTCGTTTCGTCTTCCGCCGCAATGTGGCGGGATCGAATACCGCTACGCTGGACGATCCATTCATCGGATGTATCAACCATCTTTTCAAGGTCGGCATTGGTCAGGATTTTTTCGGGCAGGTAAGATCCCGTGCCCTGAATAACAGACCGTATCTGGCTCATGACATCACCGCCGCGGAAATGAACGATTCCTGGTTCATCAATTGTTCTATTTCAACGCAAACACGCTGGTTAAAGCCATTTTCCACCAGGTTAGCAGCCGTCAATATGGCATGCATGGTTGCCACTTCATCGCTTCCGCCGTGGCTTTTCACACAAACGCCGCCAAGACCAAGGAACATTCCACCATTATAGGTGCGCGGATCAACGCGTTTTTTCAACCGCGCCATAGCCCCGCTGGCCAGTAAAAAACCCAGCATGGCAAACGGTGACGATTTAAACGCATCGCGCATAAACTGGGACGTCATTTTACCCACCCCTTCGGCGGTTTTAAGTGCAACATTCCCCGTATAACCGTCCGTCACTACAACGTTGACGGTTCCAAGGGCAATATCATTGCCTTCTATAAATCCGTGATACCGGCCGGGGAAATTCACAGCGGACAGTATGGCCGCGGCTTCCCGCACCTCTTCATGCCCCTTTTGTTCCTCCGTCCCCACATTCAAAAGCCCGACGCTCGGCGTATCAATGCCCATCACAACCCGGGCATACACCGCGCCCAGAACTGCAAACTGTGTCAAAACTTCCGCATCACACGTCAGGTTCGCCCCCAGATCCAGCATCACGGTCTTGCCTTTTACGGTTGGGAATATGCTCGCAATCGCCGGACGCGTAATACCGGGCAGGGTCTTCAGCACAATTTTCGAAATAGCCATCAGGGCTCCGGTATTCCCCGCCGATACAACGCTTTGCGCCTTACCGTCTTTCACCAGCTCAATGGCAAGGCGCATGCTGCTGTCTTTGCTGTTACGCAAGGCCGCTGACGCTTTTTCATGGCTGCCGATCATTTTACTGGTATGTACGACGTCTGATACGTCTTTTAAGGCTGAATGGGTCTCCAGCACCTTATCAATGCGGGATTTATCGCCGGTAAAGATAAAACACAGGCCGGGCTTTTGCTTCAATGCTGCCGCAGCCGCAGCCACAGTAACATCGGGGCCGAAATCGCCCCCCATCGCGTCAATCGCTAGTGTCTGTGATTGAGACATTGAATTGCCCCTGCTTGTCTGCATAAGAAATGAAAATAGAGGAACGGCAAACGAAAATCCATTCCTCTATCTAAAAAAGACGTTATTAATCCGAAGCTTATTCTTTGCCTTCGATAACCTGGCGGCCTTTGTACATGCCTGTTTTCAGGTCGATATGGTGGCGGCGCACCGGCTCACCCGTGTTCTGGTCTTCAGCCCAGTTCACAGCCGTTAAAGCGTTGTGGGAGCGTCTTTTTCCGCGTCTTGAAGGCGTTGTTTTTCTCTTTGGAACTGCCATTGTTCTCGTCCTTTAATTAAATTCCGGCCCTTTCTTAACGAAAAAAGGGGAAATCCGCAAGCATTTTCCTTACACGAACCAAACCGCTTTGCAAGTCAGGCTATCCTTTAGGTTTTGCCTTTCCAGTTTTTTAAGGCTTCAAAGGGGTTCTTGCGTACCTCTGATGGCTTGGCGCGCTCACGGTCTTCATCACTTATTTCGTATTGCGCCCCTTGCGTATGCGGGTACGGGTTGATGGCCAGCGATAAATATTGTGTCACCAAATCCCCTGCCTCGATTTGCCCGTCATATAACGGCTCAGGGTCGTCCTCTTCGCTTGAAACCTCTACCTCTACATGTCCTTTACGGGTTTCACGGTTTTTCTTGGCTTCAGTAAAGGATACGGTTTGCTCTTTATCCAGAAACCATGCATCAAATTCCTCTTCAATCCAGTCTTCGACCGGGTCCAGCGTCACAACGCATTTCTGGATCACTTTCGCCTTCAACGCCCCTTGCACATATATGCGCCCGGCACTTTCACGGGAAATGTTTAATGTAGCTTCCAGCCGTTCTATATCTTCAACCCCTAGCCGGCGGGACAAGGCGGCGCAGGCTTCCTGATCGGCACTCAGAAAATAACTTTGCGGCTTGGATGTGATTTCATCAGCATCGATGCGGTACGACCATTCAGATGGCGCATAACTTTTTCCGGACATGGATCAAAACCCTCCATATAGCTGATGTTACACCTTTACAATTCAGGATAATCCACTGTCCCGTCAAGGATTTTTTTAATCTCTTGAGCTTTTAGCGAACCATGTACCTGACGCACATATGAACCCATTTGCTTCACATCGTCAAATGCCGGACTGTCGGCACTGCCGTATATATTCCGGCGCAAAACCTCTTCCAGGTTGCCCTCGCCATCCAGCGCCTGCCGGTAATTCTGAAGCCGCCCGTTAAAACCATTCATCATCCGCTTCATATGCTTGGGCACACTCAGATCGCCAATGGCCATTTCACGCAAGGCCTTGTCCATATCGCGGAACATGGTGTCGAACAATGTCTGGCTTACTTTCGCTGTTTTCGGCTCTTCGGACAACCGCAACAGGATAAGGATGACATGCAGCGATATCATATCGAACCGCCCGTCCACACTGTCCGGAACCCCCATCCGCTCATAAAAAACAGGCGCACGCGCCTGTAAAACCGCGCCCGTATATAATGCCTGCGCGGCCTTATGTTTTTTCGAAATCGGCCATAATAAATCCAACATTTTGTACTCTTCTGTTCTAGGCGTTGATTTAACCCATCGCAAAGTTGTATAAACTATAGACTTTGAAAAGGATTTGAACAGTGACAAATCGACTGAATTATCTGCTTTTTGCATCTATCGCGGCACTGTCCGTTTCGGCCTGCACGCCGACACAGGCCACACGCGGCAATATCGTGGAAGACCACCGCCTGGCAAGCATAACCGCCGGGCAAAGCTCGCGCACGGACGTCCTGCGCAACCTTGGCTCGCCGACAACTCAGGCCCCGTTCGATGACAACATCTGGTACTACATTGGACAGAAAACGGAAAAGCACGGCATTTTCGACCCCGAAGTGGTAGAAGAAAAAATCGTCGTCGTCGCCTTTAATGAAGAAGGGATCGTCGAGCAAGTGGAAGAAGTGGACGCTGACAGACTCAACGTTCCGGTCGTGCGCCGTAAAACACCGACAGGCGGCCATGAAGTCACCTTTATGCAACAACTGCTCGGGAATGTCGGACGCTTTAACGCACCAACCGAAGACGGCCCCGGTATTTAAAAAAAATTGTAAAATCAGGAACAAAAAAAGCCCCGCCAAAAGCGGGGCTTTCCTTTGCAGTATGACGGCTTTCTAGCCGGCAATAAGCTTCGCAACAATCGCGACCAGCAAAATGGCAACGATGTTGGCAATCTTGATAAGCGGGTTAACGGCCGGACCGGCAGTGTCCTTGTAGGGGTCACCGACAGTATCACCGGTAACCGCGGCCTTGTGAGCTTCAGAACCTTTACCGCCGTGATTGCCTTCTTCAATGAACTTCTTCGCGTTGTCCCATGCACCGCCACCCGCTGTCATCGACAGCGCGACAAAGATACCTGTGACAATCGTGCCCATCAGCAAGGCGCCCAGCGTCTGCAACGCAGCCACAAGGCCGGCAATCCAGGCAACCACGGCAAACACGATAACCGGAGCCAGAACAGGCAACAGCGAAGGAACAATCATTTCACGGATCGCAGACTTGGTCAGAAGGTCAACCGCGCGGCCGTATTCCGGCTTCGCTGTACCTTCCATAATACCCGGTATTTCCGCAAACTGGCGGCGCACTTCCACCACAACGCTCGACGCTGCACGTCCAACCGCTGTCATGGACAATGCACCGAACAGGTACGGCAACATACCGCCGATGAACAGGCCGATCACAACGAACGGGTTCTGAAGGGAGAAATCAATCTCGCCCAGCTGCGGCAGGTAGTGTGCGATCTCTTCGGTATAGGCAGCAAACAGCACAAGGGCGGCCAGACCGGCAGAACCGATCGCGTATCCCTTTGTCACGGCTTTCGTGGTGTTACCCACCGCATCCAGCTCGTCTGTCGTATTACGCACATTCTCCGGCAGTTCGGACATTTCGGCAATACCGCCTGCATTGTCCGTTACCGGGCCGTATGCATCCAGCGCCACAACCATTCCAGCCATGGACAGCATGCTGGTCGCGGCAATCGCAATACAGAACAAACCGGGATAGCTGTCGCTTCCATTGAAATCGCCAGCCCCTGGATCACGTTCGTGCCATGACCGGTTTCTGATGATTTTGCCACGCTGCGCACCGGACGGTACGATGTGCTGGTGTAATACTCTGTCACCCATACGATCAGGCCGGTCAGGACCAGTCCGATAAAGGTACAAAGGATCAAATCAACACCGCTGATAATCATGCCGCTTTTGGTCGGCAAAGCTGTGTCGATGCCGATATTCGCCAAAAACGCGAGGATCAGGATCATCGAGAAAATCGCACTGGCGATAAACCCGCGATACAGCGCGCGCATAATGCCCTGCCCTTTTTCAAGACGGACAAAAATCGCACCGGCAATAGACCCGATAATGCAAAGCCCGCCTATCATTAATGGAACCATCATCATCATGCCGCTCAATGGTGCATCAAAAACACTATAGGCAATCAGCATCGTCGCAACGATCGTCACCGCATATGTTTCGAACAGGTCGGCAGCCATACCGGCGCAGTCACCAACATTGTCCCCAACGTTATCGGCGATAACGGCCGGGTTGCGCGGGTCATCTTCCGGGATACCGGCTTCTACTTTACCAACAAGGTCAGCACCAACGTCCGCGCCCTTGGTAAAGATACCGCCGCCCAAACGGGCGAAAATGGAAATCAGGGAAGCACCAAAGCCGAGGCCGACAAGACCCTCAAGGCTCGTCCGTGCGTCATACCCGAGATGGATATCCATGATGTAGTAATAACCGGCGACACCAAGCAGGCCAAGGCCGACAACCAGCATACCTGTAATCGCACCGGACTTGAATGCGACGTTCAATGCCGGTTCAAGACCCTGCGTTGCGGCTTGCGTGGTCCGCACATTGGCACGAACCGAAACATTCATGCCGATATACCCGGTCAGGCCCGATAAGACAGAACCGACTATAAAGCCTGCGGCAACGTGCCCGCCCAGCAGGAAAAACAATATGGCCGCAGCCACAACCCCGACAATACCGATTGTACGGTACTGACGGTTCAGATAGGCCGAAGCCCCTTCCTGGATAGCACCCGCAATCGCCTGCATCTTTTCATTGCCTGTACCCGCTGACAAAACTTGCCGTGCCCATAGCTGGCTGGCAATCAGCGCGAGAATGGCACAAGCGCCAATCACGTAGAAAAATTGTTCCATGCGTTATATTCCCTTCTTTTCTTTATCAATAAGAGACGATGCCCAAAAACATGGTTAGAAGCAAGCAATGAAACATAAGCCTGTGGATAACTTTTATAAATGAAAACAAGGCACATAAGTAAAGCCCGGAATAAAAATTCCGGGCTTTCTCGTAACGGTAGATATCCGTGTATTAAGGGTTTACGGCTACCGAATTCTTTATATTGGGCGTTGCTGAACGACCTCCAGCAGAACATCATTGACCGCACCTTCGCCCATGACCTTGTCAGTCACGTCGTTCAGGCGTCTCTTGATTTCGCTGACCTTCAGCACACCACCTTCCATGGACTCCTTACGGTTCAGCATACCGTACATATTCTGGATATAGGCATCTTTCAGGCGCGGCGTTAAACGGCGCACTTCTGTCGCCACGAACTGGTCTTTTGCTTCCAGAACGATGACTAGGCTCACAACCTGGTTGACGCCGCTGCCGTCAATAATCGGCAGGATCAGCGGATCCAGGCGAACAAAACTCACGCTGTTGCTCGGGCTACCATGCCCGTCACCGTGATCATCCTTTTTCGCTTCTTTTTTGGCTTCTTCCGCATGAGCGGCCTGATCGGCATTCGCCGCGGCCTCAGCGGGTTTGGAGAAGTAAAAATATGCACCGGCAGCGCCCCCACCGAGCACCAACAGCGCAGCAAATGCAACCAATGCTAATTTCATGACAATTTCCCTGTTACCGTAAAAACCCTTAACATCATTTATGTTAAAGTATGAGGGTTAACAAAGGGTTATATTATGGAATTCTTTTATAAAAAATCAGCTTTGGACTGATTTGCCGACCTTATCCAACGCGGCATTGACCAACTTCGGCTCGTTACCATCGAAAAACGCATGACAGACATGCAGATAGTCGGAAATTATGATAGGAATATCAATATCATAGCGGTTTTTAATCTCGAAAACCCCACACAGAAGGATAGCAAACAATAACGGTTCACGTGAAGCCGAAACAGGCGTTTGCCGTTCGCCCAAAGCCGCTTGAATCTCGTTTTCCAGCGCTTCCTTATGCTCTTCAACGCCTTCAATAATAATCCGGAACTCGTCCTGGTCCGGCTGGGCCAGAACATCTTCATCAATCGCCATGCCGGTATAATGAGCAAGATAAGCAGGAATCAGCTCTTCCGCACTCTTGTTGTCCGTCAGCATCGCGTAAACGCCCTGCACGGCCATAAGCCGCGCAGCACGTTTTTGTGTTTTATGATCAGGTGTTTTTGCCATGACGGCTCTTTAAGCCACCTCTTTGAGCCCTTGTAAAGACTCTAAATTCGCCAGTGTCTGGATACAGGCATCTCCCGCCTCACGTCCCTTGACACTGAAATGGTCGAAAAAGAACTTATGATGCTCCTCATTGTCATGGAAACGCAGGGGTGTCAGCACGACAGACAGGATCGGGATTTCCGTTTCCAGCTGCACATCCATCATCCCGTCAATAACGGCGGAGGCAACAAAATCATGCCGGTAAATTCCGCCATCAACAACAAGCCCGCAGGCAACGATCAGGTCAAACTGTGTTGTCTTGGCCAACAACTTCGCCTGCAGCGGAATTTCCAGGCTGCCCGGAACATCGAACACGCTGATCTGGTTTTCCCTGATCCCGGCTTCGCCGACACGCTCGCGAAACCCGAAATAAGCCTGCTCGACAATGTCCTTGTGCCATCCTGCCTGAATATAGGCGATTTTTTTATTGGAAGGTGTCTGTAGTTTAATCTGATTCATGGCCATGATCCTTTCTCTTTATAGTGCCAGAATCAGGGCAAGACAGACACTCGCAAAGAGCGCCTGACATTCTCTCCTATCCGGACTGTAACCGTCGGCTCTGGCTTCGCACCAGATCTGCTGACCCTTAAATCACTTGCGGTTTTAAGGCGCTCGCGGGCTCGCATGAATAATCATGCTTACCGCCGGTAGGGACTTTCACCCTGCCCTGAGAACTGCTGTAAGAAATATTCTTTCGCGCCCCTAAAGTCAAGAATTCTGCATCATGCGCGCAACATAGCGCGCCAGAATATCCACTTCAAAATTGACGCTTTGCCCGCCCTGCAGGCTGCCGATGGTCGTATGCTCCCACGTATGTGGAATGATGTTGACCCCGAATTGCGCCCCTTGCACCTCGTTGACCGTCAGGGATACGCCGTCAATCGCAACGGACCCTTTGGGCGCTATGTATTGCTTGAATGCGTCCGGCACGGCGAAGGTAAGCCGCCATGACTCGCCCTCCTGCGTTTTGGATACAATCTGCGCCAGCCCGTCCACATGGCCGGATACGATATGCCCGCCCAGTTCGTCCCCCACCCTTAACGATGGCTCGAGGTTGACCCCCGCACCCTCGCCCCACTCGCCAAGCGTGGTTTTGGATAAAGTTTCTGCAGATACATCGACTGCGAACCAGTCCGCACCTTTTTCCACGACCGTCAGACAGCATCCGGAACAGCAGATGGACGCACCAATCTCCGTGCAGGATAAATCCATGCCCGTTTGGATGACCGCACGCAAATCTTGCGCATTTTTTTTGACGCTCTGAACACGTCCTATGTTTTTTATAATGCCTGTAAACATATTTTATCTCGTATAAACGTCCAGAATATCGTTGCCCAGCTTTCGGCGTTCATTGTGGACAAAATCCATCTTATCCACAAGCCTTTCCACCTCCAGGTCTGCCACCCCGGAAAAGCCCGTATCTCCTATGATACAGGGGGCACGGAACCATAAAATCCGGTCACAGATTCCGGCTTTCAGGAACTCGGTTATCAACAACCTGCCACCCTCCACCATCATTGTCTGTATGCCACGCTGCACCAGCTCCGGAAGCAATGTGGATAACGCTACGATACCTTTGTCATTCAAGGGGTATTTCAGGATATCAACAGATGTGGATAATAGCCATTCCGCCTTTTCGCTATCAACATCGTCACCGCAGACAACCCATGTTGGTGTCTGATCCGCACTCAAAACAAGTTCAGAATCCTGCGGAATTAGCAATTCCGCATCAAATACAAGCCGAACAGGGTCGTTTTGAACTCCTTCGATGCGTGCGCTGAGCCTCGGATTGTCCCCGAGAACCGTTCCAATGCCAACGGCAATCATATCGTGCCGGCTACGTTCCAGGTGACCGTACCGGCGCGCAAGTTCACCCGTAATCCACTGCGATTCACCGCTCGCCGTTGCGATCTTTCCGTCCATGGTTGACGCAATTTTCAACGTCACAAACGGCCGGTTTTCGGTCCGGTACATGATATATCCGGCCAGAACCTCGCGTACTTCGTCCTCCAGAACGCCGCAAACGACTTCAATACCAGCGTCCCGCAACGCCTGTATACCCCGGCCGCTGACACGCGTATCAGGATCGCTCATGCCAATCACCACGCGTGCCGGTTTTGCCGCAATCACGGCCTTCACACAGGGTGGCGTTTGTCCGTGATGGCTGCACGGCTCTAACGTCACATAAATAGTGGAACCTTCTGCGCGCTCTCCGGCTATGGCCAGCGCCTGCGTCTCCGCATGCGGACGTCCGCCATCCGCTGTCCTTGCCCGCGCGATAACGCGCCCACCTTTGACGATGACACACCCCACAGACGGGTTCGGGCCTGTGCGCGCAAGGCCTGTGCGCGCCAGATACAGCGCGTTACGCATAAAATAGATATCGTCCGGCATCCATAGGGTCATGGATAACGGACATACGGTCTTCTATGGGAAAAGTCCAGCTATTCCGCTGCGATCTTGGGCTGCTTACCGGGGTGAAGCGATTTCAGTTCTTCGACAAACGCGTTGAAATCTTCCGGCTTGCGGAAGTCTTTGTAAACAGAGGCGTAACGGATATACCCGACGATATCCAGTTCGATCAGCGCATTCATGACCAGTGACCCGATTTTGCTCGCCGGTATTTCCTGGTCGCCCAGGCTTTCCAACTGGCGCACGATACCGCTGACTGCCTTGTCGATCTGGTCGCTGTCGACCGGACGCTTGCTAAGGGCGATCTGCATCGACCGCGCGATTTTTTCACGCTCGAACGGCTCGCGCTTCGCGCCTGATTTCAACACCGTAATATCGCGCAGCTGTATGCGTTCAAACGTCGTGAACCGCCCGCCGCATCCCGGACAAGCACGCCTGCGGCGGATGGCCGAATAATCATCGGTTGGACGCGAGTCCTTCACCTGGCTGTCTTCATTTCCACAAAACGGGCAACGCATTTTATGTCCTATCCATACGCACGGTCATAAATCGGGAAGCGCGAACACAGCGCCTTCACCTTTTCTTTCACGGCTTTCTCTACGGCGGCGTTTCCTTCCGGTCCGTTAGCAACCAGCCCGTCAAGAACTTCGATAATCAGTGACGCGATTTCGCGCCATTCCGCCGGTCCAAACCCGCGCGTTGTACCCGCCGGTGTCCCGAACCGCAGGCCGGATGTCGTGAACGGTCCTTCCGGGTCAAACGGAACCGAATTCTTGTTACAGGTAAGTCCCGCATTTTCGAGCGATAAGTCGGCAACCTTACCCGTCAAACTTTTCGGGCGCAGGTCAACAAAGATCACATGGCTGTCTGTGCCGCCGGATACCAGGTCAACACCGCCTTCTTTCAACGCTTCGGCAAAGACTTTCGCGTTTTCAACAACGGCCTTCGCGTATGACTTGAATTCAGGCTTCAGCGCATCGCCAAAGGCCACCGCCTTGCCTGCAATCACATGCTCCAGCGGACCGCCCTGAAGGCCGGGGAACACTGCTTTATCTATCTTCTTCGCCATCTCTTCATCGTTGGTCATGATGACCCCGCCGCGCGGGCCACGAAGGGATTTATGCGTCGTCGTTGTAATCACGTCCGCATACCCGACGGGGGACGGATAAGCACCGCCCGCAATAATTCCGGCATAATGCGCGATATCGGTCATTAGCACCGCTCCAACCTTGTCGGCGATCTCACGGAAACGTTTCCAGTCGATGATGCGCGGATAACAGGTAAATCCGGCCAGAATCAGTTTCGGCTTATGTTCCAGCGCCAGCTTCTCAACCTCGTCATAATCAATAAGACCGTCTTCCTCCTTGACACCGAATTGCACCGCGTTGAACCATTTGCCGGACTGGTTAGGTTTCGCGCCATGCGTCAGATGTCCGCCGGAATCAAGGGCCATACCCATAAAAGTATCGCCCGGCTCCAAGCATGCAAAAAACACTGCCTGGTTCGCACTTGCGCCGCAATGCGGCTGCACGTTGGCATATTTCACACCAAACAGTTTTTTCAGGCGCTCAATCGCCAGGCTTTCGGATTCGTCGATAAACTTGCATCCCTGATAATACCGCTTGCCGGGGTATCCTTCCGCATATTTGTTGGTCAACACAGACCCCTGCGCCTGCATCACTGCGCGTGACGTAATGTTTTCAGACGCAATCAGCTCGATCTGGTTTTGCTGGCGCTCCAGCTCGCGTTCCAGAATGGCAGCCAGTTCCGGGTCAAAATCCTTCACGTCCGCGTCATAAAAACCTGTATCAATCATCATCGCCTCTGCTGCATTGCTCATTATTTATGCCCTTTCTATCGCCTTGTTGAGTTTACCCACGCGGCGCTCGTGTCGGCCCCCCGCTTCAAAATCTGTTGTCAGGAATGTATGCACACAATCCAGCGCGACAAGGCTTCCCGTTGTCCGCGCACCAAGGCACAAAACATTCGCGTTATTATCAATGCGCGTCAGCCGCGCCATCGTCGTGTTGGCGCACACGGCCGCCCTGATCTCCGGATGACGGTTCAGCGCCATAGAAATACCGATACCGGACCCGCAAATCGCCACACCGAAATCGGCCTGCCCGGATGCCACGAAATCGGCCAGCTTATAGCCGTAATCAGGATAGTCGACAGACTCCTCGGAATTGGTGCCGAGGTCAATCCACTCGACATCACTGCCTTTGTAATCGTTCTGGATCTGGGTCTTCAGCGCAAACCCGCCATGGTCGCCTGCAATCGCTACTTTGATCGTCATGCCCTTATATAGGGCAGATTCCGCCAAACTATCAAATATTTTTTACCGAAATACCCCATGATTGCATGGATTTCTCTTTTTCAACAGGCGCAAGCGACAACGAATAGTGACCTATTTTAGAAGCGCGGCAACGCATTGAAAAAGAGAAAGGCAGCAATCAGATCAATCCTTTTTTGCGTAATACATATTCAAGACGCTTAATGGCATTACGTTTCAGGATTTCTTCGGGCGTCCCGACCGGCCCCTGGATACTCACTTCGGTGAGGGTACGGGCATCCATGGCCGCCACGCGCATAACATTCCCGACCGGGCGGAATTCGATAATCACTTCCCGGCCGTCTAGCAACTCACGCATATGGATTTAGATTTAAAGGTTTGAACCGCTGTCGTCTTCAATGGACGCAAGGCCCGTAAACTGGCTTTGGGATGACCAGAAACGCTCGAACATATTCATGGTTTTGATACATTCGGTAATACGCTCATCGGTTAGCTCTGTTCCCTGGATAGACGCTTCGTGCCGCGTAAACATATCGGACAGCATTTTATAGAGATCTTTGCCCTTATCGGACAGTTTCACACGAATAGAGCGCTTATCATGGACTGAACGCTCCTGCTCGATATATCCGTTTTCCGCCATCTTCTTGACGTTATAGGATACGTTGGAGCCAAGGTAATAGCCACGCAAGGTCAGTTCACCCACCGTCATTTCATCATGTCCAATATTATAAAGGATCATGCTCTGAACGTTGTTAATGTCCTGAATACCCTTTCGGTCCAGTTCAACCTTAACGACATCGAGGAAATACCTGTGCAGGCGTTCAATCAGCTGAATGGCATCAAAATACGGTGTGGTCACGAAACTCTAGCTCCTGGTGATTCAAAATAATTTCCAGATTGGACGTTTCATTCATAATTGTAAAGGGCTTACTTTATGGCTCTCGACAAGCTGCGCCTGATGGCTTAAAACTCCAAAACCATGAAACCGAAAAGCCAGCTGGAAATACTGAAATCGGGCCTGAACGCATTCCGTCCCGATGTCCCGAAACCCGATACGCGTCTGCGCCGCCTGCGCCGCACCGAAAATCTGCGTGCCCTGATGCGCGAAAACAGGGTCACGGTGGATGACTTCATTTACCCCATCTTTGTTGAGGAACAGGCAGCTGAGCGCTCCCCCATCGGCTCCATGCCCGGCATTTTCCGGGAGACCGAAGCCACCCTGCCGCTGGCGGTAAAGGACGTGGCGAAGCATAAGGTGAAGGCCGTCATCCTCTTCGGAATTTCTCATAACAAAGACCATAGTGGGTCAGACAGCATGCATTCCGGCGGACTGCTCGCCCGTATGATTGCCGAAGCCAAAAACGCGTCTCCTGACACACTGGTCATTGCCGATGTGTGTTTTTGTGAATACACCGACCATGGTCACTGCGGCGTGCTGGACCATAACCACGATGTCGATAACGACCGAACCATTGAAAATATTGCCATCCAGTCCGTGATAGCCGCAGAAGCAGGTGCAGACATGATCGCCCCCTCCGGCATGATGGACGGACAAGTTGCCGCCATTCGCGCCGCACTCGACGAAAACGGCTTTTCCCATATCCCGATCATGGCCTATGCAGCAAAATTCGCTTCCGCCTTTTACGGCCCCTTCCGCGATGCAGCCGGGTGCGCCCTTGGCAAAGGGGCCAGCATGGGCAACGGCGACCGCAAAACCTACCAGATGGACCCCGCAAACCTGCGCGAAGCGGTACGCGAAGCGGAAATGGATGAAATCGAAGGCGCCGACATCCTGATGGTCAAACCGGGCCTGGCATATCTTGATATCCTTGCCCGCCTGCGTGATGAAACAAACCTGCCGCTCGCCGCGTATCAGGTCAGCGGTGAATACGCGATGATGAAATATGCGGCACAAGCCGGGGCGTTAAATTATGATGATGTCATGCTGGAAAACCTCATGGCTTTTAAACGCGCCGGGGCTGACCTCATTCTGACATATTGCGCCCTTGATGCTGCGGTTGCACTCGATAAACTTGCCGATCATTTGGAATTATAATCTTTCTCTCCTTGCCGCTTTTTTTCTGAACGGCTAGACTACTGAAAAGTAATAGCGATTCAATTCGCACCGTGTTCTCTTGACGCATTAATATTAAGACAGGATCTCTTTCTCAGGCGCGTTCCATGAAATTTGCAGGATTAGCATTAGTTTTCGTTTGTACATTCGGCGGTCTTTTGATCGCCATGCACTTCGATTTCAACTCTTTCATGAAGCTGTTCACTATTATCCTGACCGCAATGCCGGGGGAATTTGTGATTATTTTTGGCTGCGCCGTGTCTGCCTTTATGGTCGCAAACTCCACCGATACGATCAAAGGCACTCTGAAATATTTCAGCGCGCTTGCAAAACCGTCCGCCTATTCGAAAGACGATTACATGGAATTGCTGTCCATGTTGTTCACCGTCTTCAAACTCGCGCGGACAAAGGGCTGGCTGGCGCTCGAACAACATATTGAAAACCCGGAGGAAAGCACCCTCTTTGAACAATTCCCGTCCTTCAAACATAACCATCATGCGCTTGTTTTCCTGTGTGATTATTTGCGTATTATTTCACTGGGGAATGACAACCCGCACCACATGGAAGCCCTGATGGATGAGGAAATTGAAACCATCGAACATCACGAAGGCCACCCCGGCCACGCGGTGCAGACAATGGCAGACGGTATTCCTGCCCTTGGTATCGTTGCGGCGGTGCTGGGGGTTATTAAAACCATGGCCTCGATCAGTGAGCCGCCGGAAGTTCTGGGTAAAATGATTGGGGGAGCGCTCGTGGGTACGTTCCTTGGCGTGTGGCTGTCTTACGGTATGGTTGCCCCTATCGCCGGTGCAATGACGGCAAAGGCCGAAACCGAAGTCATGTATTACAAAGCCATGAAAGTCGGGCTGATCGCCTTTTTGAATGGCGCTGCACCACAGGTTGCCGTGGAATTCTCGCGTAAGTTCCTGCCGCATGATGTACAGCCGACCTTCCTCGAACTGGAAGAAAAATTGAACGAACTTCCGGCTCCGGGTTAAGGAGATAGTATGGTCGCTTGATTTTGCTTTTTCGCCAGGCACAAGCGACAACAAGTAGAAAACCCTACTTTAGGAGCGAAGTAACGCAGTGAAAAAGCAAAAGGAAGCGGCCAGTGTCTGACAAGGACGATGAACTCCAGCCGATAATTGTCAAAAAGATCAAAAAAGGCGGCGGCCACCACGGCGGCGCATGGAAAGTTGCGTATGCCGATTTCGTGACGGCGATGATGGCCTTCTTCCTGCTCCTCTGGCTCTTGAACGTTACCACATCCGAACAAAAACAGGGAATCGCCGACTACTTCGACCCCAACCCCAAAATTTCCGATGGAAAAAGTGGAGCCGGCGGTTTGCTTGGCGGCCTGACGGCAAGCCCCGAAGGTGCAATGACAGCTGATACGGCGCCGGTAGTACCGATGAACACACAAAACATCACCAACCCTACATTGCGCCCCGGCCGTGATCCCGGCCAGTCCGATGTAAAGGGGGAAAAAGGCCAGGAACAGGTCGTGGAGGCCATCAAGCAACAAATGCGCGAAGCCGAACAAAAAGAATTCGATGAGGCAAAGAAACAACTGGAAAAAGCGATCGAAGCCAATCCGGAACTGCAAAAACTGGCAGACAACATTATGATCGACAATACCCCGGAAGGATTGCGTATTCAGGTAATCGATCAGGACGATGAATCCATGTTCGCCCGCGGCAGCGCCCAAATGTACGAAAAAACAAAGAACCTGATGCAACAGATTGCTTCTATTGTGGTGAGCATGCCCAACGAAATCTCCATTCGCGGCCACACGGATGGCGTGCCCTATGGTGAAGGAGCATCCTACACCAACTGGGAATTGTCCGCAGACCGCGCTAACTCCTCCCGCCGTGTTCTGCTGGAATCCGGCATTCCGGTCGAACGTCTGAACAATGTGGTAGGGAAAGCCGACCGCGAACATCTGGTTCCCGAAGATCCGGCAGACGCAAAGAACCGCCGCATCAGCATCGTCCTGCTGAAGGAAGAAATAACAAACCCCGAACTTTACGATGATCTATACCGCCAATACGGCATCGTCGATGACACCAAACCGGTAAGTGAAGAGCAACGCGAACATCCGTTGACCTACGAAGAAGCGCCGGAAGAGCCTTCAAAACCGCTCTACGAGCCAACCCCCGGCGAAGTCGAATTCCCCTAAAAAGCTTTACAGTTTTCATAATATAGGATATATCCCTCGTATGAAAAATGGGATAACCGTAGACCTGCTCGCCTTCTCAATGAACGATATCAAGAATATCGGCCGATTGCTGGCTCATGGCATCGACCCGGCCTTATTGAACAGACCAAATGAAGTTCTGGAAGTTCTGGTCAACGGGACAGAACAATCAGGAAAGTCCGCCTTGATAGATTATCTGGCGAACACAATCCTGCCAAAAGCCTCGTTTATCTCCGGATTTGAGACTTCAAGATCAGGCGAATTTGCCACACAAACAGATTTCAGTGATGGCGATACATGGCTGAAAGTCATCTCGTATGAAAACCGCTCTTTTGGTGATGCAACCTCCCGATCAATAAATCTTGGTCTATTATTGATACAGAATGATTTCCCTGAGAACATGAACAATTTAGGCATTCTTGCTACTATACGTTCTCCGTTTATACCGGAAGATATGCGAAGCGATATCCTGGGCCTTAAGCGTCTTAAAGAAAAGCACGCTAAAAGGATTGGCCATTCCCTTGATCAAATACGCAAAACAAGAGATTTTAAGGGCCGTTCTGCTCTGAAGCAGGCCTTTGATAAAGCCGGAGGTTTTGACAAAGATGCGCAGTGGCCGCGTCTTGTGTCCATCTCTATCCGCGACGATATCGCCGCATATCCGGCCATGCAAAACGTGATTGATGCATTGAAATCCGCACCGACAACGCCGCGCTCAGGTAGATACTTTTCAAATCAGGTTAACGCCCTTCCAACAAAGCGCCGACATATTTAGGAAAACGTGTTCTTTTTCGGGAAGCCGTTCGGCGGCAAACGCCCGGCCTGCGCGCGGTTGCCAACCCACGGGTTCAGGTCTTCAACCACGGTCTCACCCGCACCGTATTTGTAAGAAAGACCGTTTTCCCATTTGAACGTTTTAATGTCGGACAGCCCGCCATCCTTGTATTTTTGCAGGATTACGCCCTTGCCCTTGCTCATCTCCGGCACTTCGGCCAGCTCGAATACCAGCATTTTGCGGTTCTGTCCGATCACGGCCACATGGTCATCGCCCTCTGCTATGGGGTAACACAGCTTGGCCTCGACCTTGCCTTTGACGTTCAATATCTGCTTACCGCCTTTGGTCTGCGCCAGCACATCACTCATCGGCACAACAAATCCACGTCCGTCGTCAGATGCAACAAGAAGGCGCATATTCGGGTCATACACGCCTAAATCAACAATATCCGCGTCATTCGGCAGGTCCACCATCAGGCGCAATGGCTCGCCATAGCCCCGCCCTGGCGGCAATTTATCGCCGGATAAGGTGTAAAAACGCCCGTTGGACGCAAACACCAGGAACTTGTCCGTGGTCTGCCCCTCAACAATAAACCCTTCACGGTCACCGTCCTTGTATTTAAAGCCCTTGGCGTCCAGCCCATGACCCTTCATACCGCGGATCCATCCCTTTTTCGAAATCACGACCGTAATCGGCTCTTTTTCGATCATGGCTTCTTCAATGGTATCGATATCGACAAGCGCAGGCGCATTTCCGATCTTCGTCCGGCGTGCCCCAAGCGGCGTTGCCTGCCCGAACATCTTGCCAAGCTCGCCCACCTGTTTCTTGATCTTCGTCCATTGCCGCGCTTCGCTTTTAATCAGCTTTTCCAGCTCGTCACGCTCCTTGGACAAGGCGTCATGCTCGCTCTTCAGCTCAATTTCCTGCAGCTTGTTCAACGCGCGCAAACGCATGTTCAAAATTGCTTCGGCCTGCACGTCACTTAACGTGAACGCCTTTATCAGTTCCGCCTTCGGGTCGTCCTTGGTACGGATAATCTTGATAACCTTGTCGATATTCAGGAAAACGGTCAGGAAACCTTCCAGCACTTCCAGACGGTGCAAAACCTTTTCCAGCCTGTGGTTCGAGCGCCGGAGCAGCACTTCCTGCTGGTGGTTGAGCCAGCATTGCAGGACTTCCTTCAGCCCCATAACCTTCGGCGTCACCCCGCCATCCAGCACATTCATATTCATATTGAACCGTGTTTCAAGGTCAGTGGATCGGAAAAGCGCCTCCATAAGCAGTTCAGGCTCAACATTTCTGCTGCGCGGCACAAGAACCACGCGGATATCTTCTGCCGACTCGTCACGGATATCATCCAGCATCGGCAGCTTACGGGCGTTGATCAGTTCGGCAATCTTTTCAATCAGCTTGGATTTCTGCACCTGGTACGGAATTTCCGTGATAATCACCTGATATGTTCCGCCCTTCAGCTCTTCTTTTTCCCAACGCGCGCGCAGGCGGAACGCGCCCCTGCCCTCACGGTACGCCGCCATGATGTTTTCTTTGGGTTCAACCAGTTCGCCGCCTGTCGGGAAATCCGGACCGGGAACAAGCTTCACCAACTGTTTGTCCGTGATATCGTCTTCCAGCATGGCCAGCATCGCATCGCATAGCTCAGCGACGTTAAACGGCGGTATGTTGGTCGCCATCCCTACGGCAATACCGGATGCACCATTAGCCAGAAGGTTCGGGAAACCGGCCGGCAGAACAATCGGCTCTTCTTCCGACCCGTCATAGGTCGGGCGGAAATCAACCGCGTTCTCATTGATACCGTCCAGCATCAGCTGCGCGACCGATGTCAGGCGCGATTCCGTATACCGCATCGCCGCCGCGTTATCACCGTCGATATTCCCGAAATTTCCCTGCCCGTCGATCAGCGGATACCGCACGCTGAAATCCTGCGCCAGACGCACAAGTGCGTCATAAACAGACTGGTCGCCATGCGGGTGATATTTACCGATGACGTCACCAACGACACGCGCACATTTCTTCGGCAACTTGTCCGGCGTCAGCTGCAACTGGTACATCGCATACAGCAACCGGCGGTGCACCGGCTTCATGCCGTCCCGCACATCGGGCAGCGATCGCGACATAATCGTCGACAACGCATACGACAAATACCGGTCGGACAATAACTCCCCGATCGGCTGGTTCACAATTTGTTGTTCTAAAACATTATCCTGCGCCATACGTGTTTCCTGATTATTCCGATTCTTCGAAACCCGCTACAGTCTTGGCATAGCGCGCTTCAAAACGCAAGCGCGCTTCGGGCACACCTTTCGTGTGATGGGCAAACACCCAGTGCCCTAAAAAATGCCCCGTCATTTTCAGTCCATCGGCCACGGCCTCCTCGTCCGCTGGTCCGCCATTGGGTTTCAGGAAAGACGGCAGGTTTAAAAGCTTGTCTTTATATGGCTCTCCCTCGGCATAACTCACCGCCCGCCCTGACTTGGGTGAAACATAGGCCAGCATATTGGCATCGCCGCCGCCCGCGCATTTGTTAAGCTCCAGCCCGAAGCCCAGCTCTTTCAAAAACGCAATCTCCCACATCACATAAGCCGCCCCCCAAACCTCGCTCGATAATGTGTCGATCAGCGCCTGCAACCCGAAAAACAGCCCCGCGTGCCCTTCCCGCTCAGGCAGCGCCGCATCACATAAGGAGCAGGCGGAGAGCAATGCACCGAGTTTGAGCGGATCATTCAGGATCATCGGCGACAGGCCGCGCTCTTCCTCCAGCTTATATGTGCCAAGATTATCGGACGTGCGCGCACTCCATTCAACACTGACGAGCGTACCGGGTTCGATCAATGCCCGTTTCTTCGAACTATGCGCTCCGTGCAGATACCCCGCATGCCGGCCGTTGGTCTCCGTCAGCAACGCAACAACCGCCCCGCCCTCACCGTGAGGCCGCGCGCTTAAAACCAGACCTTGATACCGCAAGCTTTCCATGACATATAATATGGCGGCTTTAGAAGGATAAGAGAAGATGAAACAGACAGTCGGTGTGGTTGGTGTTGGTGCTTTGGGTTCTATCGTGGTCAAAGCGCTGATGAACGGAATAGACGGATACGAACTTGTCGGCGTATCCGATGTACAAAAACCTGCCCTTGATATCCCGTTATTATCCACAAACGACCTGATCGACGCTGTGGATATCATCGTTGAATGCCTGCCCCCGCGCGAAGTTCCGGCACTGGCGAAGGCGGTTCTGGATAAAGGCAAAACTCTTATTCTTATCAGTAGTTCCGCCCTGCTTTTATATCCGGAAATTGAGGAATGGATTTCTGCATCGAAAATGGGCCGTGTGATCGTTCCCAGTGGTGCAATTTCGGGTCTTGATGCTGTTTCCGCGCTGAAGGAAAGCGGAATCGAAAGCGCAAAAATAATGACAACAAAACCGCCAAAAGGATTGGCAGGAGCGCCTTACGTTGTTGAGAATAATATTAACCTGGACGGTATCACCGAAAAAACATGCGTATTTTCCGGCAATGCCTATGACGCTGCAAAAGCGTTTCCCGCCAATGTAAACGTTGCCGCGACCTTAAGTTACGCCGGGGCGGGTCCAAACAATACACAGGTCGAAGTGTGGGCCGATCCGGATGCGAAAGGTAACAGCCATGAAATAGAGGTAACAGGCGGCTCAAGCACAATAACAACACGCGTGGACAACCTGCCCGACCCCTCTAACCCGAAAAGTTCCATGCTGGCGGGGTACAGTATTGTTGCAACCTTGCGAAAATTGTCAAAAAACCTGTCCGTTATCTGATCAATCCGCAATCGCGGCATAAACATTAAGCGCCTGAACCGATTCGGCGACATCATGGACGCGGAACAAGCGTATGCCCTGCCCATATCCCCATAAAAGCGAAGCAAGGGAACCGGGAAGCCGCTGGTCCGCTTTTGCACCGGGCTGGATCTTCTCAATGAAGCTTTTTCTTGATGTACCCAATAAAACGGGAACGCCAAGCTCTTCGAATTTAGATAGGTTTTTTAGGATATCCACGTTGTGACATAACGTCTTGCCAAAACCTATTCCAGGGTCAGCAATGATCCGTTCTTGCGCTATGCCCGCTTCGACACAACACCGGATTCTTGTGGACAAAAAATCGAAGACATCCTGCACAACATCACCATATTCCGGGGCTTTTTGCATTGTTTGCGGGCTTCCTTGCATGTGCATAAGACAAACAAGCGCATCGGAATCAGCCACCGTCTCAACCGCTCCATCGCCCTGTAACGCCGTCACATCATTAATCATGCCTACACCGGCCTGAATGGCCGCCCGCATCGTTCCGGCATTGCGGGTGTCCGCGGAAATCAGACCCCCGGCCCCTTTCAGGCCCTCAATCACCGGCAAAATCCGGTCCTGTTCCTCCTGCTCGCTGACTGGCCGCGCACCGGGCCGCGTGGATTCCCCGCCAATATCCAGGATCTGCGCTCCTTCTTCGATAAGCCGTAAACCGTGGTCTATCGCCGCTTGAGCATCCAGGTAACGCCCGCCATCAGAAAAACTGTCGGGCGTAACATTGACGATTCCCATCAAAACCGGCCCTTTGCTTGTGTCCGGAATCATGCGCGCTGCTCCTCCGGTTTTTCTGCCAGCTGGTCTGCGGGCAACCGCTCTATAAGTTCATCAATCGTCCATTCTCCTACCGGATGCGTCCAGTCCGGCGCAATTTCCTTCAAGGGCAACAACACAAACCCCCTTTCGTGCATGCGCGGATGCGGAACGATCAGCGTATCGTCGACATTAATGATCTCATCATGGTAGCAAATAAGGTCCAGGTCTATGGAACGCGCTGCATTGCGGGTGGTGCGTATACGGCCGAATTCCGTTTCAATATCCAGCAAAATTGCCAAAAGCTCTTCAGCGGCTGCCTCGGTCTCCACCGCTATCACTGCATTGGTATACCAGTCCTGCGCCTCGTCCGTATCCACCGGCGAGGTCTTCCATACGGAAGAGGTCCCCACAATCCGTATGCCGCGCTTCATGATGGCCTCCAGCGCATGCTGGAAAGTCTCTTCCGGCGCGCCGTGCGCCCCATCCAGATTGGCTCCAAATCCAATAATAATCATGGGAAAAACACTTACGCGGATACACCGAGCCTAGTCAAACCAATTTATTTGCCGGATCAAGACAAACAGCGTTTCATCAGGAACAGGCGGCTATCAAATCAAAGAATTTCTTTTTCTGGCGGGCACAAGCGACGACGCGTAGAAACCCCTACGCGAGGAGCGCAGTAACGCACTAGAAAAAGAAATTGAGAAGTCTTTACCAGGAACGGACGGATCCGGTATCCATATGCACAAAATCGCTCTTGGAATAATAACCAACACCGCCTGCCTTCAGGCCTTTGGCAACGTCGCGTAAACCGGCAGTAGAAAAGCCAGGGATACGGACATCGATCGCCTGGCCTGACATATGCAGTGATTTTTTCGCTACGCCTGTGCTTGCCTTTCGGAGCATGGCGTTGGTCTTTGGTGAGCGGTAACCGGAAATTACATCGTAAGGACGATCTACGCCCGTCAGTCCGTGAACGGTGTAAATGATATCAATGAGACGCGGATCAATCGGGAAAACGTCACCGGTGCGGAAATCGCGCAAAACATGATTGATCTGGTCAAAAGCATCCGGAAGATATTTATTCCCTACGCGGTAAACGCCGGAAAAGCTCTCCCCTGTGTGAGTGTTGCGGAAAGCTACGCGACGCGCGCCGTCCTTGATGTTGGCCCCTTTAAAGGCCGCTGCCTCGGCAGTTCCCGTCAATGACGGCATAAGAATTGATCCGCAGGCGGCATATAAACCGTATTTCAGCACATCTCGGCGGCTGGCACCTGTATTATTCATCGTATACTGCCTTTAGTGAATGATACTTTTTTAGAGCAAACACAGAACAGGACATGGAAATCCTATTTCTATATTTATCATTTAAAGGTTAATAGTCAGTGAAACCCTGACTAGAGACTATCTTAGGGGTTTGCCGTAACGCGGGCAACCCCTTCTTTTGAATTATTATAAACAATTTCATCATTTTTTTCTGAAAAAGCCGGAATATAGAACAATCCTTTGTTTTTCATGTGACTGATAAGCTGCCGGTCCTTGCCGTAAACGTCGGGGCCGTAGACAATTTTCCGGTCATCGCCGAGCCAGACAGTTTGATACAGGATGAAAACAGGTAACTTGTTGTCCACAAAAACTTCCGTAAGTCTCTGGCTGTCGAGAATATTTTGCAGCTTGCTTTCACTCCATTCCGGTTTGCCGTCCATAATAAAATTGGCCAATTGCATCGGTTTTGACACCCGAATGCACCCGGAACTGATATAGCGGTCATCTTTTTGAAAATACTCGCGTTTATTGGTGTCGTGAAGATAGATATTGTACGAATTCGGCATCAAGACCCGCATTTGCCCCAGCGGGTTGCTACGCCCCGGATTCTGTACCATGCGGATTTGCTTGAACTCGTCCCAGCCGATTGTCGCCCAGTCTATCGTCCCGGGATCAATAGTCTGTGTGTTGGCTCCATACCCTTGCACAAACTCAATTCCGCGGTTGGTTGCATAGTACGGATCATCGACAAGGTTCGGCAGGAAGTCCTCTTTTTTGATGGTCGGCGGAACCGTCCAGTTCGGGTTAAAGCGGATACCTTCAATCTCGGTAATAAAAATCTCTGTCTGGCGTTTTGTGCGGCCCAGGATAACCGGCATTTCCAGTGCGGAACGACCGTTGTCGATCGCCCACAACGTCGCCGACGGGATGTTGACCAGGATATAACGCTCCGGCTTCTCACGTGCGACCCAGCGCAAACGCTCAAGGTTTGCAATAACGCGTTCGATCTTGTCCTTGCGGGAGATATTCAAAACATCCAGCGTGCGCGGTCCGATAACGCCATCGTCGGCAAGCCCGTTGCGGCGCTGAAAATCAATGACCTTCTGCGCCAACTGGTCATCATAATAATTGGGACTTTCCCCCTGCGGCTTTGAAACACCTAGCCGTTCACGGACTTTCCCGACCGCCGCATGACTGTCTCCCGGGCGTAAAACCCCGGACAAACGGATGGGCAAAAGCGGTTCATATGGTTCGGCTTCGCTTTTAACAAGCTCCACAAGCTCGGTCTGCAATACGGAATACAGGTTCCCTTTGGGCTCAAACGCCGATAAAGCACGGTCCGGGCTTGAAGTCTCGGCAACATAGGCCAGAACGTCTTCGGAAACAGGCTGTGTCTGCTTGCGGCGGATCGTGGCGCTGACAAGCGAGGAATCCACCCGCATGGCCGAAAGGTCCCTGACATAACGGATCACACCGTCACTGACCAGCAGCTCAAGAGCAAACAGGGCATCCTTGTTGTCGCGTTCCAGCAAGTCGCGGATTTGCACAACATGATACTGGGTGGGGTTCAGACCGTGCGTCCAGGCATCTTCCAGCACTTCCAGCGCGGCCTTGGCTTTGCGTGTGTAAAGGCCACGCATCTTGACCCAGATCGGCTCGTAACCGTTTTCTCTGTAATAGGCACGCATACCGTCCGGATCAGCGAAGCGGACATCCATCACCCGCCCGTTATCAAGTGCCGGGTTGATACCCGCCTGCACCAAAAACGGCGAACCCTCAAAAATACCGGAAAGTATAGGGTTGGCGTTATTTTGCGCTATAGATGAAACCGGATGAAGCATCAAAAATGACGCAATGACACTCCCTGCAACAAGGTGCGGGATTCCAGGTCGGATTCTTGGTTTTAAACTTTTCAAAGGCGCTCTGTTCGTGAATCGTTATGGTTACCGTCACAAACACTATACCAGCATCGTGGTTAAAAAATAATTAGAAATGCCGCGTTCCGTAAAAACGGTGGCCTACAGGTCGACGAACGTGTGCTTTTCGTTTTTCGCGCCGGGATGCGTGACCGCGCCTTTTTCGGCTGGTCCAACCGTCTGTGCATATTTCCACAGGACCCCGGATTGGTACATATTCTCCCGTGGTTTCCACTTCTTGCGGCGCGCTTCCAGATCCTCTTCGGATAGCAACACGTCCATAGTGCCGTTTTCGGCGTCAATACGGATGATATCGCCATCTTTGATCAGCGCAATCGGCCCGCCGTCTGCCGCTTCCGGGCTGACATGGCCGATACAAAAGCCTCGTGTTCCACCGGAAAAACGCCCGTCGGTTATCAATGCGACCTTGCCGCCCGTCCCCTGCCCGTACAGGGCCGCGGTGGTCGACAGCATTTCACGCATGCCCGGCCCGCCTTTTGGTCCTTCATTGCGTACGACAATCACATCACCGTCCTTGTATTCACGCGCCTGTACGGCCTTGAACGCCGCTTCCTCGCCTTCGTAAATACGGGCTGGCCCTTCGAAAACCAGCTCTTTCAGTCCCGCAATCTTCACAATCGCACCGCCGGGCGCCAGGTTGCCTTTCAGGCCGACAACGCCGCCGGTCGGGTGGATTGGGTTCGAAACCGGGAACACCACGTCCTGCTCCTGTTCCGGAAACTTAACATCTTCCAGCGTCTCCGCCAGCGTCTTGCCGGTAACGGTCGGGCAGTCGCCATGCAGAAAGCCGTTATCCAGCAATTCCTTCATAACAATCGCCACGCCACCCAGCTTATGCAGGTGAAGCGCAACATATTTCCCGCCCGGACGCAGGTTCGCAATATAAGGTGTTTTCTTAAAAACGTCCGCTACAGCATGAAGATCGAAGTCAATTCCCGCTTCATGCGCAATCGCCGGAAGGTGCAGACCGGCATTGGTCGACCCGCCGGTTGCTGCCACAACAGCCGCGGCATTCTCCATGGATTTCTGTGTAATCAGGTCGCGCGGGCGAATATTGGCCTTTAACGCCTCCATCACGGCTGCACCAGATGCTTCCGCCCACTGGGCTTTGTCTTTATAGGCCGCCGGAACGCCGTTCGCACCCGGAACAGCCAGTCCCAAGGCTTCGGCGACACAGGCCATCGTATTGGCCGTAAACTGCCCGCCGCCTGCACCGGCGCCTTTCAGCGCGCCACATTCGCACG
>JAUHXT010000082.1 GCA_030426925.1 Alphaproteobacteria bacterium | reverse complement strand
TCGTGCTCATCGCCAGCTTGTGATGATCGGTATCCGGAGCACGGTTGATGGTTTCACAGCAGATCTGGAACGCCTTGGCGAATTGCCCGCTATTGAAAGCGCGGCTGTATATCTGCTGCAGCTGGGGGATGCTCAGGTCATGGATAGACGCCGGGGACGATGCTATGGATTCGCTCATGCGAAAAATCATACAACGCCCGCAAGCGTACACAAGATGGAAAAAGATAGCCCGCACCGGAATAATCCGGTGCGGGCTTTTTGCTGTGAGTAAATCGTGTGCGGTATTCTACCGCGCTCCAGCAAATTCGTTAGCGCGAAAGGCCTATCGCAGTCTCAACAGGTCTTCCGTCATCTGGTCGACGGTATTGATAACCCGTGTGTTTGCGGAATAGGCACGTTGCGAAATAATCAGCCGCGCGAATTCATCCGCCAGGTCCACGTTCGAGTTTTCCAAAGCGGAGTTCTGGATGCTGCCCGCACCGCCGGAACCGGCAAGACGCAGGTTGGCAGGGCCGGACAAGTCATTTTCCACGTAGGCCGTACCGTTGGCTTCCTGCAACCCGTTCGAATTGGAGAACGTGGCCAGCGGCACGCGGTAAAGCTGCTGTGTCGCACCGTTGGAGAACTGCGCAATCACGTAACCTTCGCTGTCGATGGAAATACCGGTTCTAAGCCCCAGTTCCGCACCGTCCTGATCGGTAAAGAAGACAGTATAATCACTGGCCGCTTGTCCGATTTGTTCCAGGTCGAGCGAGATGTTCTGCAGGCTGGAACCGTTGCCCCAGTCAATCTGTGCGATATCAAGGTCGATCGTTCCGTCTGAGTCCTGAACCGCGTTGAGTGATCCGTCGGCGTTGAAGTTAATCAGGCCGCGTGTCACACGGTTGTTGTTTCCGTCCAGGATATCCAGTTGCCACCAACCGCGGGAGTTGTAGTTGGAATCCGTCGGATCCAGTAACTGGAATTGCGGGAAGTCCTCAGAACTGAACGCTCCACCGGGGTCACCGGCTGTACCGTTGTCATAGTCTACGCCTGATGGGCCGGTCCCATCCAGAGCATCGGCAGCAAAGACACCACCAGCGCCAAAGCCAAGTCCGGCAAGTGGAGTGCCGTTTTCATCCAGCAAATCAACACTGCCGGCTGTACCAACGTTAACATCACGCTGGACGATGATTTCACCGTTGTTACCAAGATAGGCGGAAACGCCGACCACGTTGGCGTTAATATCATCAATGATATCTCCGACTGTTTGTACCAGCGTTTGAGCGGGCACTGTAACAGGGCCGTCAACAAGACCGTCACTGTCAATTTCATAGATAACGGAAGAAGCGGGACCGCCCCCTGCGCCATCAATAGAAATACTAAACTGGTCACCTTCGGTCAGGCCAACGCCCGGCTGTGACGGCGAACCGACTGTCAGGCTTGTGGTGTAAGTCAGACTTCCAACTGTACCCGCCGCTGTTCCCTGCGGGCCATACACCTTGGTGTAGTTCAGGTGCAGTGTTTGGGGTGTACCCAATGCGTCATATACAGTAATCGCACGTGAGAAGTCAGGTTGCGATGTTGCCGCTGTTGCAAGTGTGTCATCCACTTCCCGTGCGTCGAGGTTCAACGAAATCTCCGCGTTCACTGTTTGCCGTGCCAGACCACTGGCAAATCCGACAGATACGGGAACAAGGTTTTGTTCTGTTTCACCGCCGACAACTTCACCGACCGTATCAACAGGCCATCCATACAGGAAGAACCCGGCAGAGTTCTGCAGAAAGCCCTGGTTGTCTTCACTGAACTGACCGTTCCGTGTGTAGAAGAAAGTATCCAGCGCGGAGTCATCTGTGTTTTCCTTCACGACGAAGAAACCGTTTCCGGAAACGGCCACATCTGTGGAAGAAGCCGTTTGCGTGATACCGCCTTGCTGGTCGACACGCTGAATGCGCTCTGTCGCCACAGTACCTGGCGAGTAACGTGTTGAACGTCCGGAGTTGGTAACCAGCGCAAAGAACGCTGCTTCTGACCGTTTAAACCCGACCGTATTCACGTTCGCGATATTGTTCGAAATAATCGCGGTCGATTGCGACTGGGCGTTCAGGCCGGAAACGCCTGTAAAAAGTGATCCAAATAAGCTCATGATTGCCTCCTGTTAAAGATCGTATAAAAAGTTGAAAGGTTGAAATGTGGGTGTTTAAACATCTGAGCCTCCGTCAGTTTCATCCGGTTCTGTCGGCTCTGAATTATCATCTTCTGTTGTTGTGTTGTCCGCTGCGGTATCCGCCACCGTATCCGGAACGGACGCGTTGATAACATTTGAAATTGGTACGGCGCGCTCACCGATCAGCAGGAAGACAACACCGTTCTGGTTCTCGATACCGCGAACGATACCGGTCACAACTGTCTGTGATCGTGATGTCTGGCCGTCGGGGTCCACGTTATCGACAGAAACAGTGTAGGTGCCTTCTCCCGCGAACTCTGTTCCGTCTGCATCAAGGCGGCCGTCCCAGACGAATTTTTTCTGTCCGATCGATGTTTCTCCGCGTTCTGAGTAAACCAGCTCGCCTGTCTCATCGTAAATATTGATGGTACTGTCAGCGGCAACTTCGCCAAGGTTGTAGGTAATGGTAATCGGTGTTTCGCCGTCGAATGCCATGTCCGCACTTAAGTATGATGCGTTCAGGCCGACATAGCCAAGGCCGACGGATGACAGGCTGGCAAGTTGTAACGACAGCAGGTCGTCCAGTTTCTGGTTGGTGTTGATCTGCTGTTCAACCTGCGAGAACTGTGTGATCTGGTCGGTCAGCTTGTCGGTATCCGTGGGGTTTAACGGGTCCTGGTTTTGCAGCTGAAGCGTCAACAGGTTCAGGAACTGTGTAAAATCTTCCGCAAACGTAATACGTTGCCGCCCTGTATCTGAGGCGTCCTGTATCAATTGCGTTGTTGTTACGTCTGAAACCATATCCCGTTCTCCTTATGCCAGTATGCTGTAACGCGTATGCCCGCTGTCCGGGTCCACGTGCCATGTCATGGTTGATTCAATTGTAATGTCGGTTTCGCCGTCCGCACCCGGACCGCCGCCGTATTTTTCGCCGCCGCCATTGCCTTCATTGTTGTGCCCGAAGGCGGAGCCGTCTTCGGCTAATTCAAATTCTATGCCACCGCCGTCGACTTCCAGTCCGCTGTTCTGTAATGCGCGTTCGAGCGTGCTGCTGTCCCGTTGCATCATGAAATAAGTTTCCGGTTTTTCGACCAGCATTTTAGCCTTCACGGTTTTGTCTTTGCCGAATGTAAGTTCGACTTCAACGCGTCCCAGTTCCTCCGGATCAAGGTGAATGGTCATGACCTGGTTTTGTCCGTTTTGCCCGGCCTGCTGCAGGCGTGCGGACACCATTTCCGTTGCCGGATGCGGCTGTCCGGCTTGTTGCTGGGCATGCGTAATCATGTGCGCTGCCTGGGTGGTGCTGGAAAACGGCAGGCCCGTATGAATGTTAAAGGCTGTTTGTTCACCCGATGAAAAGAACAACACATCGTCAAAGGACGCAAAAGCTTGCGGAACGGCAAGAGCGTTTTGAGTGCCTGTGGATAGTGGGGTAGGGACGTCCGGTTTCTGGTTGTTTGTCGCTGCGCCCGTGCCTGCGTTATTGTTTTGTCGGGTAATTTTTTCCCCGCGCTCGGACAATATGTCCCTCGGGGAGGATGCTGGCTGGTACTCGGCAGCATCTTCAGCCTGTGCCGCCGTGCCATGTCCGGGGGTGTTGGCATTCAACGCCGCTGCCAAAACATCTTCATCCTGGGTATCCGCATGGGCGGCCTCTAATGTAGGAGTGGCAGCTTCTGGAACAACCGCGTCATTTTCATTTCCTTCGGCTGTAACTGGCTGCAGTCCGCTTTGTTTTTCAGGTTTCAGAACAGTCTGTATGATCGTCGAAACAGGAACGGCCTCTTCGCCGTTTTTCTTCGCCGAATTATGGTCTTTGACCGCTTCGACAACACGGCATGCAAATTCCGGTAACGGGTTGCCATGCTCATGGTCTGGCCGGATGCCGCAGCCCTCGGGTTTTTCTTCATCTTCATTCCCAGCGGGAATTTCCTCTACTGCTGCCGCAGCGCTTTCCGTTTTTGTCTCTGTTGCAATACCCGCCGTGTTGGTTCCGCTTGCTTCCGCAGTTGCTGCTTGTGTTTTTGTTTCCGCGCCGCTGGCAAATTCTTGGCTGTATTCAGGTTCAGGCAATACGTTACCGACGCCCGAAATAATATCCTGCAGTGTCACGGGACGACCCAGCTTCGCTTCCAGGTCTTCAACGGATTTTTGTATCTCGGTAATCTGTGTCGGGCTGTACCCGCTTAATATGAGGGCGGCGACAGGGACGGGGCTGTTATTTGTTTCCGCTTCTTTCAGGATTTTTACCTGCTGGCGTAACAAATCGATCTGACGGTTCAATTGCTCGAACGTTACCTGGCTTTCATCCGTTACGGGCAATTCTGACTGCTTTATACTCAGACGGTCGATAAATTTTTCGGCGATCTGGATGCGCTTTGCCAAATCGATTTCCGCATTCTTGCGGAACAGCAGGATATCGGCAGTTTCTTTCCCGTCCTTGCTCGCGTCCGCCAGCGCCTCGGGCAAAACATCATCCGCCGTCACGGTTGCAAGCGAAGTTTTGAAAGGGGCGTCTGCTGTTTCCTGACCGTCTAAGGATGCAAGTACGCTGCTCCAGAATTTAAAATTTTGGAGGCCGGTTTCTCCGGCTGTACCCGAACCATTCTGATCGGGGGCCGCTTGTCCTGCGGACAGCTGCGCCAAAAAAAGTGCTATACTGTTCATTTGCGTTTATGCTCGCTCGTTAACTCCGATGCTGGCTTTCCCAGAGCCTTCCAATTTTCCGTGAGCCCCATAAACAAACTTTTGTGATTCCGCTGCTTCGCTCTTGGCGAGGTTCATAATGCGGTCGCTTAAGCGTGACATGCCTTTACGCATGCGCTCCAGCGCTTCTAAATTCTCTTCCGCCAACGTCAGGAAATCTGCACGCATGGCTTCCAGCTGCAATTTCATCTTCTCCGGCGCTTTCTTCATATCGTCCTTGCGGGTAATCATTTGGTTTACACCATCCTGATACACACGCGCGGCTTCAATCTTCCTGTCCTGAATGGCGATAAACGTCTTCGTGTCTGTATTGTTAAGCGCTTCGTTTTCTGCCTGCATAATTCCGCGCAACTGGTCTATGATTTCCATCATTTCCTGCATGGCTTTTTTCGGATCGTGGGACAGCAGGGCTGTTTTAATCGGTAATGCCGTGTCCTGCTTAACTACTTGGTTTGCCATCGACTGCCTCCTGCAATTTAATCATTTCCGCTTTTACGACATCCGCAATGCCGAGCTGTCCGGTTTCTGCGATCATTTTCCCGTATTCCTGCAACATCATGCCCCGGAACACATCTTCTGTTTTTCCGCCGCCAAAGGGCGGGGCTGTATCCAGCCCTTCGAACATTGGTTTGATCATTTCGCTGACGAACATGGCTTCGAAGTCCTTTGCGGTCGCTTCTATTTCTGCCAGGTCCTTAATGACGGTTCCGCTTTTGACTGCGCGTGCTTTTGTGTCCGTGTTACTTTGTGCAGCCTGTAATAACGCCAGTGATGTATCGGGGGCCAGGTTATCCATCTTACAGTGTCTCCACTTCTGCCTGTAAGGCGCCTGCGGCCTTGATACCCTGCAGGATGGTAATAATGTCACGCGGTGCAACGCCCAGCCGGTTCAGACCGGTCACAAGATCCTGCAGCGTCACACCTGTATCAACCAACGCCAGGTCGGCATCCGGCCCCGTGTTGATTTCAATATCGGAACGGGGAACGACAATGGCTTGCCCCTGTTCGGCGAACGGGTTAGGTTGCGATACTTGCGGTGTTTCTGTGATTTTGACGGTCAGGTTGGCCTGCGCGATCGCAACCGTGCTGATCCGCACATCAGCGCCCATTACAATAACGCCTGAGCGCTCATCAATAACAACACGCGCAATCTGGTCTGGCTGAACCGGAAGCTGCTCGATATCCGTAATCAGGTCGACAATGCTGCCGTTATAATTGGTCGGACGTTTCAGCGCGACACTGGATGAATTTTCCGCCACCGCGATTTTGGATGATGTAAAGCCGTTAATGGCCTGCGCGATGCGCCGCGCGGTCGTAAAGTCTGGATTACGAAGGCCAAGGCGAACCTCACTCATCTCCGCCAGGTCAAAATCAATCTCTTTTTCAACAATCGCGCCGGACGGGATGCGTCCGGACGTCGGGATGTTCTGGACGACTGTCGCTGATTCACCCTCTATGGAAAAACCTGAAATTGTCACAGGCCCTTGCGCAACGGCATACACTTCACCATCCGCGCCCATCAACGGTGTGACCAGCAAGGTTCCGCCCTGCAGGCTTTCGGCATCACCCAGCGCGGATACGCTGACGTCGATTTCAGACCCCTGGTTGGTGAAAGGGGGCATGTTGGCTGTCACCATCACGGCGGCCACGTTGCCGGTATTCAAATTATGGTCGCGCACGCTGACGCCAAGGCGTTCCAGCATGGCGACCAGGCTTTGTTCTGTGAACGGTGAATTGTTCAGCGCATCGCCCGTGCCGTTCAAACCGACCACAAGGCCGTATCCGATCAACTGGTTGTTCCGGACGCTTTCGATGTTCACAATGTCTTTGATGCGAGTGGTCTTGGCGTGCGCCTGTGCGCTGACAACAAACAAAAGCACAACAACCGCCGCGAGGAAGATCTTAAATGTTTTGCCTGTTATTTCGTTCATGGTTCAGCACACTCTATAAAAATGTCATATATCCGCTTTTATCTATGCGAAGAGCGTGCCAGAGTGTTTTGAAATCAGAATCTTAGCGAAAACAAGGGGCTATATAAGAGTCTTCATATTTTGTTAAAAGTTCGGGATAGGTTGAAAATGCTCACCGGAAAAACAGGCGGCAAAATGTTCCGTTAAAGACACTTGACCTAATTCTTAATAAATACACTATACTATGACGTATAAGAGGTAGATGAATGAAAATCCAGGGTCCATCCAATATTCAGAAAACGTCCAAGGCGAAGAAATCTGACAAGGCGTCGGAAACCGACGGCGGTTTTGATGAATTTATCGCATCGGGCACATCGCAGACGGCACCGGCAAAAAGCACGCAGTCAATTGCCAAGGTCGATGCGCTGCTGGCGGTGCAAAGTGTGGAAGACCCGACCGAACGCGCCGCACGCCAGCGCATGAAACTGCGCGCCGGGAATCTGTTGAACGAACTCGATAAAATCAAGAACGCGCTGCTGACCG
>JAUHXT010000006.1 GCA_030426925.1 Alphaproteobacteria bacterium | reverse complement strand
AGAAAGCAATCCGGCAAGATCCAGACTGGCATGGCGGATTTGTCAGACCATTTGTCTCAGATTTTTCAGGGCGTGCGGCTTGTTAAGGCCTATGGCATGGAAAACCATGAAATAGAGCGCGCGGATAAGAAGATTGATGCCTTGCGCGATGTTGTCATCAAGACCGAGAAAATCGCCAACTTGTCGACCCCGGTGAATGAATTCCTGGCGGGCCTCATCCTGTTCGGCATTTTGCTGTATGGCGGCTGGGAAGTTGCGAACGACCGTACAACGGCCGGAGCGTTGATGTCCTTTATCACCGCCTTTATCATGTCCTATGAACCGCTCAAGCGCCTTGCCAAGCTGAACAACAAGCTGCAAATCGGGCTGGGCGCCGCCGAACGCCTGTTCGACATACTGGATACCAAAGCCACCATTATCGATCAGCCGGAAATTCGCACCGAGAAAGTCAAAGCACCGACCATTCAGTTCGAAAACGTCGAGTTCCAGTACCATGATGATGAGCAAAAGGCGCTGAACGGCATCACCTTTGATATTCCCGGCGGCAAGGTAACGGCGCTGGTCGGGGCTTCGGGCAGTGGTAAGACGACCATTATGAACCTTATCCCGCGCTTCTTTGACGTCACAAACGGCCATATTCTGCTGGAAGGCACAGATTTACGGGATATGAGTCTGACCGAACTGCGCTCGCGCATAGCGCTGGTATCACAGGACATCACGATTTTTGACGATACCGCCCATGCCAATATCGCCTATGGCCGCGCCGGTGCAAGTTATGAAGAAGTGGTGGCCGCCGCCAAGGCAGCAGAAGCCCACGACTTTATCGAAGGCCTGCCCAATGGATACGACACAAGGCTGGGCGAAGAGGGGCTGCGACTGTCCGGCGGACAGCGCCAGCGCATTGCCATTGCCCGCGCCATTCTGCGCGATGCGCCGATATTGCTATTGGATGAGGCCACGTCCGCCCTCGATAATGAATCAGAACGCGCAATACAGGAAACCCTGAACCGCTTCCGCCTTGGCCGCACGACTCTGGTTATTGCCCACCGCCTCAGCACAGTCCAGAACGCAGACCAGATTTTGGTGCTGGATGACGGGCATATTATTGAATCTGGTGACCATAACAGCCTGATGGCCACAGAAGATGGGGTCTATGCCCGTATGTACAGGGCCGGGTTCAAGGAATAGGCATGGCAATCATCGGCAAGTATCTATTCTGGATTGCTGTCATCTACATTGCTTTGGTCGTCGCGCTGTACATGAACCAGCGCAACATGATGTATTTTCCGAACCGTCACAAACCCGACATCAGGGATGCGGGCGTGAAGGGGATGGAGGAAATCGCGGTCACAACCGAAGACGGGCTGAACATTACCGGATGGTACAAAGCGCCTGACGATGTGGACAAACCGGTCATCATATGGTTCCATGGCAACGCCCAGCACCACGCCTACCGCGTCGTCGCCGTTGTTGAATGGATGAAACAGGGCTACGGCGTATTACTGGCAGGCTATCGCGGATATGCAGGCAATCCGGGAAAACCGGCAGAGCAGGGGCTGTACGCAGATGCCCGCGCCTATGTGCAGGCAGTAAAAGACGCGGGCCATGACATCGTGCTCTATGGGGAATCACTGGGCTCAGGCGTGGCAGTGGAAACAGCTGTGGGCGACCCGGACGTGAAGGCCCTGATTATCGAAGCCCCATATACCAGCACCGTCAACGTGGCGCGGGAAAAATACCCGTTCGTTCCGGTTGGCCTGCTGATGAAAGACCGCTATGAGAGCATTAACAAGATCGCGAACTTTGATCGTCCGCTGCTGATTATGCACGGAGAGAACGACACACTGATCCCCCCGGGCCATGGAAAAGCTATGCACGAAGCGGCAAAGTCGGAACAAAAAACCCTCAAAATATTCCCCGGCGCAGGGCACTCTAACTTACACCTGTCCGGCTCTGTTCCTGCCGTTCTGGAGTTTTTAAGCACACTCGAATAAATATGCGCCTATTACATATCAGGCATGAGATAGAAATGTTGCATTGCGATGAAAAGGGCGTATAGTGCCGCACGAAATTATATTTCAAAGATATAAAAACTGTGTATGTAAGGTCAGAGGGTGCGAACATGCCGTGTAAAGATGCAATTTTGCCCGACCCGGTAGTGGGTAAGAAGGGGCAAACAGTCGAAGAACTCATCACGCTTCTGGAAGAAAAACACATCCGAAGTGTTCCAATCGTTGACGACAACAATGTCCTGCTTGGCCTTTTTGGTTACGACCAGATATTGGACAACCTGCTGCCGGTTTCGGCGCGCATGGAAGACGGCCTGCAAAAGCTGGACTTTATCATTGGCGCAGCCCCCGGCGTCGCCAAACGTTTGAAAAAACTTTATCCCAAACTCGTGGACGAAGTATTGGACACCGAATGCTGTGTCGTCCACCCCAACACACCAACATGGGAAGCTGTCCGCTTGATCGTCAAGTACGCAAGCCCGATCCCGGTTGTAAATGAAGAAAACGGCAAACTTTTAGGCATTGTTACCGAGCAGTCGCTGATCACAGATTTCAAAAAAATCATCCGTGAGATGGAAGAGGAAAACACTCAGCAAGAAGTCGGCTAGGCCCGCGCGGTAATTTTAGGAGGGTAAATCAGTGGAACATGCAGTGCATCACGCACCGGAAGTGCTATTCGGATGGGAACCTGTTGTCGTCGCGACAACTGTCCTGGTTGCGTCATACGCCTTTATTATAACGGAAAAGATCAACCGTGCGGTTGTGGCGCTATTAGGTGCCGGCGCGTTGGTTTTTCTTGGTGTACTGAACCACGAACTGGTCATTCAGGGTATCGATTTCAACACGCTCTTCCTGTTAATCGGCATGATGGTGATTGTAGGCATTACCAAGCAATCCGGCGTCTTCCAGTTTGTGGCCATTCTGTCGGCCAAGATGGTGCGCGCCAATCCGCGCCTGCTGCTGGTATCGCTGGCGCTGGTTACGGCGGTGTTCTCCGCGCTGCTGGACAACGTGACAACGGTTATGCTGGTTGTCCCCATTACCTTGCTGCTGACTGAGCAGTTAAAACTAAAAGCTTACCCGTTCCTGTTTTCGCAGATTTTTGCGTCCAACGTCGGTGGCATGGCAACCCTGATCGGTGATCCGCCGAACATCCTGATTGGCTCCGCCGTCGGCCTCAGCTTTATGGACTTTGTCTACAATGTCGGCCCGGCCTCACTGCTCATTATGATATTCCTGCTCGTCTTTTTTGACGTGGTCTGGGGGCGCAAGCTTGAAACAACGAACCGCGCACGGGCGCACCTATTGCGCTACCGCCCGGCAGAAGCATTGGAAGATAAAGAGCTTCTGATCAAATCAATGGGCGTATTGGCATTAGTACTGTTTGGGTTTATCGCCGGGCACGACCACGGCATTATGCCGGGCACGGTTGCGCTGAGCGGGGCCGCACTTCTCATGCTGCTCGACATCTACAAATTCAAACCGGAGGTACAATCCCAGAAAGTTCATAAGGCCTTCGGGCAGGTAGAATGGGAAACGATCTTCTTCTTCCTGGGGCTTTTTGTCCTTGTTTACGGGGTGGAGCATACGGGTCTGCTGGAATATCTGGGTGAGCAACTGCTGGCCGTAACCGGCGGTGACCTGCATACAACGGGTCTTGTCGTCATATGGTCGTCGGCCATTATCTCGGCCATTGTCGACAACATCCCGTTCGTCGCCACAATGATCCCGATGATTGAATCAACAAGCGAGGTGTTCGGCGGAGAAGACGCCTTAATGCCCCTGTGGTGGGCGCTATCACTGGGGGCGTGTCTGGGTGGCAACGGCTCCCTGATCGGCGCCAGCGCCAATGTGATGGTCGCCAGCTTCGCCGAACGGGCAGGGCAGCGTATTTCCTTTATGAAATTCCTTGTGCTCGGCTTTCCGTTGATGATTGCAACTAATGTTATTGCAACGATCTACTTTTGGTTTGTACTCTTGCCGTAAGATGAAACAGACAATCCTGATCCTGCTGGCGGCTTTTTTATTTTTTGGCTGCAAACCCGATACTCCCGCATCCGCCTCGGGGCTAATGAAAGACAAGCTGGTTATCCAGACACAGAACGGCCAAAAGCATAAGTTTGAGGTCGAACTGGCCTTATCGCCCCTGCAGATACAAAAAGGGCTGATGGGCCGCACAAATCTGGCGCCAGACCATGGCATGCTGTTCTGGTTTGGTGGGGAGGAAAGCCCGAAGTCATTCTGGATGAAAAATACGCTCATCCCCCTCGACATGGTTTTTATCCGCAAGGATGGAACAATCCGCCACATCCATGAAAATGCTCATCCGCATGATTTAACGGGCATCCCGTCTGGCGGCCCTGTGGCGGCCGTCCTTGAAATACCGGGCGGGCGGACAAAGGAACTGGGAATTGAGCCCGGAGACCTAGTAAAACAGCGATTTTTTAAGTAATTGGCTTGCGGGTATAAAAAAACTCATGTAAACCCATGTTCTTGACCTTTTACGGGGTGTAGCGCAGTCTGGTAGCGCGCCTGCTTTGGGAGCAGGATGTCGGGGGTTCGAATCCCTCCACCCCGACCATTTGGGTGTCAGATAGGGTCCGTATGGTGTCAGAATCCAGTGACAGTGAATATTGGGGCGAATATGCCCGCGCCGCGCAAGACGGCGATAAGAAAGCTTACACGCAGCTTTTACGTGCCATAACGCCTTATATCCGTAATGTTCTGATGAAAAGCCTGTCCAACGCCGATGCGGCAGACGATATTGCGCAGGAAGTCCTGATTTCCGTTCACAAGTCCCTGAACACCTATAGCCCCGACCGTCCGTTCAAGCCGTGGCTGTATTCCATCATATCGTTCCGCCGTACCGATTATTTACGCAAATACTATTCAAGCAAAGACAACAAGTCCGCACCGCTGGAACATGCAGATTTTTATGAATCCGGTGTAACCAAACCGGAGCATGCAGGCGAATATAAGGATATAGAAGCGGCGCTTTCAACGCTGCCGGAACAACAAAGGCGTATTTTCACTATGCTGAAGATTGAAGGGTACTCCACACAGGAAGTCGCCAATGAAATGAAGATGAATGAATCGGCCGTCAAGGTATCGGCCCATAGAACGATGAAGAAACTGAGAGGTTTATTAGAATGAGTTCAGACAAACTCGACGCACTGATTGGCAGTTTGAGTGAAGAGCTGGAGCCGGTGAAACCCATGCCGCATCCTTTGGCGCGCATGTTTCCGTTGATTCTCGTATCCTTTACCTATGTTTTGGCTGTGATCGCTCTTTTAGGCATACGCGATGACTGGATGATCAAAATGTTTCACGACATCCAGTTCCTGTTCGAATTTGTTTTGGCGCTGTCTGTGTCCGCTTCGGCCGGACTGGCGCTTGGCTGGTTGTCCGTACCCGATATGCGCGGACAAAAATGGATTGTAGCAATTCCGTTTACTTTGACTGCCGTCTTTCTGTTCTGGGCGGTATTGCGCATGGCGTTCGAGGTCGATGACCACTTTCACTTCCATCTGAACCACTGCACGCTGGACGGTATATTCATGCTGATACTGCCCATAGGTGTCCTGACGTTCTTTTCCCGCCAGGGGGCTACCACACACCCGCAATTATCGGCCTTTATGACTGTACTGTCTTTCTCCGGGCTGGGATGGGCCGGATTAAGGCTGACATGTGGAATGGACAGCTTCTCTCACGCCTTCCTGATGCATTTTGTACCGTTTATCGTTATCGGTATCATATTTGGAATTTTCGCCCGCAAGATATTCCGCTGGTAAGCTCTGCAAGCTTTTGATATTTTTCTAAGAATGAGAGCACGAATTTATAAACCCTGTAAATCAGCCATGCAGTCCGCCCGCGGTAAAACCAAGGAGTGGGTGCTGGAATATGAAACCACCAGCAAAAGGGGGCCGGAGCCTCTTATGGGCTGGACATCTTCCGGCGATACGCTGAACCAGGTGAAGCTGTATTTCGACACAAAGCAGGCAGCCATTGCATTTGCGCAAAAAAACGGTATGACGTATTCTGTAGCAAAGGTGAGGGAACGCAAGGTCAAGCCGCGCAATTATGGCGATAAT
Organism: Alphaproteobacteria bacterium; assembly: GCA_030426925.1. Lineage (GTDB taxonomy): Bacteria > Pseudomonadota > Alphaproteobacteria > Micavibrionales > Micavibrionaceae > JAUHXT01. The sequence goes on along the minus strand of JAUHXT010000006.1, from coordinate 38,564 downwards.
TTCCGCTATATTCCTCCATCAGAAGAACGGGCTTAAGGCTCACGGTCCCGTAGCTCAACCGGATAGAGCACCTGCCTTCTAAGCCGGGGGTTGCAGGTTCGAGTCCTGCCGGGATCGCCATTTTTCATCAATCTTCGTAATTTGGCCCGAAAAAACGCCGTGTGCGCTGAATTGTAGGGCCATCCGGATTAATAGGCTGGTCTGGGCGGGGGCGGTGGTAATCCGTGACATTATCCAGTTCCAGCGAACGCTGTATGGGGCGTTCACGCTCAGAACTCTTCCAGGCTGATGTACGGTTGTCCGAAGAATTCTTCTGCGTTTCGCTCAGAACGCGGTCATATGTCTGCATTAGTTTGGCTTTGTAACGTTTTTTGGTAGCATCGTCAGCTTTGCGGTAAACGTTGTACAGCCAGATTGCTGCAATGATTAAGAGTAGTTCCATCCTGTGTGTGTTCCCCCGCGCTAACAATCACACTCTTATTGTCTCACAAAGGGGTAAAAAAACAATTCAGGAAAAAAAGGTCCGGAAATCATCGAAATGATTTCCGGACAAACGGCGGTAATAGAGGGTGTGTAAGTTTGTTATAGGCCAGGATACGAAATAATTCAAGAGAAAAATGTAAAAAAACGTAATTTTTTTTAAAAATCTAATATTCATATAAGTGAAATGTAATATTTAAGAAATAAATGGTAGTTAGCAAGCATACTTTTAAATGATTTTTCTTCTTCTCAGTATATATTTTTATTTAATAAGTTAAATGATCAAGTAATTATACATTTTATTTGTACCTTTTTACTTTTAATAATAATAACTTAATAAAATACAAAGTTACGGCAATGGGGGGATTTTATTTACTTAAAGGCTGGGGATAACCGGATTTAAGAAATCACAGGATCGGTTATCAATGCGCTTTGCAGGAAGGCATAAAAACTCTCGATACAGACACGGCTGGTTGTCTCATAGCTGGTGTGATATTCAAGCGTTGGTATCTGGACTGTCGCTCCGGACCAGCGCCCTTCGGTATTCAGGATAAGCTTTCCCATTTCCGTTGATCCAAGGTCTTCTATGGCTATTCCGGCGGCGAGCAGCTTTTGGTCCTTTACCTGATAGGGAAAGTCCAGTTCCTGACATCGCGCTGTAAGCCGGGAGACAAGGCCGGTATTAAAGTTGTCGCTTTTATCGCGCGTGCGGAAAATAATCTGCCCTTCCTTCACCGGATCACTGTCCTTGAACGGGCTTGTATCAAGGGCGAGTAGGGACTGCGTCTCAAGCCCCTTATGTTCCAGCCAGTCCGCTATATGCTTCCAGCTGTATCCAATTTCTTCTTCCGTCGTAATCAGCGCCGTACCCTGGTAGCCGTTCTGAAATAAAACATAAATAACTGCCAGCGAAATGGCGTTATCTATCTGCCCTTTTAAATAAGGCCCGTCTGTCACCGCCGTTCGGGCATAGGCTATTGGTGTATCGATGGGCTGATGGTCCATTTCATGAATCCAGAATACGGAATCCCCGTTGGCCATGCACGGCAGGCAACTCTCAATCGAGCCAGCGGCCAGCTTGGCACCGTCTTGCGCATCGTACGCAAAAACCAGTTCGTCCATAAAACGCCTGCTGATCTGCTGTAATGTTTTGATGGAAGGCTGGTTGTTTTCCCCGTACTTGATTTCCTTCACATACTGGGCGGCATAGGCGTATTCACCATCACCAAGGCTGATAAGCCCGTGACGGTCGGCATGCGCCGTGATGATTGACGAATGACTGCCGTCTCCACAAACTTCGATAGCCCCGTTATGTAAGGTGACATTCAATCCGAGTTTTTCAAAATCTTCTTCAAGGTAACGTAAAAAATGCCATTCATGTCCAACGACTGACGGCACGGAGAGATATTCAATGGTTTTAAGGGCAACGGTTTCGAAAGGCATTAGAAAACAAGGGGATTAAGTAATAATTATAATAAAAGTCATAAAATAGATTTTGGGGGTTCGCTAGTTAAAATTTATTAACTATCATGGTTCAACTATAAGTTTTTTCCAGGAGGGGTTCTGTGGAAAAATTAAATCAGGATGAGTTAATCAAACTCTTGAAAAAGCACAGGCTGTTTATTGAGGGCTACAAGGGTGGCGCTCGCTGTGTCCTGAAATTTATGGATTTGAGCAATCTGGATTTTAAGTCTGCCAACTTGCGGGACGCGGATTTTACCGGCTCGCGCCTGAATGGTGCGAATTTAAGCGGCACAACCTGTATCAACACATCATTTTTTGGCTGCGATATGCACCATGCAAATTTATCAAAAGCTGACTTCACCCGGTCCGATTTAAGGGGGGCGCAAATCATCAGTGCGGATCTGACGGAAGCCAATTTTACGAACGCCGATTTACGTCAGGGTGTCATTTTTAATTATCAGGGCAACGAGGAATACGCCAACGTGGATTGGCAAAACCGCGGTCACACCGTGATGTCGGGCTCCATCATTCGCGACACAAACATGACCAATGTGATGGCTCAGGGCGTCAATTTCTCTGAGGCAAACCTGACAGGTATGATTATCAAGCACGCCAACTTGCGCGACGCCAATTTGGAAGGAGCAAATCTCTCTAACGCGGATTTTACAGGGTGTAATTTGAACGGCAGCAAAAGCAACGGCGCAATTGTCGAAGATACCGTTTTCTACAACGTGGATGCCAATGGCTCCGATCTTGAGAACACTGTGTCCGAGCAGAATAAAAAGCAGACTCTATCATCTGCCGGGTTGTCTTTGGGCAAACTTCTTGAAAGTCACATGCTCTGGGTTGAGACAGCCGGCGCAGAAGGGGAGCAGATGATCCTGGAGGAATTCGACCTCAGTAAGGAAAAAGCCCTGAAATCTGAAAAACTGACAGCCGTTATTGCAAAAAAATGCCGCTTTACAGGCCTGAACATGGAAGGCGCAATGATGCAGGCGTCATACCTTGATCATACAGATTTTAAAGACTGCAATATGCGTAATACGGATTTCCGCGGATCGTCATGTCAGGGGGCTTTTTTCACGCGCGCAAACCTGATCGGCGCGGACTTCAGCGCCCTGATTTTTAAAAAGCCGGACGGATCCTCCATCCTGCAAAAAGCTAATCTCTCGGATGCCAGCATGGCCTATGTGGATATGGACGGCGCTAATTTCAGTAATGTGATCTTTAAAAATGCTGATCTCACATATGCATCACTTGTGGGAGCAAACTTGAGCAATGCCGATCTCAGTGGCGCCGATCTGTCCAAAGCGGATTTAAGGGATGCGAATCTCGACAGCGCCAACCTCGAAGGGGCTATCCTGATAGGAACCATTCACGAAAACAGGAAAGTGGCATCGAAATAGAAAAGAATGGCTCCCCGAGCAGGATTCGAACCTGCGACCAATTGATTAACAGTCAACTGCTCTACCGCTGAGCTATCGAGGAACACTCAAGGCGTTGTTATGCCTAAAATCATTAGCCTTTGTCAAGCGTAAGTCGGGCGTTTTCATCAGATGATCAGATCACCGGCATCAACCGTATCGCCGCTGTTGGTCTTCAATTCTACAAGCAGTACGGAAGAGGCGGCGCCACCATCACCATCCGGATCGACATAAACATCGGTCTGGCTGTTACCGTTTTGTACAAATTGTACGAATCCTTCGCTTTCCAGCGCCTCAGCCGTTTGCGGGGCGCCCACAAAGATCTCGGTTAGCTTTGAAATATCCAGCTTCTCGCCCTCACGGAAATCAACAATGACGTCCCCGGCATCAATCAGGTCTTCATAGACATAGGTATCGATGCCGCCGCTGCCCTTGATCCAGTCAGCGCCCGCGCCACCGATCAGGCGGTCATCGCCGTCATTGCCCCACAAAATATCATCGCCTGCGCCGCCATAAATAACATCATCACCGCCATAGCCTTTCAAAACATCATTTCCGCCTTGACCGGTAAGGGTTTCCGCGTCATCCGTCCCACGGAGGTCAAGAGGGTCCGTAGACACTGGCTCCGGTTCTGGCTCCGGTTCTGGCTCCGGTTCTGGCTCCGGTTCTGGCTCCGGTTCTGGCTCCGGTTCTGGCTCCGGTTCTGGAACAATCTCGTCAGAAGCGAAGACAAAATGTTCCAGCCCGATCTCATCGGCATTGGCCTTGTTCAGCGTCGCCAGGAGTGTTTCACCGAACAATTCACCGCCATATCCATCCGGATCGATGTAAATTTCGACATCCTGGCCGTTCTGGACCAGCCAAATATACCCGTCTTGAAACAGTTGCGCCGGATTTGTACCTGCAAACGGCAGGAAACCAAAGATAGCGGATAAATCAATCCGCTCGTTGTCGTCCGGGCGGAAATCGGCAATCGTATCGCCCGCATCGTTTACCGACAAATATTTGTAGGTATCGGCACCGCCACTGCCTTTGATCCAGTCTGCGCCTTCACCACCGATGAGGATATCGTCCCCGTCATTGCCCCATAGGGTATCATCGCCGCCGGAGCCAATGAGGATATCATCACCGGCATAGCCTTTCAGAGTGTCATTTCCCCCTTGACCGGTGAGAGTTTCCGCGTCATCCGTCCCACGAAGGGTGAGGGGAGCTGTAGGCTCTGGTTCAGGCTCTGGTTCAGGCTCTGGTTCAGGCTCTGGTTCGGGCTCTGGTTCGGGCTCTGGTTCGGGCTCTGGTTCGGGCTCTGGTTCGGGCTCTGGTTCGGGCTCTGGTTCTGGCTCAGGTTCTGGCTCAGGTTCCGGCTCAGGTTCAGGCTCAGGTTCTGGCTCTGGTTCAGGCTCTGGTTCAGGCTCTGGTTCAGGCTCTGGTTCCGGCTCATCGGCAGGGAAACCCTGTCCTTCGGCCACTGCGCCGTAATTGGGCGGAACGTCAACTGTTATTTCAAGTAAACTGTAAGTATAGGGCGTGGAATCATCTTCCAATGTTGCCGCTTCGAACAGAACAGTAAGATCGTCCGGATCATAAATATTTCCGGCGTAAATGTTGTTATAGACAGTCGTGACATCGCCGCGTTCAAACAGAGCTTCAACGGAATCTATAATAAAATTATTGATAACCAGGTTATCGAAGGTTTCCTTGGGGCCGGGGATGGAGCCAAGATATTCCAGCAATTCGATCCCCTGATATTGTCCGCTGACAGTATTGCCGTCGACAATACTGCCGCGCGTACCTTCCATATAGATGCCTTCAAAGACATTATCATAGACGGTGTTATTGATGACCTGGACATTCTCGCTGTGCTTGGTGAGCACGCCGCGGCGGTTGCGGTAGCTTTCATTATTAATGATAAGAATATCGGTATTCAGAAGGTTTTCATGCCCCTCGATCGTCTGGCTTCCCTGGCCTTTCTGGATCGTAATACCGTTGCCCCCGTTGTCGTAGGCCTGGTTATCACGCAACACAACGTTCGAACTATGCGTCACAATATTGAAGCCGTGCCGTCCGTTTTCATACGCAACGTTGTTTTCGTAAAGCGCATTGGTAACAAAATCGCCGACGAACCCGTCCCAGGAATTATGGTGGGCGACACTGTCCCGGATGATCAGGTTGGTCGTCTGCTCGTGCGGGTTAAAGGCAATGCGCGAAACATCGTAAATTTCAACACGTTCGATCAGGATATTATTGTCGGCGGCCGGGTTGCCCGGATCAACCCCGGTCATAATACCATCGACTTCATCAGGGACGTTCTCTCGATTCCCATTCAGCGTTAAATCACGGATTATGACGTTCTCGGTCACTTCATCGTAAGGCGTGCGAACCATGCCGGTGACTTTAGTGTCCCAGCCGTCCTGCATCTTGATCTCGGTAAGTCCCATACCGTCGCCAAACAGCTCTGTATTGCTGTAGACGTTCAGCGACCCTTCATGGGCAAAGTCATTACCAGTAATGATATAGGTTCCGGAAGGTAAATAGACTTGTCCGCCACCAGCATCCCGCGCAGCGTTCAGAGCGGCCTGTATAGCAGCTGTATCATCGGTGACACCGTCCCCAACAGCACCGAAATCCTTTACATTGTACAAAAGCATCGTAAAACTACTCTGTTCATATAGCCCGTTTTACAGGAACATGCCTTAATATCAATAATTTATTTGTAAAATATCCACGTTGTGGTATATGTAAAACCAATGAATAGAGGGTTATTTAAGACAATAAAAAAGCTGGCAACATCGGTGGTAATAGTGCTGCCTTTGGTCGCATCGGACACACATAGCCATGACATGCTCGATACTGACGAGCTGTTTGAACACTTTCTGGCGTCTGATTTCAACAACGAAACCAATGTCAAAATGTGGAGAATATCAGCATTGAACAACGCTGATCATGGCAGTATTGGACCGGTTGATGAAAGACGCCCTGTCCTACAGGAAGAAACCGAATACAACGCTGTCGTAAGCCTCTCGATCGACGGCAATAATATCTGCACCGGAACAATCGTAGAATTTGAGGGCTATCAAGCCACGAAAAGAGGGTCAATAATCGCTACCGCTGCCCACTGTCTCAAAGATGTTGATCCGTCAAATATTGTTATGCACGGCGACTACCAGCAAAACAATGTGGTCTGGGAATACGCTATGCAGGCCGAAGGGACATGGATCCACCCGTTCTATGAAGACTACAACATAGGTGTATCTGAGGGGCACGTGGATTCACGTGCTGACATAGGACTTATTTTTACGACTACAGTAACTCCGGCGCAGGTAAAGCCAGCATTATTTGAAGCCGTAGACTTGGAAAAATTCTGGCGCGATATTGAAAAAGACTTTAACAGCGCCACCCAACAGCAACAGGAACATACGTCACAGTCGTCAAGGATCACAATGGCTGGCTTTTCCGGCGATAAAAGCGGCCTCACTACACACGAGCGTGTAGATATTCTGTCGTTCAATCGGCATAGCGTCATCACATCAGTCGGCGATATTTCACCGCGTGCCAGTGGCGGCCCTAACTTCGAAGTAGATGAAACAGGTGGCGCCATAAAACTTAATAGCAACGGTCAGCCCGTGGTATTTGCTGTTAATAGTGGCGTGCAACCCCATACGAATACAGAACCTCAGCCAGAAAAGGCCTTTAGCACAGCTTTGGACAACATAATGTTGCTGACAGTCCCCTTCCTGCAGGCGAAGGAAACAGGGTATGATGCTTGTTTTCCTGCAGAGCAACAAGCGACCGTAACCGTTGCTGAAGACAGCGGCCTGAACCGTCGCTACGGCCCGGCGACAGACCACGGCATGTTGGCGGAACTAGAAGACAAACCCTCAGCGCTGAAAGCAGGGGATGTGGTAACAATCCACGCCGACTATACAAATCATCTGGGGCAACAGTGGGCATTGGTTACAGGGCCGGATGGCCGGACAGGATTTACTTCAAAAAACTATCTGAAATATCAGGACCGGCATTGCCTTAAATTCTAGTAATTTCTTGGTCGTTGTCTGCAAAAAATGCAAATGTTGGGAAAATTTGTATAATGGAGGCACGGGCCGGAATCGAACCGGCTTACAAGGATTTGCAATCCTCTGCATGACCAATCTGCCACCGCGCCGCTTAAGAACTAAGAGAATTAGAGGATAAGCGATAAAAATTCCAGCGATTTTTTGAAAAAGCGGCTATTCCTGCCACCCCTTATGTTTTAATATCCTTGCCATGATGAATTACGAACAAGCCAGAGCCAATATGGTCGACTGTCAGATCCACCCGCAAGGGGTTGTTTCGGCAGATCTTTTAAACGCTTACGAGACGTTGCCGCGCGAGCAGTTCTTGCCTGAAGAAAAGCGCGGAATTGCCTATATAGATGACGAAATCAGGCTGCCTGACGGGCGCTTCCTTATGGACGCAACAACGCATGCCCGGTTGGTTCAGGCATTGGAATTAACGCCCGGACACGCAGTACTGGACATCGGCGATTCTACCGGCTATTCCGCTGCGGTTCTGTCGAGGCTGGCCGGCACTGTAATTACTCTCGAAGAGTTGGGCGGATTTCCGGAAAAAGCTGAACCTCTTTGGAATTCTCTTGGATGCTCAAATATCGTGTCGTTCCGTTCATCCATGCGCTCCGGGCTGGAAAAACATGCGCTATACGATGCTATATTACTTAACGGGGCGGTTTCTTATGTCCCACAGGCCCTGTTAAACCAGATCAGGGATGGCGGACGGCTTGTCGCCATTGTCAGGCCGAAGGAAAGGGCGCAGGGCTGCGCGGTGCTTTACGTCCGCTCTGGCGATGCCTTTTCGGACCGTGTTCTTTTCGATTCTTCTTTACCATATTTACAGGGTTTTGAGCCCAAGCACGATTTCCAATTATAAGGGTTTATGACCGTTTTATAAATTATTATGAGGATTGAAGCATTTACGGTTTTGACAAGCCCTCATGGATGATAGAAACTGTAAATAGCGTATTCTTAACATTCACTTATTCTAGTTATCGATTTCAATATGTCAGATCAATCACCTGATCAGGAACCGTCAATTGAGGAAATCCTCGCTTCTATCCGCCAAATCATTGCTGATGATGATGAGGGGGAACAAGCTGCTGCGCCCGAGCAGGAACCAACTCCTGAGCCCACGCCAGAACCCAAACCTGCACCGGAGCCGGAACCCGAAGACGTATTTGAACTGACGGAAGAAATGCGGGATGAGCCTGCACCGGAGCCGGAACCTGTCGATGAAATAGATATGGAAGAGACCGTCGGCGGTATTATCTCCGAACCTGTGGCAGCCGAAGCCTTGGCCAGCCTGACGAAATTGACCGGCAATATGCCCATCAATCGCCGGGAAGGCTATAGCGGCGTAACGGTTGAAGACATCGTACGGGAGCTTCTGAACCCTATGCTGCGCGAATGGGTCGACGGCAACCTGTCACCCATGGTCGAACGCCTGGTCCAAAAAGAGCTGGAAAAGCTTGCCCGCAAGGCTTTAGACGACTAAAACCTTATCCAGATTACTCATTTATTCGTATTGAAAAGGATGATTCATGCTGGATAAGACATTTTCACCGGCTGAGATTGAAGACAAATTCTATGAGGAATGGGAGAAGTCCGGGGCGTTCCGCGCACATCCGGAAGGCAATGCCGCGCCTCACACCATTATGATGCCCCCACCGAACGTGACGGGGTCGCTGCATATGGGCCATGCTCTCACCATGACGCTTCAGGACATCCTGACCCGCTATAAACGGATGAAAGGGGATGACGCGCTATGGATGCCCGGTACGGACCACGCGGGAATCGCTACACAGATGGTGGTAGAACGCCAGCTGGACGAGCAGGGGCAAAACCGCCGCGATATGGGACGGGACAAGTTCTTAGAAAAAGTCTGGGAATGGAAAGAATATTCAGGCGGCACGATTACAGGACAGCTGCGTAAGCTTGGCGCGACACCGGACTGGGAACGCGAACGTTTTACCATGGATGACGGCCTGTCCGCCGCTGTGCTGAAAACATTCGTCCAGCTATACAAGGAAGGCCTGATTTACCGCGACAAGCGCCTGGTGAACTGGGACCCGAAACTGAAAACCGCTATTTCAGATCTTGAGGTCGAACACCGCGATATCAAGGGAAAAATGTACCATTTCCGCTATCCGTACGAGGATGGAACGGGATACATCGCCATTGCCACCACGCGGCCTGAGACAATCCTTGCCGACGGCGCGGTTGCCGTTCATCCGGATGACGAACGTTATAAGGATCTGGTTGGCAAGAAAGTCATCGTGCCGATCGTCGACCGTGCAATTCCCATTATTGCCGATGAATACGTGAAGGCCGATTTTGGTTCGGGAGCGGTTAAAATCACAGCTGCGCATGACTATAACGACTTTGCCGTCGCTTCGCGTCATCCAGACGCCAATATTCCGCTCATCAACCTGTTCACCGATGAAGCGGTTATGAATGAAAACTGCCCGGCCGATTATATAGGCCTTTCCCGCGAAAAAGCCCGCCTGAAAGTCGTGGATGACTTTGATGAACTGGGTCTGCTCGATAAAATCGAAGACCACGTGCACCAGGTGCCGTATGGCGACCGTTCGGGCGTTATCATCGAGCCATACCTGACCGATCAATGGTACGTCGATGCCGAAACTCTGGCCAAACCTGCGCTGGAAGCAGTGCGTAGCGGTAAGACAGAATTCGTCCCGAAAAACTGGGAAAACACGTATTTCGAATGGCTCGAAAACATTCAGCCATGGTGTATTTCTCGCCAGCTCTGGTGGGGACACCAGATCCCGGCATGGTACGGCCCGAACGGTGAAGTTTTCGTCGCCGAAACCGAAGAAGAAGCACAGGAACAGGCCAACAAACATTATGACGGCCCTGTAGACATCACCCGTGACGAAGATGTTCTGGATACATGGTTTTCGTCGGCCCTGTGGCCGTTTTCAACGTTGGGCTGGCCGGAAGAAACGCCGGAACTGAAAAAATACTATCCCGGCGATGTCCTTATCACCGGCTTTGACATTATCTTCTTCTGGGTTGCCCGGATGATGATGATGGGCATTCACTTCATGGACGATGTCCCGTTCAAAAAGGTCTATATTCACGCGCTGGTACGTGACGGGAAGGGACAGAAAATGTCCAAATCCAAAGGCAATGTCATTGACCCGCTCGATATCATTGAAAAATATGGTGCTGACGCGCTGCGCTTCACACTGACAGCCATGGCCGCGCAGGGTAGGGACATCAAACTCTCAGAAGACCGGGTCGAAGGATACCGGAACTTCGCCACCAAGCTGTGGAATGCCGCACGTTATTGCGAAATGAACGAAGCCCTGCCGCAAAACGGCTTTGACCCGTCGGGTGTAGAAAGCACGCTAAACCGCTGGATTGTCCACTCGGTCGCCGACACCAAGGACAAAATTGATAGCGCGCTGGAACAATACCGCTTCAACGAAGCCGCAAACGCAATCTACCAGTTTGTCTGGGGTACATTCTGCGACTGGTACCTGGAATTCACAAAACCCGTTATGAACGGCGATGACGAAGCGCTGAAGGCCGAAACAAAGGCCACAACGGGCTGGGTGCTTGAACAAATCCTGCTGCTGCTGAACCCGTTCATGCCGTATATTACCGAAGAACTGCAGGAATCCCTGCTGAAGAACAAGGAACGGCTGATTACCTCCAAATGGCCGGATTACGCGCAAAACCTGAAAAACGAGGACGCCGGACAGAAAATCGGCTGGTTGATTCGTATCATCAGTGAAATCCGCTCCGTCCGCGCCGACATGAACGTGCCGGCGGGCGCCAAAATTGCCCTGATGGTCAAGGATGCCTGTGACGCTACGAAAGAAGGCCTGAGCGCTTATGAAGGTATTATCAAGCAAATGGCCCGTATTGAGACCATAGAACTGATTGACGGGGATGCTCCGAAAGGCTCAATCCAGACAGTCATCGACAAAACCACACTAATCTTGCCGATTGCCGACATTATTGACCTGGATAAGGAACGCGCACGTCTTCAAAAAGAGATTCAAAGACTCGAAGATGACATTAAGAAAATCAATCAAAAGCTTGAAAACAAGAAGTTTATTGAGAACGCGCCTGATGAGGTTATTGAAGAGCAGAAAAGCCGCCGTACCAACGCGGAAGGCATCGTCACAAAGCTCTCACAAGCGCTCAAACAGCTCGAAGAAGCGGCCTAAGGAAGTAACGCTAACGCGATTGTTACTGGCCTGAATTTAAAGGTGGAGAAGACGCTGAACAATAAGGCGGACGCTCCGCGATAAAGTCCCGGTCCAGGGAATTGTCTTTGCGAATACAATAAGAAACAGCGCCGGTCGTGGTATTCACGCGCCAGACAAACTGGCCGTTTGTGCCGGATGAGGCAATCATATAGCCGTCCGCACGGCGCTGGCTTTCAGCAGGGTTCAGGGACGCAAACAGGATAGCCACCGTTAACAGGACAGCACTTCCGAATATTGCGTGTGATAAGGTCATAAATACCCCGTATTAGTTGGCTTTTTCGTCCTTGCCGCCAGATGTAAGGAAGCTGCCGTAGCGCTTCTCGAACTTGGAAAGCTGGCCTTTTTCAACCACTTTATGGGTTCCACCCTGCCATGCCGGGTGAGATTTCGGGTCAACGTCCAGTTTCAGGACTTCGCCTTCTTTCCCATACGTAGAGCGGGTTTTGAACTCCGTGCCATCTGTCATGACAACAGTGATCTCATGGTAATCTGGATGCGTATCCGCTTTCATTTTTAGCTCCGTTTCTTGAATTCTGGTGTGCTTTTACGCGGCTTTTCCCAAAAAATCAAGGGTTTTAACGATCATTTGCCGGGGATGGGCAGGGGTTGCGCGGCACATTTACCGGGTAACTGGTCACAATTTCCGCCGTTTCCGGGTTCATCACGATACGGATTTTAAGGTTATCGTCGATCTGCTCACTCACCAGGTAGCCATTATTCTCTTGCCGCCAGTCCGCATTGTCGTTGGCCGCCATGTAGGTCACGGTCTGGCGTATGCGCTCGGTCGTCCAGTCTGCCGGAAATTCGGATTTGCAGGGCTTGCCTGTACCGTGCAGATGCCCGCCACCCGTTTCATCGCCGAACAGAATATGGTCCCAGTCAGCTTCTAGACGCGGTGTTTCCGCCGTTTCGGAATAGGGATGGACTTCCTGTGCTTCCGTAAGGTCCCGCTCGACTGTAGCGAGCTTCTGCGGATCAATCATGGCTATTCCCGCCACAAGCGAGAACAGCAGTATGGCGCCCGCAAACAGGTTCTTTGGGCTAAGCGGCCTGGGTTTTGGCATCGGCACCGACCGAGGCTTTGTAGATTTTGTCAATCACGGCCTGCAGAGTTGAATTAAACTCCTCATCACTTTGCGAGGCGCGCAGATCATTACTAAGCGCCCGCGAGAAACTGGCAATCATACCGTCATTCTCTGACAGGCGTTTGCATGCTTCTTCAAGGTCATACCCGCCGGACAGGGCGACAACACGCACCACATTCTTATGCGCGATCAGGTCGGCAAAGAAATTGGCTTTTTCAGGCAAAGTGAGCTTCAGCATTACTTTGCGGTCGTCGGGCAGGGCATCGAGGTGTTTCAGGATTTCAGCCTTCATAATGGCTTCACATTCCGCCTTGTCAGCATTGCCGATACTAACCTCAGGCTCAATGATTGGAACCAGCCCGTGGTCGAGGATCTGCCCGCCCACTTCAAACTGCTGATCAATCACGGCCTTAATACCAGCTTCGTTGGCTGCATTGATGACGGAACGCATTTTCGTGCCGAAGATACCGGCGGCAACGGCGCGTTCCAGCAAAGCATCAAGCTCCGGCATAGGCTTCATAAGCTGCACGCCGTCTTTTTCATCGGCCAGCCCCTTATCGATTTTCAGGAACGGAACAACGTTCACATTTTCCCAGAGATATTGGGCAGCCGGCTTGCCTTCAATTTCGCCATCCATGGTCTTTTCAAACAGGATTGCGCCGATAATCTGCTTGCCGTCAAAAGCCGGGGCAGTAATGATTCGGCTGCGCATCGCATGAACGGCCGCGAACATTTCATCATCACCGGAATAGGAATCTTCTGAAACACCATACTGGGCCAGCGCCTTCGGGGTAGACCCGCCGCTCTGGTCAAGGGCTGCGATAAAGCCGTTAGCGTTGGCGATTTTGTCGAATTGTTCCTGGTTGCTCATACTTAAAACTTCCTTGTAATCGTTGGACTACAAGGGATAGCAAAGTAAGCGATAGGAATAAAGAAGAAATCGGGATCATTTTATCTTGTACCCAAAGGTCCTTTACCAATAGAAGTCCCGCCAAGCCGGAGACCTGTAACTTCGGAAACTACGCCCAAAGCTCCTCCTTGCGGCCCTTCATGGGCTGAAATAAAATCTGCTTTTAGTATTCCCATATCCTATACCTCCTGTTTTCTTACCCTTAGTAAAGCAAAACACAGGGGCGAAATGCAAATTTCGGGCATAAAAAAGGCCGAAAACGCTTACGCTCCGGCCTTTTGAAAGAAAAATATGGCGTTTATGCAGCCTGCGCCTTGCTGTTATAGCCCACGGCATGCATTTTCGCGGCTGTATCCAGCATACGGTTGGAAAAACCCCATTCATTGTCATACCAGCTCATCACACGCACCAGCTTGCCGTCGATAACCTTGGTTTCATTCACGGCAAAGACAGATGACAGCGGGTTATGGTTGAAGTCACCGGATACCAGCGGATCATCATAAGTGCCCAGAACACCGTCCATATCGCCACCGGCGGCCGCCAGAATCGCTTTGTTCACTTCTTCTGCTGTAACGTTCTTTTTCGCGATGAATTTGAAATCGACCACAGACACGTTCGGGGTGGGCACTCGCATGGACACACCATCCAGCTTGCCATTCAGTTCCGGCAATACCTTGCCCACGGCTTTCGCGGCACCTGTAGACGTTGGAATCATGTTCAGTGCAGCCGCACGTGCACGGTGCAGGTCTTTATGCATCGTATCAACAATACGCTGGTCACCAGTGTAGGAGTGGATGGTCGTCATAAATCCGCTTTCAATGCCGATTGCATCGTTCAGCGTTTTTGCAACAGGCGCCAGACAGTTCGTGGTACAGGACGCGTTGGAAACAATCTGGTGCTCGGCCTTCAACTGATCGGAGTTCACACCATACACGACGGTAAGGTCCTCATCCGTTGCCGGAGCGGAAATCAGCACTTTCTTTGCGCCGGCTGCAATGTGTTTGGCCGCATCATCGCGTTTCGTAAAAATACCTGTACATTCCAGAACGATGTCCACGCCTTTTTCTTTCCAGGGCAGGGCGGTCGGATCACGTTCCTGCACCACATCAATTTTGTGGCCGTCGATAATGATGGTGTCTTCGTCGATACGTTCAACCTTGAACGGGAATGTGCCATGCACTGAATCGTATTGCAGCAGCACGCGGTTTGTTTCCAGCGGTGCAAGATCATTAATGCAAACGATTTCGACATCCGTGCGGCCTGATTCAAACAAGGCCCGGCACACATTCCGGCCGATACGGCCAAATCCGTTAATAGCTACTTTTACTGTCATAATGATTCCTTTTCCAACAAAGTCTCTTTGTGGCATATATTCCCGCGATCTTGCCCAAAGTCAAGGCATGCATGTCGATTTGGGATAAAGTTGAAAATAGTTGACATCCCGAGGGGCATTAGTCTAATTGAGAACAATTATCATTTTTGAAATCAAAAGGGTGGCATCATGCAAAAAACACTATTAACGGCAATCCTGACAGTACTGACTATGTTTACCTTTGTCCCGCAATCCTATGCGGTAGAAGAAATCAGCCTGGTCATCAAAGACCACAAATTTATTCCCGATACTGTGGAAATCCCGGCCGGACAAAAAGTAAAACTGGTCATAGATAACCAGGACCCTACACCGGAAGAATTCGAAAGCCATGAACTGAACCGCGAAAAAATCATCAAGGGCGGCAAGCAGGGAATTGTTTTCATCGGACCGCTGGAGCCGGGCACATACCCGTTTTTCGGCGAATTTAATGAAGACACTGCCCAGGGCAAAGTGGTCGTAAAATAGAGGAACTGAGATGTTATCAAGCGCGATCATAGTATTTCGTGAAATTTTTGAAATTGTCCTGATCGTCGGAGTGGTGCTGGCGGCAACACGCGACATGCCAAATAGGGCAAAAGCCATAAGCTTTGGCTTCATCGGCGGTATCGCCGGTGCGGCCGTCATTGCTTATTTCACAGACACGATCTCAGAATTTGGTGAGGGTCTGGGGCAGGAATACATGAATGCCACGATCCTTTTCGTGGCTGCCGGCTTCATTGGATGGACACTCATCTGGATGAAACAGCATGCTCACGAAATGCGCGCGAAGTTTAAGGAAGTAGGTGACGCAATCAAAAGCGGACGTGCTTCCTACATCACATTATCCGTCATTATTGCGCTGGCTGTCTGGCGCGAAGGTTCAGAAATTGTTCTGTTTTCCTATGGCATGCTGGCCGCAGGGGAAACCATGCAAAGCATCGCTATGGGCGGCCTGATCGGCGGCCTGGGCGGGTTTATTCTCGGTCTGACGCTATACATGGGTATGATACGCCTGCCGTTAAACGTATTCTTCACCGTCACATCCATCCTGCTGATGTTTCTGGTCGCAGGCATGGTATCGCAGGGAATTGGCTTCCTGAGCGCTGCCGGGTTGTTTGAAACCATGCAGAAAACTGTGTGGGACAGTGCATGGTTACTGAGCGAGCAGGGCATTGTTGGCGAAACACTCTCAGTCCTCGTCGGCTACACCTCACGGCCAAGTGTTGTTCAGCTAATTGGCTATGTTATAACGCTGATGGTATTGGTTTCTGCTCTCAAGATGATTGACTATAAAAACGGCAAGACCGTATCTGCCGGGGCAGCTACTGCGGCTTTGGCGTTGTTCCTCATCTTTTCACCGCAGAGCGCGTTGGCCGGCAAAAGTGTAACAAGCCCTTATGTGGAACTGGGTGAACTGGAAATCGAGT
This sequence comes from Alphaproteobacteria bacterium, assembly GCA_030426925.1. Classification (GTDB taxonomy): domain Bacteria; phylum Pseudomonadota; class Alphaproteobacteria; order Micavibrionales; family Micavibrionaceae; genus JAUHXT01. Next base: position 22,136 of record JAUHXT010000006.1, on the reverse strand, counting down.
CAAAAACCCAGATCGATATCGATGATGATGCCGCCAATGAAAAAGTTGAACAATCTTTCGAAGTCGAATATGGCGTCACGGATTTTATGGCAGTAGAAGCTGCTATTGAGTTCGAAGATAAGGCCGGAAACGATCTGGAAACCAAAAAGGCAGAAATTGAAGCCAAGTTTCAGTTAACGGAAACAGGGGAATATTTTGTCGATACGGGCCTGAAGGTAGGGTATGAATACAGCCTTTCCGCTGGAACGGATTCTGTAGGCGCAAAACTGCTATTCGGCAAAAAACTGCAGGAATGGGAACATCTGGCCAATCTGGGTATCAGCCGCGAAGTCGGAGAAAACTCCAGCGACAACGAAGCGTATGAAGTCGCATGGAAAACAAAATACAGATACAGTTCAAATTTTGAGCCGGGTTTCGAATACTATGGCGATTTTGGCGACACTACGACCAATTATGATGGACAGTCCCACCGTATTGGCCCGACCGCATATGGTGATATAGGGCCAATTGGATACGATGCCGGTATACTGGTGGGGATATCCGATGCCGCACCCGATGCAACGCTAAAACTCAATCTCGAATACGAATTCTAGTATCAAAGAAAAACCCGCCGGATCAGGCGGGTTTTTTATTACTTCAGTTTTTGATTGGCGGCATCGACGATTGCCTGCGTCGTTATCCCGAAATGTTCAAACAGGACTTCTGACGGCGCTGATTCACCAAAGCTGTTCATGCCGATAAATGTGCTGTGTGCGCCGATAATGGCATCCCAGCCGAAACGCACACCGGCCTCAACCCCTATCTTGATGCTTTTGTTGCAAACCAGCGATTGATAATAGGAACCGTCCTGTTCGGCGAAGCGCTCGAAACAGGGAACGCTGACAACACGCACTTTCGCATCGATCTTTTCGGACGCTTCCAGCGCCAGGTGTACTTCCGAACCGCTGGCAAAGATTGTCACATCTGGATCGCTGGCGTCTTTCAGGATGTAAGCGCCCTTGGCGACCATATTTTCTTTGCGCGCCTCACAGACCGTCGGGACATTCTGACGGGTCAGGGCGAGCACAGACGGGGCATCTTTGCTCTCTATCGCGAGCTCCCAGCTCTCAGCCGTCTCAATACCGTCACACGGGCGGTAGAAATACAGGTTAGGAATAGCGCGAAGGGCCGCATAATGCTCCACCGGCTGGTGGGTCGGCCCGTCTTCACCCAAACCGATCGAATCATGGGTCATGACATGAACGACGCGCTGCTTCATCAGCGCCGCCAGGCGAATGGCCGGACGGGAATAATCCGCAAATTGCAGGAATGTCCCTGCGTAAGGGATAATCCCGCCATGCAGCGCCATACCGTTCATGGCAGCCGCCATACCGTGTTCGCGTACACCGTAATTGATATAATTACCCGCGTAATTGTTACGGTCGATAACGGTTGAGGATTTGGTCTTGGTATTGTTGGACCCGGTAAGGTCGGCAGACCCGCCAACCATTTCCGGCATAACAGGGATCAGTTTTTCCAGAACGCGCCCGGACGATTTACGGGTCGCATCGCTGGGTTTTTCCGCCGCAATCTTTTCCTTCACGGCCTGGATAACCGGGGCAATACATTTGGCATGATCACCGCGGAACGCATGTTCAAACGCATCCTTTTGGTCAGAGTGGTTCAAACGGTTGGTCCAGTCATGGTGCTCCTGCTTGTTCAGTTCACCAACATCGCGCCACTGGTTCAAAATATCGTCCGGAATAACAAACGGTTCGTGGTCCCAGCCAAGGTTCTTGCGTGTTCCGGCAATCTCATCGTCATTGGTAATCGCGCCATGCGCGGATGGCTGGCTTTCCTGTGTTGGCGTACCAAAACCGATCTTGGTTTTACAGGCGATAAAGCTCGGCGTGTCTGTGGTCTGTGCCTTGGCAATCGCATTTTCAATCTGGACCGGGTCATGCCCGTCAATTTCCTGCACGTCCCAGCCATAGGCTTCAAAGCGCTTCTTCACATCTTCTGTAAAGGAAATCTCGATCGTGCCGTCAATTGTAACGTTGTTATCATCATAAAACACGATCAGCTTGCTGAGTTTTAAGTGCCCCGCCAGTGAACAGGCCTCATGCGACACGCCTTCCATCAGACAGCCGTCACCAGTGAACACGTAAGTGTAGTGGTTCAACAGGTCGTCACCGAACCGTGCGTTTAAAACGCGCTCCGCTACCGCAAAACCCACGGCATTGGAAATTCCTTGCCCCAGCGGACCGGTGGTTGTCTCAATGCCACATTCAAAATCCACTTCCGGGTGACCGGGTGTATGATAACCGATCTGGCGAAAATTCCTGATCTGCTCGATCGTCATCTTCTCATAGCCTGTCAGGTAGGCGAGCGAGTAGGGGAGCATCGAGCCGTGCCCGTTGGAAACAATCAGCCGGTCGCGGTTGGCCCAGGTGGGATCTTTCGGGTTAAATTTGAAAAATTTGGAATACAGGACGGTTGCAATATCCGCCATCCCCATGGGCATGCCTGTATGGCCTGAATTGGCGGCCTTGATTGCATCCAGCGCTAGAAAGCGAATTGCATTCGCCATGTCTTTGAAGTTGAGTGAAAGTTCGTTTTGCGCGTTTTCCGCAAGCGCCTGAGACATCAATTTACCCTTTGAAGTTATAAAAATATATGCCCGTACAATGCAGTTTTGTGCGGCTTTGGTCAAGTCTGGCGCATTTAGGAAATTCCATCCACAGCCATACACAATTTTCCTGATATTCTATCGCAAATTCCTTGACCAAAACTAATGGAGCGACATAATACAGCGTTATATCAGTTCACATTTTATTTGAGGGAACCGCGATCATGAGCGCAGCAATTAAAACATCTCTGACAAAACTCGATCAGGCCGTAAACAAGCTGGAGTCTGTCATTGACACGCGCATGAAAGCAGCACAGGACGGTGGAAATCAAAGTGATTTGTTTAGCGCAATGACCGGCGGCCGTAAAAGCAACGACAACGGCGCAAAGGCGAAAGCCATGGCCGACAAGCTGGACAGCGCTATCTCGAAAATCGAAAAAATTCTGCAAGAAGGTTAGGGTATTATGGCTGAAGTCAATGTAACGATAAACGGGCGCACATTCGGAATTGCCTGTGATGATGGTCAGGAACAACGCGTTCTCGATCTTGGAAAATATGTTGATGAACGTCTGCGCGATATTTCCCGCGCCGGGGCAGCCAATAACGAATCCCACCTGATGGTTTTAACATTGCTGGTTCTGGCCGATGAAGTTTTCGACCTGCTGGAAAACGGCGGACAGGAGGCAGTGGCACCCAAAAACGGCGCGTCCATGAACGGTGATGAAGAACAGCGCTTTGTGAACGCGATTGACTACCTTGCCAACCGCATCGACAGCATCGCCGGTTCTATTCAAAAAGTTTCTTAAATCGCCTTTTCCTTGCATCTTGCGGGGTTAATTCTATATACACACACAAGCTGCGGAGTGCGTGATACGCTTTAATCCCGTTGGCCGATATCTTATCGCAAGGGAGCTGCCTCTGTCCGGACCGTGGTCCGGTTATGCGGTGCCCACCTGTTTTACAGGGCCATTTGCGGATAATGATCTGTACACGGCTCTCGCGGCACTTTATATTTCAAGTCATGGACAAAGAGAGTTTGCGCAAGGAAGCCAGTCGTCACCGTGACTTCATCGACCCCGCGGACGATCATCCCGAAGACGCTATCCCTTATTTTCTTGATGCTATCCGGCCCGAAGCCGGGCAGATCATCGCCGGATACTGGCCAAAGGGGCGGGAATTTGACTGCCGTCCGATATTGGATGAAGCAATGAAGCTGGGCTGCCGCTGTGCGCTTCCTGTTATTCAGAAAAATACACGTATCCTGAAATTCGCTCTATGGGCGGATGGGCAGCCTTTACAGGAAGGAACGTTTGGTATCCTGCAACCCGAGGAAACAGAGTTCGTGACTCCCGATATCATTATCACACCCTTGTTGGCCTTTGACCGGCACGGCTACCGCCTGGGTTATGGCGGCGGATATTATGACGCCACTATTAGGGATTTAAGAGATACAGGGGCAGTAACAGCCGTAGGGGTAGCATATAGCCAGCAGGCCGTGTTGTTCAACCTGCCAGTGGAAGATCACGACCAGCAAATGGACTGGATTATAACACCGCAATCTGCCATAGATCACAGGCACATTGCTTAGGAGGGCTTAAGGTAAGCATGAAAATTTTGTTCGTAGGCGATATTTTCGGCCGGTCTGGACGAGACGCCTTGCAAAAGCACCTGCCGGAACTCCGCCGGGAACTGGAACTGGATATCGTCGTGGTCAATGGTGACAATCCGGCGCATGGCCGGGGTATCACGGAAAAAATCTGCGAAGAATTCTATGCCTGTGGCACGGACGTTATTACTTCCGGCGATCATGTCTGGGACCAACGCGAAATCATTTCCTATATCGCCCGTGATAAAAACCTGATCCGCCCCATGAATTACAAACAAGGCACACCGGGGGCGGGCTGCTGGGAAAAACAGCTTTCGGACGGAAGGACGATGAAAGTCCTGCATCTACAGGGCAGGGTGTTTATGAACCCGATAGAAGACCCTTTCGCCGCGGCAGACCGCTATCTTGAAAAACATAAAATCGGAAACGGCACGTCCGTTCTCGTTGATTTTCATGCTGAAGCCACAAGCGAAAAGATGGCAATGGGACATTATCTGGACGGGCGGGCATCAGCCGTTCTCGGCACACACACACATGTACCGACAGCAGACACCATGATTTTGCCGGGCGGCACAGGGTATCAGACAGATGCCGGCATGTCCGGCGATTACGATAGCGTCATCGGCGCGCAAAAAGGTGACGCCATAGACCGCATGGTAAAACAAATGCCCCGCATGCTGGTCCCCGCGGAAGGCGAGGCCACGCTGTCATGCGTATATATCGAAACGGATGACAGCACAGGAAAAACCCTGGGCATCAGGCCCATTCGCCGCGGCGGAAAGCTGGCAGCTGCCTGAGATTAATTCGGCAGGTCTGTTTTATTATCAGGAAATTTTTCAAAGTATCGGAAACAGGCATCAACCAGCGCTTTTTCCAGCTCATCACCATAGCGCCCGGCATCCCCTTTAATACCGCCATGCAGGATAGCACGGATAGAGGTATGGAAAGCTCGAACGATTTCCAGCACTTCCAGATCCGGGCGTTCGATAACTTCCAGAAACTGGATCAGCTTGTCCGCAATACGCGTAATCAGCGGATAATGGAACATACCGCCATGGGCTTTCAGTTGCATAGACGGATACAACATCGTAGCTATTAACGCCTCATGGTCGTCTCCGTTACGTGCCGCGCGTTTGGCATAGGCAATGCCGTTTTCGAGAGATTCAAGGTACATGTCTCCGAGCGGACGAAAATCAACAGCGTTGTTTTCAAGTAACGTCTGCGCCTTATCAAGAATCTCCTCGCTCAATCCGCCTGTACCAACTTTTTCCTTCAGAACATTGGGAGGAGTAATAAATTCCGCCTTGCGTCTGCGCGGTTGTTTGTAAATAGAAGCTGACATTACTATTTCCTGTCTATCATGGCGATATCGTCAATATGGTTTTGCTTTTTACCGCTGACTTTCTTTTTGCTTGGGGCCGGCTCATCAAAATCTGTGCTATCATCGTCACGTCTGTATGGCCCCATAAAGCCGTACATTTTCTTGCGGCGGCGGTCCGGGCCAAAGAAATTATCTGACTTCACAAACTGACGCGGACGTTCAATAATCTGCAAAATGCGCTTGTATAAATCCCGCGCATTAAAAGGCTTCACCAGAAATTCGGTTACCCCAGCATCACGCGCCTGAATCACCCGGCGTTTTTCGCTAAAGCCGGTCATCAGGATAATAGGAACATAAGGGTTGATACCTTGCGTGTCCTGACGCACGTAACGGGTAAATGAAATGCCGTCCACTGGCTTCATCATCCAGTCGGCGATAATAATATCAGGATTGTAATATTTCACTTTTTGAAGGCCTTCACGCCCGTTTTTGGCCGTGATAATTTTTCCTACACCAAAAGTACGAAGCAGAGATTTGGTTATCTCTAGCATCGGGAGGTTGTCTTCAACAACTAAGACGCAAATGTTATTAAATTGATATGCCATATAACAATGATACCCTCAATCTACATATTATTAAACAAAACTTAACAATTTTATAAATTAAACTTAAAAAATTTCCAACTAATTGAGTCTGCTTACTAAATCAAGCGAATAAATAATTTTAAAAGAGTTTGCATATTAGAACGAATTATCTAATTTATATAGCAATAATTTCTAGATATTACAAAAAACGAGGATATAAATGGCCGGTCATTCCAAGTGGGCAAACATTCAACACCGCAAAGGCGCGCAGGACAAAAAGCGGGCAAAATTATTTACAAAACTGGGACGTGAAATCATTACCGCTGCACGGCTTGGCGGTGCTGATCCGGACATGAATCCACGCCTGCGTCTGGCCATTCAAAAAGCCCGCAAACAGTCCATGCCAAATGACGGGATCAAGAAGGCGATTGAAAAAGGGGCCGGAGGCGGAGAAGGTGATAATTACGAAGAAATCCGTTACGAGGGATACGGCCCGAACGGTGTGGCCGTGATCGTTGACACCATGACAGATAATCGCAATCGCACCGTATCCGAAGTCCGTACAATTTTTTCCAAAGGTGGCGGTAATTTAGGCGACAGCGGCGCAGTGTCTTTCATGTTCGATCGCGTCGGCATGATTATATTCCCGGACAGCGTCGCGGACTCTGATGCAATGTTCGAAGCAGCTGTAGAGGCAGGCGCGTTAAATTGCGAAACGTCTGACGGCATGCATGAAATCACATGCGAACCCGATGATTACGGCGATGTATGCGCCACTCTTGAAGAAAAATTCGGCGAAGCGCATGAGGATTCAGGCCTTGCCTGGAACCCGAACACTCATTCCGACGTCGATGAAGAAACAGCGCAAAAAGTCCTGAACCTCGTCGAATCACTCGAAGACAGCGACGATGTGCAGTCTGTGACTCACAACATGAATGTGAGTGACGACATTATGGAGAAACTGCTAGCATCATAAGATGAGAATTCTCGGAATAGACCCTGGACTACAGAAAACCGGATGGGGCATCATCGAAGTGCATGGCAATGCGCTGTCTTTCGTATCCTGTGGCCTGATAAAAACAGATTCCAAGGCAATGCTATGCGAACGCCTGCGCACACTGGATAGTGGCCTGTCCGATGTCCTGAGCAACTTTTCACCCGATGAAGCAGCGATCGAGGAAACCTTCGTCAATAAAAACCCGGCATCCGCGCTAAAGCTGGGACAGGCAAGGGGGGTCGGCATGGTCGTGCCCGCAAGGGCAGGGCTGATGGTCGCCGAATACTCCGCCAATCAGGTCAAAAAATCAATCGTCGGCAGCGGTCACGCCGCGAAGGCTCAAATGGGTATGATGGTCAAAACATTGCTACCGTCCATTCCCAAGGGTATAAGCGAAGATGAAGCCGATGCGCTGGCCGTGGCAATTTGCCACGCGCACCACGCGGCGTCCCGTATTCACAGGATCGGAGCAAAAGTATCATGATCGGAAAACTGTCCGGCATAATTGATGAGATATTCGAGGATTTCATTATTCTCGACGTAAATGGCGTCGGCTATCAGGTGCAGTGTTCGCCGCGTACATTGGCCCGTATCGGGCAAAAAGGCGATCCGGCCTCCTTGTTAATCGACACCAATGTCCGTGAAGACGCCATTACGCTGTTCGGTTTTCCGGACAAGGCCGAACAACAATGGTTCCGGTTGTTAACGTCCGTTCAGGGCGTAGGCGCAAAAGCAGGCATGGCGATATTGGGCGTAACGCCGCCGGAACAACTTGGCTTTGCGATAGCCTCGGGTGACAAGGCAGCATTGACGAGAGCAGACGGCATCGGCCCTAAAATCGCGGCGCGTATCCTCACCGAATTAAAAGACAAGGCTGGAAAAATGGATCTCGCGACTTCCCCTGCCTTGCAACAAGTGCAGGTATGTGAAGGGCAGCCACAAACGACCGGCATTGATCAGGATGCTGTATCGGCGCTGGTCAATCTTGGGTACGGGCGTACAGATGCTTACGCAGCCGTCATGCAGGCCAAGGCAAAAGCCAACGATAATGAAAGCCTTCAAACGCTCATACGACTGGCGTTAAAGGAACTCAGCGCCTGAGATTTTCAGCATTCGCAATCATCTCGTTTGACACACCGAAGATGATTTTGTAGCAACTGCATAAAATAACGACCCCGACTGTTGTTCCGAACAGTTGGATAATACTAAGCGGTATATAAGCAACAACCGCAATGATCATGTTAGAACCCGGGCCTATCAAACCCAAAAGGCTGAAAATAATTCCGCTAACAATCGTAATGATCATGATGGGTACGGCTGCGACGAAAATAGAAAGGACATATTTAAGGCGGTATGGCTTGCTGTCGATACGGGCATCCTTGATTTTCAGGTTTTTACCCAGCGCGGCAGCAGGCAGTGCAAACATATACCCCATCAACCAGTACATAAGATAAACAATTGCACCAAGTGTAATAAGCCCGGCAACAAACCCGGCAGGCGGCATAGTAGCGGCCAGTGCCCCTGTAACGCCAAAACCAAGTACCACAACCCCAAACATCAAGGCAAAACCGATGAACGCAATCCATAGCGCTTTTTTGATGAACAGCACAAAATCTGACGTAAATTTGAACGGATTATGCACCCCCGTATTACCGGACAGTGCATTGTTATGCCACGTATAGGCAAAGGCCGCGTTCGCCAGAAAGGTCGGAATAAATATAACAAGCATAACAAGCGCCGCACTGATAGAAGGGCTGTCACCTTCCAGTTGGGACGTAAGATAGTTCGTCGCAACAATCAGCGGCAAAATATAAACCATCGACCTGAAAAAATATTCTATATTCTGGAAACTATAACTGTAAGCATTTCCAACAGTCTCAAAAACCTTGATAGCAGACATGGCGACCCTTTCTAAAATTTCCTAACCTGCGAAAATACTAACTATTATTCACCACTATGAAAAGAAAAGCTTCGTTTTTTATAATTGGGCGTTATTATTTAAATCTATGGCAGAACCTTTACACAAAAACGATATACTGGATGCTCAAAAGGACGGGCAGGGGGACGATGTTGCCCTGCGCCCCTTGCAGTTCAATGATTTTATAGGTCAGGCGGAGCTTAAAGATAACCTGAAGGTATTCGTCAATGCGGCAAAAGCACGTGGCGATGCGCTGGACCACGTTTTGTTGTTCGGCCCCCCGGGACTTGGAAAAACCACGCTGGCGCAGATTATCGCCCGCGAACTGGGTGTGGGCTTTCGCGCCACATCAGGCCCGGTGATTGCAAAAGCGGGTGACCTCGCCGCCATCCTCACCAATCTCGAAGAACACGATGTCCTGTTTATCGACGAAATCCACCGCCTGAACCCGGCAGTGGAAGAAATCCTGTATCCGGCCATGGAGGACAGGAAGCTTGACCTCGTGATTGGCGAAGGGCCGGCCGCGCGCTCAGTCCAAATCGAACTGCCACCTTTTACACTGATTGGCGCAACAACGCGCAGCGGCCTTTTGACCAATCCATTGCGCGACCGTTTTGGTATTCCCCTGCGGCTGGAATTTTATACATCGGATGAATTGACCGACATCGTAACGCGTAGCGCGAAACTGCTGGGCATGCCACTGGATGCAGGCGGGGCGCTGGAAATCGCCAAACGTTCGCGCGGAACTCCGCGTATTGCCGGCCGATTGACCCGCCGTGTCCGCGACTTCTGCGATGTCTCCGGTGAGAAAAGCATTACATCAAAACTGGCCGATGAAGCGTTAAAGCGGCTGGACGTCGATTCATCGGGACTGGATTCAATGGACCGCAAATACATGAACTGCATCATCGACAATTACGGCGGCGGCCCCGTGGGGATTGAAACAATCGCGGCCTATCTATCCGAACAAAGAGATGTTATTGAAGACGTCATTGAACCCTATCTGCTCCAGCAGGGTTTGATACAGCGTACCCCGCGCGGGCGCGTCATCAGCGAAAAAGGCTACGGCTATTTTGGACTGAAACCCAAAAAGGCCCCACAGGCGGGATTATTTGAGGAATAAAGAATTATGGCCTTTTTAAACGAAAATAAAATAAAAGAGCTCCTCGAACACTATGAAAAAGAACTAGTGCAAAATGAGAGCGGACGAATAAATTTAGATTTTAATTCTGAGTGGTTAAAAATTCACACGGAAGCTGCTGGCGTATATGCAATATTTGAAGATGGCGAACTAATCTATGTTGGAGAGACTGGCTGTTTACGCAAAAGATTAAAAGATTTATGGAATACAAGGCATCACTCCCTGAGACGAACTGTGGGACATAAATTATTCTCCAATCGCAAAAACTATATTAAGGCCACATCAAAAATTAAATATCCCGACAGTTGGGAAGAAGAGCTGGTTATTTACCTGAAAAATTTAGAAATAAAGGCATTACCGGTACCCTTTGGAAGAAAAGAGATAGAAGAGTATCTTGTCTCAAATTATGAGACACTGAACGTCAGAAAAAAACGCGCATGAAACACCAGGTCAATTACAGGGTGTACTACGAAGATACCGATGCCGGTGGCATCATGTATCACGGCAACTACATCAATTTCTGTGAACGCGGACGCACCGAATTTATGCGTGAAATAGGCCACAGCTGCGCCCATATTCAGGAAAAGGAAGGCATTTTGTTCGTCATCCGCCACCTGGAGGCCGATTACCTCAAATCCTGTAAGCTCGAAGATATGTTAACGGTCGAAAGCTGTGTTGCGGAGATGAAAAACACGTCATTTATTATGCAACAGTCAATTTTTCGCCATGATGATGTGCTTTTTAACATGAAGGTCACGGCGGTTTGTGTGGATGAAACGGGTAAACCCGTTCGCATTCCGGACAGCTTGAGGCAGGATATAACAAAATTTTGTCAGTAAGAGATTAAAAGTATGAACGAGATTGCAGATAGAACAGTAGATGCAGTGGATTTGGCCGGGTCGGCTGTCCATGCAGGAGACATGAGCATGTGGTCGCTTTTCCTGAGCGCCGATATCATCGTCAAATGCGTTATGATGATCCTGGTGTTTTCCTCGGTATGGAGCTGGGCCATTATTCTGGAAAAACGCGGCACATTGGCAAAGCTGGCCAAACGCGCCAACCGCTTCGAAGATGCCTTCTGGTCAGGCGAACCGCTGGACAAACTCTACCAACGTATTAAGAAAAGCTCTAACGATCCGATGCTGAAAACTTTTTCTGCCGGAATGGAAGAATGGCAGAATACGGTATCAACTGGTATTCCGGATAAGGAAGATTTGCAGGCATCCTTGCGCCAGCGTGTCGAACGCGCCATGGCCACCACCATCAACCGCGAAATGCACGCACTGGAACGCGGCATGACGTTTTTGGCGACTGTCGGCTCCACCGCACCGTTTATCGGGCTGTTCGGAACTGTTTGGGGGATTATGAGCTCCTTCACCGCAATTGCGACAACCAACAACACATCACTGGCCGTTGTTGCGCCGGGGATTGCCGAAGCTTTGTTTGCGACTGCCCTTGGCCTTGTGGCGGCTATCCCGGCCGTTGTCGCCTATAACGGGTTCAGCTCGCGCCTTGGCCGCTACGGCGATCGTCTGGACGGGTTTGTCAGTGACTTTTCTGCCATCCTGTCCCGCCATCTGGAATCGCAGCAGGCAAAAAAGCCGCATAAAAAGGTAGCGTAAGAACCATGGGTGCTTCGTTAAATCAGGGCGGAGGACGCCGCCGCGGACGGGATTTCCGGCAAATGTCCGAAATCAACGTCACACCGTTCGTGGACGTCATGCTGGTATTGCTGGTGGTGTTCATGGTGGCTGCGCCGCTGCTGACCGCAGGGGTCACAATCGACTTACCGGATTCGGAAGCGCAGGCCATATCGCAGGAAGACGACAAGCCTCTGGAAATAACCCTCGACCGGGAAGGAAACATATTCCTTGGCGAAACGGAAACGCCCCGCAACCGCCTGATCGGAATTCTCAGCACTATGCCCGACCTGAACAAGGAAAGCCGCATTTACATACGCGCCGACAAAGACCTGGACTACGGAAGAGTTATGGATATTCTTGGTTCTATAAACGGCGCTGGCTATAAAAAAGTGGCGCTGATCTCCAATCCTTCCGCGAAAAACCCATAAAGTCGCCATAAACGGAGTGTATTCCATATCGCCATGAGCACGGCTTTGCCCATAGATACAAACCCGATAAAAACCACGATGTCCAGCGCCGTGGTTTTGTCCTTCCTGTTCCATGGCTTTCTGGTCATTATCGGAACATTGGGACTGCCCTATATTCGCCGTCCGGTTTTACCGCCGGAACCTATCAGCGTGGAAATCGTGGAAATCGACGAAATAACCCAGACAAACAAACGGGCGGCCGCCCCCAAAGATGAACCGAAGCCAATCGAAAAAAAGATTGAGCCGAAAGAAGATAAGCCCGTCGCACCGCCTAAGGTCGATTTACAGGCCCCGCCAAAAGTGACGGAACCCGACCCGAAACCCAAGCCGGAACCCGAAAAGGTCAAACCGAAATCAAAACCAGTCCCGCCACCGCCCAAAGAAGAGGAACTGAAGAAACCCGAACCCAAACCTGAGGAAAAGGAAGAAATCGTGGAGGAACAGCAACAGGAGCAATTCCTGTCCTTGCTGAAAAACCTTCAGGACGGCGCACCGGAAGAAACCCCGCAGGAAGTGGAAGAAATAGCCCCGGAAAATCAGATTTCACCATTGGCGCAATTTTCAAACCGCGTCACCCAAAGTGAAATGGATGCAATGAAAGCAGCGCTGAACCGGCAATTCGGCAATTGCTGGAACCTAAGCGCCGGTGCAAAATATGCCGAAGACATCAACGTCAAAGTCCGCCTGTTTATCAATCCGGACAGAACTGTAAGAGATGTTCATATTGTCGATCAAATACGCTATAACACGGATAGCTTTTTTAAAGCCGCTGCGGACAATGCCATGAGGGCCATACGTCACCCGGCCTGCCAGGTACTGGATTTGCCGCCGGATAAACATGAATTTTGGAAAGACTCGATATTTAACTTTAACCCGAGCCAGATGTTGTAAGGATACAGACATGATTGCCAGATTTTTTACACTAACCCTTTTGGTTATGACCCTTGGTGTTTCAAAGGCCCATGCGCAGGCTGAGTTTGACATTACGTCCGGTAAACTCGAAGCCCTGCCAATGGCTGTCAGTCAGTTTTATGCGGAACGCCCGGAATTCAACCAGCTGGCGAGCGATATCCCCGAAATCATCACCAACAACCTGCGCGGCTCAGGTCTTTTCAACCCGATAAACCAGAACGCCTTTATTCAGAACCCGCAATCATTGGAAAAGGACGGCCCGCGCTTCGCTGAATGGCGCGCCCTGAACGCACAGGCACTGGTATCCGGCTCCGTTACGCGTGCAGAAGATGGCCGCACACGTGTGGAATTTCGCTTATGGGATGTATTTTCGCAGCAGCAGCTCACCGGCATGGCGTACATGACCACGCCGCAAAACTGGCGCCGCATCGCGCATATTATTTCCGATGAAGTATACAAGCGCATTACCGGCGAAGACGGTTATTTTGACACCCGTGTTGTTTATATTTCGGAAACTGGGCCGGCCAATCGCCGCGTCAAGCGTCTGGCCATTATGGATCAGGACGGCGCCAATCACCGTTATCTGACCGAAGCAGGGACGCTGGTGTTAACCCCACGCTTTTCACCGACAGCGCAGGAAATCACGTACATGTCATACCGCAACAACCGCCCGCGCGTTTACCTTTACAACATTGATACAGGCCGTCAGGAACTTCTGGGCGATTTCCCGAACATGACCTTCGCCCCGCGCTTTTCACCCGACGGCAACAAGGTGATTATGAGCATGGCCGGAAATGGAAACACCGACATTTATGAAATGGATCTGCGAAACCGTAAATCCCGTCGCCTGACGACCAACAGCGCCATTGATACTGCCCCCTCATATGCACCGGACGGTCGCCAGATTGCTTTTGAATCCGACCGTGGCGGCACACAGCAGCTATATGTGATGGACGGCAATGGCGGCAACGTGCGCCGTATTACATTTGGCAATGGCCGTTACGGTAACCCGGTCTGGTCACCACGCGGCGACCTTATCGCGTTCACCAAAATGCTACAGGGCAAGTTTTATATCGGCGTTATCCGCCCCGACGGTTCCGGTGAACGCCTGATCACATCTGCTTATCACGTGGAAGGACCCAGCTGGTCTCCGAACGGACGCGTGCTGACATATTTCAAGGAAACACCGACAGGGCAGGGGCGAAGCGCCAAGCTCTACACAATCGACTTGACCGGATACAATGAACGGGAATTGAGCACACCGCGTGACGGTTCCGACCCGGCATGGTCACCGCTGAATCCCTAGGAACCGGCAATATCGGAAAAGGCGTCCTGCACCTTTAAATAGATGTCCCGTTTAAACGGAACGATCAGGGGCAGGATGTCATCAAATACCATCCACTGCCACGCACTGAACTCCGGATGATCATCAGCATCCAGGACTATATCCTCATCATTGCCGGTAAAACGCATGGCAATCCATGTTTGTTCCTGTCCAGCATATTTCCCGCCCCATAACGAGGCCTGTAGGTCAGGCGGCAGGTCATAGCGGAATGTCGTGTCATGGACACGCAGGATATCCGCCTTGTCCGTACCTATTTCTTCTTTTAACTCCCGAAAGGCCGCCACTTCTATATCCTCATCCGGATCAACGCCGCCCTGCGGCATCTGCCATGCCCCGGGCGTATCAATACGCTCGCCGGTAAACACACGGCCATCCGGGTGAAACAGGGCAATACCGACACATGATCTGTATAATTTAGACATAGGTTATTTTACGACAGCGGAAAGCGGTGCAAGCTGTACACCTTTGTCTTCCAGTGAATCTATCCAGCGCTTGGTCACCTGAAGGCTAAGCGGGTGAGGGTGGATAAACCCGATCGCTTTGCCATTTTTTAAAGCGCGCAATTCCAGCGCTTTGAAGTTCTGGGCAATCCTGCGGCTGTTCAATTCATAGTCCATGATGAAATCCCCGACATCATAAGGAGACTCGTCCTGATAGGCACGGGCGGAGATCTCCGGCGAGCCAAGCTCGTTCATTTCAACAATACCCAGTCCCCGGCCGATCAATTCATCTACCACGACTTTGATGTCGGTGATATCGGAACGGAAAATATGGTTTTCAGGCAGGATAACACCGGAATACCCCTGCAAACGCGATAGCAGCCACAAAGTATGCGCCGCATTTTGTTCCAAAGATGCATTGCGAAGAATAGCGCGCGAGCCCGGGTCACTTTCCCCGAACGTCTCCGTTTCCAGCGGCAGGTCCATCCATATTTCATGCCCGGAAGCACGGGCAAGCTGCCCCAGCGCTTCCGCTTTGCGGGCATAAGGGGAAAAGGAAAAAGAAACAACGGAAGGAAGTGAGCGGAAAACATTCTGTGTTGATTTTTCAGAAAGCCCGAGATCAACGACCACCAGCGCGATCATCGCGCGCCCCTGTACAGGTTCAAAAGGCTTTTTGTAGGCATCAAAAGGTTTCAGGCCGTCACTGTCACGCAAAACAGGAAGCATGCCGAACTCACCGTCTTCGTATAAACCGTCCATAGGGGCGGCAGGAAGAGATTCCACGTCCTCTTCTATCATTTCCACTTCGACAGCGGCGATTTCTACGGGTTTTTCAACAATGACCGTTTTGGACGCCAGCTTGTCCTGATGATGCTCATAGGCTTCATCCGTACGAAGAAAAGCCCAAACGGCAAAAACGATAAAAAGAAAAACAACACCAGCAAGTCCCTGCAAAAAAGCAGGCAGCGAAAAAGGAACGGACGCGTAGCCGGGGACTTTTATCGACGATAACTCATCCTCGTTTTGAACTGCGGCGTCACTCATGGGCGGCTTACTTTTGCTCTAAGCGCTGGCTGTACATTGTTACTCCGCGCAGCAGGTCAACCGCGCGCAAAAGCTGGTAATCCTGTTCTTCTTCATCGCCTTCGCCGCCGGTTTCACCGCCAGCCGCGTTACCTTTTTCGTCATCAGGATCCGTGTTGCGTAACGCACCGCGCAAGTCACCTTCACGCATACGTTCCGCATCGGAGAATTCTTCCAGCCGGGCTTGTTCGACCATAATGTCCGGCTCAATGCCCTTGGCCTGAATAGAACGCCCGGATGGCGTGTAATAGCGCGCAGTCGTCAAACGGATAGCACCGTGACCGGGAATAGGCATGACGGTCTGAACAGACCCTTTACCGAAAGACTGCGTGCCCAGCAGCAAAGCCCTGCGGTGATCCTGCAACGCACCGGCCACAATTTCAGAAGCGGAAGCAGACCCGCCGTTAATCAGCACAACAATAGGCTTTCCATCCGCCATATCGCCTGGTGTTGCGTTGTCACGCTTGGTGTCTTTTTCACTACGACCACGCGTCGACACGATTTCACCTTTATCAAGGAACGCATCCGACACGGAAATTGCTTGATCCAGCAAACCACCGGGGTTGTTCCGCAAATCAATCACATAACCGATCAGATCCCCGCCTGTTTCCTTCTTGATTTCGGAAATGGCTTTCTCAACACCATCCATGGTGTTCTGGTTAAACTGTGTAATCCGGATATAGCCTACGTCTTTTTGTTCGACATGGTGGCGCACCGCACGGATACGGATAACATCGCGGGTAACATTCACCTCGATCGCCTCATCAACACCTTCACGGCGGACAGTCAACTTGATATCTGTACCGATTTTACCGCGCATTTTATCAACCGCTTCACTTAACGACAGGCCCAGCACAGGTTCGTCATCAAGGTGCGTAATATAATCACCGGCCTGAATTCCCGCGCGGAATGCGGGCGTTTCATCAATAGGGGACACAACCTTCACAAAGCCGTTTTCCATGGTAACTTCTATACCAAGACCGCCAAACTCACCACGCGTATTGACCTGCATGTCCTGATAATCATCTTCGTCCAGATAACCGGAGTGGGGATCAAGACTGACCAACATGCCGTTCAAGGCTGATTCAACCAACTCTTCGTCGCTGACTTCCTCCACATACTGCCCGCGCACCCGCTCAAACACGTCACCGAACAGGTTTAACTGGCGATACGTGTCAAAAGCTTCGGGGTCGCTTTCCCGTGTAACCTTTGCCGTCCTGCTTTCATCTTCCTGCGCCTGCGCCTGTGTCACGACTGTTCCCGCAAGGAATGAAGTCCCGATAATACCGAGCGCGGCAAATCCGGTCAAAATGGAACGGGAATAACGGAGCATTGTGTTTTTTGTCATAAGTTTTGCCTGTGTAGGGTTACCAGTTACGATTTTAAATTAGCAATCTTGTCAGCCGGGTTGATGGGTTTACCGTTCTTCCTGAGTTCAAAATATAAAACCGGCTTTTCACCGTCCTGATCAGAAGGAAGAAGACCCATTGGCTCTCCAGCTTTTACCATTTGTTCTACCACTATATCAATCCTGTCCAATCCTGCAATGAGACTGTGATACCCTTTTTCATGTTCCAGGATAATCAATTGGCCATAATTCTTGAATGTTCCGGCAAACTGGACACGCCCGGCCATGGGGGCGACAACAATTCCGCTTTTTCGGCCTTCCACGCGCACGCCTTGTGACTGCGCACCGATATCATCCGTTTCCCCGAAACCGGTCAGAATAAACCCGGATATCGGCAACTGGGCATTGCCGACACGCGGCAGGTTTTTGGGTTGCTGGTACACGGCCTTTTTAACGGCAGCACGCGTTTCCTGCCGCTTTTTGTCTTCTTCCAGCTTGCGCACAAGCTCCTTCAAAGTCGCCGCCTGCTGGGAAATTGCCTTGATCTCCTGCTGCCGCTCGTCAAAATCCGAACGGCTGCGCGCCACCATGGATTTACGCTTGTCGACCAGCGTCTGCATGGATGCGTATTCTTTTTCCAGCGCGGCTTTCTCCGCCAGTACTTTCTTCTGGTCCTGCGCCAGTTCCTTTAAAACAGTATCCAGCCGCTCAACATCTTGCTTGTAACTTTCGGAGCGCTCATGGATTTGTGGCAAAACGGACTGTAACAACATTGCTGTCTGCGCGGTTTTATATGGGGCTTCGGGTTTTAGGATAAGCGCCTCCGGCGGCACGCGTTCAATACGCTCCACCGCCAAAATCATCGCGGCCATAGACCCGCGGTCTTTATCCAGCCGCGTTTCAATATCTTTCTGTTCATCCTTATATGTAGCGATCTTCCGTTCCAGGTCGTTCAGGCTTGTTTCCTTGGCCGTAATCTTTTCCGCCACAGACACCAGGTCTTTTTGCGTCGATTGTAATTGTTTGGATAGCTCAGCCGCCTTGGCCTCCAGCTCTTTGATTTCCGCCTTCTTGGCTTTCAGGTCTTGTTCGGTTTCCTCCAACGCCTGCTGCCGGGAAGAGGGCACAGGCACCTCCGCACGGGCGGCAGGTGCGACAAGCAGGCATAAAATGAAAAACCAAAATAAACGCATTATTCTCTGTGGTACGGGTGGCCTTTTAAAATTTGCTGACTCCGGTAAATCTGCTCAATCAACATAACGCGGGCCAGCATGTGCGGCCAGGTTTGGGAACCGAAGCTGATGATTTTATCGCACCTGTTACGAATATCATCATTTAAACCGTCCGCGCCACCCAAAATAAACTGCACCAGCGGACGCCCGCTATCCTGAAACTGCTCCATCTCTTTGGCAAAAGTAAGGCTTTTGAGTGATTTTCCCCGTTCATCAAGGGCGATGACATAGGCGTTGTCTTTAAGTTTGGAAGAAATGGCCTTGTGTTCGTTTGCCGCGTCTGCCGTATCCAGCTCAATGAGTTTGAGCGGCCAGCCGAGCTGCTTTTCATATTGATTCCACAAGTCTTGAAAATGTCCGCCGCGACGGAACTTTCCGACGGCTATCACTTCGATTTGAAGCATAGTAATTCGCTTTAAGCTGTTCTGTATCCTTCAGTTGAAGCATGGACGGGCGGTACGCGCCACATTTTTTCAATCTGATAAAAGTCCCGGACTTCCGGGCGGAACAGATGGACGACGATATCACCGGCATCGAGTATCACCCAGTTACCTTCATTCAGGCCTTCCAGCTTGATGTCTTTGTAGCCGTAAATATTCAGCCTGTCTTTGAGCTTGTCTGCCAGTGCAATAACCTGGCGGGAAGATGTTCCCGAGGCAACGATCATGTAATCTGCAAGTGCAGACTGATCTTTCAGTTCGATGATTTCTATGTCCAAAGCTTTGTCGTTGTCCAAAGCGCTAACGACTAAGTCTTTTAATGCGGATGGGTCAAGCCGTCCGCTCACGGTTGATGTGAGAATGGTCAAAGCCTCCATTTCTATTCAGGTTTAAAGGAAAATAGGTCATTGCATTCTGAATGACAACATTCAGTTTCAGATCAGCCAGATTGTTCCGGAAATCGAAGGGATAATGGTGCGTCAGCCTCTTAACCCTCACTGAACCCCACTTTCGTATACTGGAATGCGTACATAAAACACAACGTCCATACCCTTATTTTACCGCGGATTCGGTTAATCATCAATAAAATCGCATGTGCAGTCGCACACAAAAGTATCTATCTATTTGTTTTTTAATGATTTATTTCTTATTTGTGTGGATGAAATATCAAGCATTTTTGTGCCAATCATCCATGAAATTGAAGGAATTTTGAGGTTTAAGCGATGTCCTTGCGAAATGTGGTAATGCGGCACGGTATCGATGTTTCGGATCGGCGCCCCCTTGATCAGCGTCTGCGCCGGCGGGCGGGCGATAAACACAATAGGCACAGTCTGGATCAGCTCTTTCCAGTGGTCCCACTTGTGAAAGATATGGGCATTGTCCATCCCGCAGATCCAGATGAAATCCGTCTTTGGAAAATGGTGACGCAGGCTCAAAATCGTCTCGTAAGTATAGCTGGTTCCCAACTGGTCTTCGAGGTGCGTGGGAATTTGGTAAGGGTAGGGCGATAACATCTCTTCGACCGCCTTGTACCGCTCGGCATAGGGCGCCATGCCCTTACGGTCTTTCAGCGGGTTTTGCGGGGTCACAATCCACCAGATAAAATCGAGGTCTAGCTTCCGCCGCGCCAGCCGCGCAATATGCAAGTGACCGGCATGCGGCGGATTAAAGGAACCGCCCAGCAACCCGATACGTTTCCCGGCCCAGCGGTGACCTTCATGCAATGTCGGCGATGCAAAGACAGAAGGCTTCGTCATGGCCGGGTTTGCCCGTTACCGTGAATGATGTATTTAAACGTCGTCAGTTGCCGCACACCAACCGGCCCGCGTGCATGAAGCTTACCCGTTCCAATCCCGATTTCTGCGCCAAAGCCGAACTCGCCGCCATCCGCGAACTGCGTTGACGCGTTATGCAGCACAATCGCGCTATCAACCTCTTTCTGGAACTGCGCCGCGGCATCCGCGTTGTCCGTGATAATCGCATCCGTGTGGTGTGACCCGTAACGGTTGATATGCGCGATAGCCTCATCAACACTTGCGACATACTTGCAACTGATTTTGCTGTCCAGGTATTCCGTCGACCAGTCGTCGTCACTGGCCGCGTTCACACGGCTATCTAGCGTCTGCGTTTGCGTATCGCCAGCAACGGCGCAGTCTTTATCCAGGAGGGCGGTGATAATCGCGGCGGCAGTTTCCTTCGGCAAATCCTGGTGGAAGAGCAGGGACTCTGCCGCCCCGCAAATACCCGTCCGGCGCAACTTGGCATTGACCGCAACATCAACTGCCATGGCAGGATTCGCATCCTTATCAACGAAGATATGGCAGTTCCCGTCCAGATGCGCAAAAACCGGCATCGTCGCTTCATTCATAATGCGCTCAATCAATCCGCGGCCGCCGCGCGGCACGATAACATCGATATACTGGTACGCTTTCAGCATCTCTCCCACCAGCGCGCGCTCGCCACTTTTAATCATGGACACGACTTCTCCCGGCAAACCGTTTTCTTTAAGCGCCTCTTCAATCAGCGAATGCATGACAAGCGCAGTGTTCAGGCTGTCCGATCCGCCGCGCAGCAAGCACGCATTGTGG
The DNA here is from genome assembly GCA_030426925.1 of Alphaproteobacteria bacterium. Lineage (GTDB taxonomy): Bacteria > Pseudomonadota > Alphaproteobacteria > Micavibrionales > Micavibrionaceae > JAUHXT01. The sequence goes on along the minus strand of JAUHXT010000006.1, from coordinate 961 downwards.
GATTTCAGGCATAACGCCGCTGCATCAATGGTCACGTTCGGGCGGGATTCATAAATGATGCCCAGAACACCAATCGGCACAGCCACTTTCTGGATATGAAGGCCGTTCGGTCGCGTCCAGTCCTCCAGCACATGCCCGCACGGGTCGTCCAGTGCCGCGATAGCCTCAACGCTTTGGTTAATCCCCTGTATCCGCTCTTCCGTTAGGGTCAGGCGGTCGATGAACGCATCCGTCTGGTCGTTTTCCTTTGCCCGCGCAACATCCTGCGCATTGGCTTCGAGGAGAGCAGGGATAGCAGCGCGCAATTTATCCGCCAACGCATGCAGCACGGCATCAATTTGCGCTGTGTCAGCCTTAGCCAAAGAAGACGCAGCAAGTTTCAGGGCCGGTCCTGCCTGGTCCATAAAGGAAATGTCTGATTGAATTTGATGAGCCTCACTCATAAGCATATATCCATAAAAAATAAGATTAAGTGAGGGAAGGGAGTTTGTATAGCCTTTCGTCGGCGACCGGAGTTGTTAGTTCAGGTTCTGCGCCACCGACGCGATTGTTTTTTCTTTCAGCTTTTTATCGACATCGGACGACAACGTTTCTTCGATAATCTGTGATGTCGCACGCACGGCCAGTTCCGCCGCATGGTTCTGTATATCGGCAATCGCGTTGTCTTCGATGCGTTTAAGGCGCTCCGCCAGCTGTTCTTCCTTGCGGGCCATCAGCTGTGAAAAATCTGCTTCAGCTTTCTCACGGATTTTTACCGCATGCGCCTCGGCATTCTTGATAATAGCTTCGGCTTCTTTCTCCGCATCACGTTGCTTGCGCTGGTACTGCGCCAGCAATTCCTGTGCCTCAACACGCAGGTTCTCGGCTTCGTTAATCTCGCGTTTGATTTCCTCGATTTTCGCGTCCAGCTTACCGACAATGGTCTTACCGGCCAGCTTGTAAACAATCACGACAAACGCGA
>JAUHXT010000081.1 GCA_030426925.1 Alphaproteobacteria bacterium | reverse complement strand
TTACTGACATGGCCGGATTGCATTTTAAAGCCTCGAGTAATGGCGGGTATTTTAATCAGGAGAGAGCTGAGCGCCCTCTTACCTTTAATAAAAAGGGGGAACCTGTAGAACATCATGGATGGGAAGAAGAGTCGTTTTCTGACAGATATGACCGTGAACGCCCGGCGACGGACAGGCGGTTTCGTCCTGAACCAAGACAGTAAACATTAGGCATGAAACACACTCCAGTAGGGCCAACACAAAGACAATTGCGCGTCGGGGAGCAGCTCCGGCACATTATCGCTGAAATCCTGCAACGCGGGGATTTCCATTCCGAAGCCTTGTTGAAAGCCGAAGGGATTACCGTGACGGAAGTCCGTGTCTCCCCCGACCTGAAACATGCCAGCGCCTATGTCATGTCACTGGGCGGCAAGGACATGGAAGATATCCTCCCTGCCCTCAACAGCGCCGCACCGGAATTCCAGCGTGAGATTAACAAGAAATCCAACCTGAAATTCACACCGAAACTTAAATTCCGTCTGGATGACAGCTTTGAGCAGGGACAGCGCATGGACGCCCTGCTCGACAATCTTCATTATTCCGACCAGGAGAACGATGGGTAGACGCAAAAAAGGGCTTCCCGTTCATGGCTGGGTCAATCTGAACAAACCGGCGGGCATCGGCTCAACGCAGGCTCTGGCGATTGTCCGGCGTGTCCTCAACGCGCAAAAGGCCGGGCATGGCGGTACGCTCGACCCTTTGGCGGACGGCATCCTGCCCATTGCGCTGGGGGAAGCCACCAAAACCGTGAATTACGCCATGGATGCCATGAAAACCTACCGCTTTACGGTCACATGGGGCGAACAGCGCTCTACCGATGACGGTGAAGGTGACGTGATTGCGACCTCCGACAAGCGCCCGTCCAAAGACGAGATTCTGGCCGTTTTGCCGGATTTTACGGGCGATATTTCGCAGGTTCCACCGAAATTCTCCGCTATCAAGGTGGATGGTGAGCGTGCCTATGACCTTGCCCGCGACGGTGAGGACCCGGAATTGAAGGTCCGGCAGGTCTATATAAAATCCCTCGTCTTGTGTCCTCCCGACCAAGGCGATAGCCGTGTGGAGAGATCTTCAAACGCAAATTCTATAAAAGATCCCTCGACTTCGCTCGGGATGACATCGAGTGTTTTCGAATGCACCTGCGGCAAAGGTACATATATCCGGGCGCTGGCACGCGATATCGCCCTGAAACTCGGCACTTACGGGTATGTCTCCGCCCTGTCCCGCACATCCGTCGGATCCTTCACGCTGGATAACGCGATTTCCCTTGATTTTTTCAAAGAAATGCCCGATAACACGCCCATTGAAGACATAGTGCTTCCGCTTGAGACCGTGCTGGACGACATCCCGGCACTGGCCTTGAGAGATCAGGAAGCCAGCCGGTTGAAACACGGCAATCCCCTGTCCTTCATTGCAAAGCCCGATATGGATCGGCTTTCGGTGATAGGAATAAAACCGGGGCAGCCACAGACCGCACTGGCAACCTATGAAGGCCGCGCCCTCGCACTGATCGAGGTTGATGGTCCGGAAATTAAAGCGCTGCGTGTCTTAAACCTATAGCAACCCCCACTCGTCATCCCGAGTGAGCGTAGCGACGAGGGAACTTGAACAAAAGTCCACGATTCCTCACATGCGTTCGGAATGACGGTGATTTGAAAGGAGAAAGCGATGTCGATTACAGCAGAACGGAAACAGGCCGTTATTGAAGAGTACGCCACAGCAAAAGGCGATACCGGTTCCCCTGAGGTTCAGGTAGCCATTCTGACAGAGCGTATCAACAACCTGTCACAACACATGCAGTCCCATAAAAAAGATTTCGGTTCACGCCGCGGCCTTCTGGCCCTGGTCGCACAGCGCCGTAAGCTTCTGGACTACCTGAAGGGTAAAGACGAGGGCCGTTACCAGGACCTTATTAAGCGCCTGAATATCCGCCGCTAATCATAGCCGGATTAATAAGAATACAGGAAGCCGCCTTATGGGCGGCTTTTTCATATTTTTGCTGCTGGAACTCTTCTTATTCCCGTCCGTTGGCATGCCTGAGAAAACGATTAATAGGAGGGCATAACGATGCACACTATTTTTACTATCGCGGTTTTTGCCGCAATGACGATTTATCCGGTTTCATCCATGGCCGCTTATGACGTGGACAAGGCCCGCGATGCTTTCGTGGAGTTGTTCCAGAAAGCGGATACGGACCATTCCGGCACAATTACGATGCAGGAATACATGGCCTATCACCATCTGCCGGTATCGCCGCAATATGATGCGTACTACGAATTCCGCGCTATTGATGCGAATGATAGCAATACCGTCACGATTGGCGAACTGTACAAGGCCACAGACCGTGGAAACCCTACGCTTTAACGATTAAAGGAAGGAAAGAACCATGACAAACAAAACAACAGCAACAGTATTGGGTGTAATCGGCGTCGCGGTCATCGTTATTATTGCTATTGCCGCCCTGACAACCCCGGATACGCGTACGACCGGAGAAAAAGTCGGTGACGCCATAGACAGCCTTGATGAAGGTGTCGATGATGCCGCGCGTGAGCTTGAAGACCGCACACCGGCTGAACGCATCGGCGATGAAATTGACGATGCCACGGACGGCAACCGCAATTAAATAGCCGCAACAGTACAAAGTCGGGAAAGCCGCCAGCCATAGAGCCAGGCGGCTTTTTCTTTGACATAACGCGCAATCCTGCCTATAGTCCCCCAAATTCAAAAAATGGAGCGGACTATGAAGACCTTGAGATGGCTTGCAACGGCAGCTTTTATCGGTGGCAATGCACTTACTACCTCCGGGGCTGCTTTTGCCCAGGATACTGCCGATGCCCCTACTCCTCTATCCTCGGCCGAAGCTGTGGATCTCGTCAACAGAACCCTGCGGCTGCAAGCTATGACCGATCAGGCATTACAAATGGTTTCGGCCGATCCGTTTGTACAGGAATACACCTATGATTGCACGCCGGATCAAATTGCGCTGAACACGTTTCTGGGTGGCATGGATGCCCTGTTACATAATTCCAACGATGGACTGTTAGCACTGCCCGGGCTGCAAAACGAGTCCGGTGAGCCCATACAAAGTCCCCTGACGAGCCAAAGCGAAATCTTGATAAGAAATGCCGGTCTTGCCGCTTTATGCATTCAAGAAGCCCATGACATTTACTTCGCGAATGAGCAGTCAATTATTGCCGATATCCACTCAGTCCTGAATCAGAGCGGTCTGTCTTCTTCGCGTGCGGATGCCAGACTTATTTTTAACGATCAGGCTTATATTTATGCTTCCCTATCTATGAGGTTACAAGATGACATGGAGGTTATCCTGCCTCACTTCAACGCAGAGATGGAAAAAACTCTTGAGGCTTTGCAAAACTTACCGCCAGTCGATCAGTTTAGGCCTCAATTTCCTTAACAGGATTTTACTTTCCTAAAGTGCGTTTCTCCTACACACTTTGTGGCAGGTCTTATCTATGTTCGAGATTCTCCGCAAGGCATTCATTGATCCCTTTACTTCCGGCGGGCGTATGCGCCTGTATCTCGGCGCGGTATTCGGCTGTATCGGGTTTGCCGGGCTTATCATGTATTTCGCGTTTGATTTCCTGCACCAGGGGCCGGTTGTGCTGGCCGCCTATTTCCTAACCAAATCGCTTATCGGCAACGTATTCTTTATGCCCGCCCTGTTCTGGGCCGCGCAGCGATTGCCCGAACGTGCCTACTTTACCTGGCTGATGGTTATTCAGGGGATTGTGCTTGCGTTGATGGTGTTCGTGCCGTTTGACGATATGGAAGTGCTACACCGTGCCTTTGCCTTCGGCCTGCTTTTTACGTTGTTTAGCGGGCCCTACTGGCTGTTTTACCATGCGCTGATGATCCACAGCAGTACCGACCACAATCTCGCCAACGAAGTATCAATCGCGGCAATCGGTACCAGTATCGGCAGTATTTTCGGCTATTTCATCGGCGGAATCATCTTTGCGTTCCTGCCCGGCACGTGGTTTGTCATGTTCTGCTTTGTCATTATGGTGGCCAGCGCCGCGCTCCTTGTCTCCGCTATTCCAAAGGAACCACCCGCTTCGGCGCGCAAAGGTAGTATGCTGCGTTCATTGCTCAGCAGGCCATGGCGCAGCCTGAATACCGTCATGGACGGGGCGCTCAATTTCCTCACCTCTTTCTTTGAGCCTTTCTGGCTGGGGTTCATCGGGCTTAGCAGTGTGGCGACAGGAACCGTAACCGCGCTAGGGGTTCTGTCCCGCCTTGTCCTGTCCCCCATTACCGGGCACTGGTTTCACACGACGAAGCTGCGGGAAAGCAAGGTCGGCTCCGCCATGATTACCGCCGGCTGGGTTCCGTGGGTTGCCGTTCAATCACCGTGGGTGCTGATCTGGTCGTTTTTTTTCTGGACGACAGGTAGCCACATGTATTCGGTCGGCCTGCAAAGCCGCTGGTATCAGGACAAGACCTACGCCAATATGGGCGCACGGGAAATATGCCTTGGGGTCGGACGTACGATAACCTGTATCCTCGGCCTGATCCTCATTCACATGAACGTTACCGCGTTTTTCGCCATGGCACTGGCGATCGGGCTGACCGCGTTTCTTGTAACGCTGCGTGAAAGCCGTTCATAGAGCGCTTTTTCTTGACAAAACCACATTTAGTATTATGTCTATACTCGGTTTATGAGGGTAATATGAGACAACTTGCATTTACATGCGTTCTGGCGTTTGGAATTGCGGCACCACCTGTGGCCACGCAAGGGTACGGTGAACCGACAATTCTGGCATCCATTCCCATTCCGCCGCGGCCCGCTCCGGTTGCGGCGCCGCCTGTTACTGCTGCTGCCATTCATCCGGACGCTCTTCAAGATATTCCAGCCGTACCCGCTAACCTTTCGGATGTTTATGCCGATCTGCAAACGCTTCTGGATGACATTGAAGCCAAGAGGGATACACAAAACTATGATGACATGGTCGTGCGCAATACGATGTATGTTTTTTGTGAGGCGGCAGGCAATATTGCCGATAACGCGCAGAGCTGTCTGAATGCCTTGTCTTCCTTGCAAGACTTAACAGAACAGGAAGCCGCGACCATTCAATCACTGCAATCCCGCCTGTCCGGCTTTACACCGTCCTAAGCTGCTTTTTTATCGGATAACGTATAACGCGCCTTGATCTCACCGCCGTCGAGTTCGAAAACCACGGGAACGCCGGTTTCCATTTCTGCGGCGTTGATTGTATCCGGCGTTTCCACGCCCAGAATAATCAACATAGCCCTTAAGGAATTGCCATGCGCGGCAATCAGGATATTTTTGCCGTCATCCAGCAATGGTTTTATATTTTCCTCATAATACGGGCGCACGCGTTTTTCGACCACGTCCTGCAAACATTCACCGCCCGGCGGGCGTGTATCATAAGAACGCCGCCAGATATGCACCTGTTCATCGCCGTATTTTTCGCGGGTTTCGTCTTTGTTTAATCCGGTCAGGTCGCCATAATCACGTTCACGCAAGTCATCGTGACGGACCATGGTGTCTAACAACTCTTCCTGCCCTGCTTCTTTCAAAGCGATTTCCGCCGTGCGGTTGGCGCGGGTCAGCGTACTGGTGAACACCTGGTCGAATTCGATCCCGGCGGCGGAGAGCCGCTTGCCTGCGTCGGCTGCTTCCTGTTCGCCCTTGTCGGACAAGTCGACGTCATGAAAACCTGTAAAGCGGTTTTCAAGGTTCCATTGGGACTGGCCGTGACGCAGTAATACAAGATAGTTCATGCAGATTTCACCTTTGATTTGATTTTCGTCTGGATTTCGGTTTTTAAGGTTTTTGCCTGTGCGATCATCCTGTCTTTCGTAATCCTCTCACCGGCTTCCAGCAATTTGTAGCCGCAGACCAGAATATAAAGCTGCGTGCTAACCAGCGCCAAAGCGATCAGGAACATCAGGACCGCGACCGAGCCGAAGATAATGCCCAATATGACCCCGACAATAAAATAGCCAAGTTGAAGTGCGGTCAGGAATTTTACATGCGTATGTAACGTGTCGCCCAGCTCTTCTTCCTTGTTGAAGTACATGAAAACACACAGGCCAAACGTGCACAGCCCGATCAGGCCTGTCAAAAGCCCTAATGTGAGTGGTACCCCCTGATGTTTAAACGAGCCTTCCTTCAGTTGCAGGCGCGCCTCCTCCAGTTGCCGCTCCAGTTCTTCGGCGGGCAGGTCGCTGGTGGCAATCTGCTGCTGGATTTGTTCCATATGGCGCATCGCGGTTTCATACTCCTGAACATTCGCATTACCTTTCGGAATAAAAACGAACAGCAGGCTAATGGCTGTTAAGGTCAGCAGCACCAAATAAACATATTTGAGTAAAAGCGCAGGTTCCTGCCCTAAAATCGTAATTGGTTCGTTTTCTTCGGTATTGTCAGACATCTTGAGAAACCCTTTTAAATCTTTGACATTTCTCATAGAACATGGCAGAAAAAGCCCCAGATGAAAAGGGCGCAGATTTCTTCATCGGTTGACAGTTAAGAGCGCGGCCCGACACGCTTTTTACCGTCCACCGATTATCACTGAAAGCGCCTTTCTCATCATAAATTGATATAAATGAAAGGTACTATCTAATGTTAAAATTTGACGTATTCCGCAAAGAACTCGACTTTGCCGGAGAAAAACTGATTCTGGAAACTGGCAAGATCGCCCGTCAGGCTGATGGCTGTGTGATGGCCACTCTGGGCGGAACGACTGTTCTGTGTACGGCTGTTGCCGCGAAATCAGTGAAAGAAGGACAAGACTTCTTCCCACTGACAGTCAACTACCAGGAAAAATCCTATGCCGCCGGTAAAATTCCGGGCGGTTTCTTTAAACGTGAGGGGCGTCCTTCTGAAAAAGAAACACTGGTATCACGCCTGATCGACCGTCCGATCCGTCCGCTGTTCCCTGATGGTTTCCTGAACGAAGTACAGGTTACTGCAACTGTTATCGCCCATGACATGGAAAACGATCCTGATATCGTCGCCATGATCGGTTGTTCTGCTGCCCTGTGCCTGTCCGGCGTTCCGTTTATGGGACCTGTCGGCGCGGCGCGTGTTGGTTACAAAGACGGTTCATACATCCTGAACCCGACCCTGCAGCAAATGGAAGAGTCTGTACTGGATCTTGTTGTTGCCGGTACGACGGAAGGTGTTCTGATGGTTGAATCAGAAGCGCAGGAACTGGATGAAGGCATTATGCTTGGCGCAGTGATGGAAGGTTGGAAAGGGTTCCAGCCGATCATCAAGGCGATTATCGAGCTGGCTGAAATGGCTGCGAAAGATCCGTGGGACCTGCCGGAGCAAGACCCGAAAATTGCCGAACTGGCAAAAGGTCTGAAAGACAAGTACGAAGCCGATGTCCGCAAGGC
>JAUHXT010000080.1 GCA_030426925.1 Alphaproteobacteria bacterium | reverse complement strand
CGCTGTCCAGCTTATTTCATGCAAGGAGTCTTCAAGAAGGCTCATGTTCATCCTGGAGATCAAGACCCACAGGATGATAGCAGAAATAAGAATTTTTGCTGGAAGTTTAAGTTTTCCGATCATGATTATAATATAGCCGCTTATTTAAGACTGGTTTTTATCGTCTTTTAAAAAATCAAACCAGCCTTTTTTGCCTGAAAGATTGTTATCACGATTCTGAACCAGAAGATGGCAGATTTCCTCAAATTCTTTCGTGTTATCCTCAATGATGGCGTGTGCAAAGTTACGCATTCTTTTCAGGTTTTCAGGAGCGCCGTTATCAATCTCCGATGACGGCCATTCTTTATCTTCCCGTCCAAAAATCAGTGATTTGTTCAGGCTGTAATAATTATCACCCAGTTCGGCTGCAAAACTCTCCAAAAGCGCAGATTCCGGCGCATGAAAAAAGATATTAATCAAAGGCAGGTCGTTCACGGGGTCAACATAGCCAAGTGACCCGTGCCGGTTCCAGTCCTCTTTCTTGATGGATTTGTTGGTTTGACCAGTTCCCAGGGAAATCATGGCAAGCTCGCAATCTTCCGGAAGGTGCTGTCGCATGGCTCCGTGATAGGAAATGCAGGGATTGTCGAAAATCGAACCATCAATAGCGGAATAGGTATGAACACGCTGGCTTTCCGGGTGGCGCATGGTGAAGTGATGGCACGGGAAATAGGTAGGGGCGGCACAGCTGGACATAACGGCGTTATAAAGGCTGATATCCGGTGTGGTCTGAAGATGACGGCCAAATGTCATGTTCTTCAGCCACAGGGCATGCCCACCCGTATCCATAATATTATTTTTGGTCGGGGCCGGCATATCGTCGTTTTCATCTTTTTCTGCTGCCGCGACTAACTGCTCCCCGTCAATGTTATAGGTAGGGATAATAAGACTGCGAAGGCTGTCATTCAGCCGCGCAGGGCCGTACAAAGCTTTTAGCGCACGCCCTAAATTGGTGGGGTCGTAATGGCCGTGCCGAAAAATGCTGTTCAATTGGCTGATTTTCATCATCCGGTTGTTGAAATCGTGGATCAGCCCGCGGAAAGACCGGAAACGGTCGGGGGGGAATATGCGTAAACCTTCCCGTTCATAAAATCGTACCATGTGCCGGGCCTTGTATTTTGCCTTGTTCGGGTCGTCCGGATGCCGCAGTGTCAGGGCGGAATTCAGGATAGCGCCGGTCGACGGGCCGCAGAAAACATCCACCATCTCGTGCATGGCAAGGCCGGTACGGTGCTCGATTTCCGTCATCAGGTGGGCCGGGATCAGCCCGCGCATCCCGCCGCCGTAATTAAAAAGAGCAATAACTTTAGGTTTTGATTTTTTCACAAGATCGATCAGGTCAAACTATTGTTTTTATTAAATTATTATCCCTGTTTTACGCCTGTATGTAAAGGTCTCAGAGGATACGCATAAAAAAACCGGGCCAAAGGCCCGGCGAGTTGAACAGGGAGGTTTCACGTCTGGGAGACGTAGTGGGCCTAAAGAGACCCAAGCAGCAAATTGCTGCCAACACAAAGGGTATACAGGGATTTGGGTTTTTCCGTCAATATATTAATATAATACCAGATATGCAAAACACGCATACCGGGTGCGTAAATTACTCTAAAAATGCGTCTCGCTTATAGATTCCAGAAGGAAATCACGGAAACTGGCCAGCCGTTTGGAATTCCTGCGCTCCTCTGGATAGACGAAATACATCTCCACACTCGGTGCTTTTTCATCTTCCAGTATGGTGGCTATCCGCGAATCATGCTCGATCAGGTAATCGGGCAGAACGGCGATCCCCGCATTATTGCGCACAGCCCTGTGAATACCCTGAATAGAATTTATGAAAATAAGCCGTGGGTTATGCTCTGTCTCGATATTGGCTGCATGCAGCAGCCAGTTCGGATCGGAATAGGGGGTGTAAACACCGTCAGTAAAGCCCAGGAGTGTGTGGTCTTTAAGATCTTTGAGCGACTTTGGTGCTCCATACCGCTCGATATATTCGTGAGAAGCACAAATATGAAACTGGATAGTGGTCAGGTGACGCTGGATCAGGTCAGGCTCTAACGGCTCATACAGGCGGATACCGGCATCGGCTTCCCGCATCCCCAGGTTCAGGACTTTGTCATCCAGTATAATGCTAAGCTGGATATCGGGATTTGTGTGGTGAAACTTACCAAGGCGCGGCGCCAGCCATGTAGAACCGATGAAAGAGGCAACGGTAATACGTAAAGGCCCTTGCGCCAGTTGGCGGGAATCCGACAGCTGCCCTTCAATCATGGCCAGCTTGCCAAAAATCTCCTTGGCGGCGTTTTCAAGGATTTCCCCTTCTTCCGTTAAAAGAAGCCCGCGCGCATGACGGTGGAACAACATAACGCCGACACTGTCTTCCAGCGAACTGATCTGGCGTGAAACCGCCGATTGGCTGAGGTTTAATTTCTCGCCGGCATGTGTAAACGAACCGGCTTCTGCAACAGCGTGAAAGATACGTAATTTATCCCAATCCATCTTTTTTTCTTACTATAAATCATTGTTGTTGAATAGCTTTTTCGCATCCTTGTTCGAGATCGCCGATGCAGTCGAGCCGCTCAGGAGAAACGGCTTCCTGCGTTCTTGATACAAGGGGAAAACGGACATAGTTTAAATGCCCGCGCATACCGCAGTAGTAAATGCGGCAGTCGGTATCTTCGGGAGAATTCAGGACGATATCCTCATCCTCGATGCGGATATCGAGAATACATTCGCCCATATCGGCTGGCAGAACTTCATGATACTGCCAGCCTTCTTCGCTTTTGGTGGCACGCCCGCGCATGCTGCAGCTATGGCCGTTGAAATAACTCAGGAAGAATGAAAAATCGAGCGAGCTGTCATCATACAAAATCAAACCCAGCTCGTTTGTGGCCAGGTACGGGTCAATACACATGTCCGTACCTTCCATTGTCGTATGCGGCGCTTCGCATCCGTCCGCCTCTGCTTCCGGGACAATAATGCCGTTATCGAACTGGACTGTGTAAATGCCGGAAAGCTCTACCACATCGGCCATAGCTTTTGGAACAAAAGCAAAGAAGACGGCCAATATGATAATAAGCCGTCTCATTCGGCCGCCTGCTGTGTTGGACTGTCTTCCGCTTCGGCAAGGTATTTGTCCGCTTCCAGTGCGGCCATGCATCCCATGCCGGCGGCTGTGACGGCCTGACGGTACACTTTGTCGGTGACGTCACCGGCTGCAAACACGCCGGGAATATTGGTGGATGTTGTGCCGGGTTTCACCTGCAAATATCCTTCGCTGTCCATATCCAGCTTTCCTTTGAACAGGGATGTCGCCGGGTCATGGCCGATGGCCACAAACACGCCGTCGAGTTCCAGTGTTTTCTCTTCACCTGTCTTGGTGTTTTTTATACGAACGCCCGTCACGCCGGGGGCAGGGGTGGTGCCGACAATTTCTTCAACAACGCTGTCCCATTCGAATGAAATCTTGTCGTTCGCAAATAAACGTTCCTGCAATACTTTTTCCGCGCGCATGGTATCGCGGCGGTGAATCACGGTGACATGCTCGCACAGGTTCGCAAGGAACAACGCTTCCTCTGCCGCCGTATTTCCGCCACCGACGATTGCGACCTTCTTCCCACGGAAGAAAAATCCGTCACAGGTTGCGCAAGCCGATACGCCGAGATTCATAAAAGTTTGTTCAGATTCAAGTCCCAACCATCGCGCCTTCGCACCGGTGCAGATAATCACGCTGTCTGCGGTATAGGTCGTTCCTGAATCTGTGACGGCTTTGAACGGACGCACTGTAAAATCGACATCTGTGACAATATCGCTCACCATTTGTGTGCCGACATGTTCGGCCTGTGCTTTCATCTGTTCCATCAGCCACGGGCCTTGGATAACATCGGCAAAGCCGGGGTAGTTTTCAACGTCGGTTGTGATGGTCAGTTGCCCGCCGGGCTCAAGCCCCGAAATCTGTATAGGGTTCAGGTTCGCCCGCGCCGCGTAAATCGCTGCCGTGTATCCGGCCGGCCCGGACCCTATAATCAACACCTTGGTATGCGTAGTTTCGCTCATTCGTAACTCTTTGTCGTTTTTGGTCTTTCAAAAGTTTTAAAGGCCATGTTTCGGGGCGTAAAGCTATTTTATGCGGCTTTTTACGGCGTCCGCGACTTTCTGTGAATCGTTCAGCGGCTCATAGCTCCATTCCGCCAACGGGCCTCCTGTGAAATCGCGTGCAACGCCAAGGGCCTTGATATGCTCTTTGAATTGGTTCAGCCGCGCGCTTCCGCCCGCTACATCAATAATATGGACCGGTTTTCCGGTACTTCCAGCATCCGACATCATCGACACACTGTCTTCGGTCACCAGTATGTGGTCCGCCCACGCAAGCATGCCCAGATATGGATTCTCGCCGCTGCCGTCCCAGAAAAAATTTCCGTCATGTGCAAGCCCCTTTTGAAAGATGCCCATGCTGTCTTCTGCGGTACGCCGCGATGCCGTGACCATCATACTGCCTTCCAGTGGCAAAAGCTTTTCAACCAGGTTCTGCGCATGAATAGGGGTGATGTCGTGCGCCTTGCTTTTGCCGCCGATCAACACGGCAATGCGCGGAGTTTTGAGCGGTTCGAACAATGGCGCGAAATGGTCCTTCGCTTTCGCCAGCAATTCCGGCGTAATTTTATTCGGCGCGCCGTCAGTCACGATGACATTCTCACCGCGCAACGGGTCGTGATAAGGAACGGCCACAAGGCTGAAATCCGATGGCGGCACTTTCGGGTCCTGCAACTGGACAGTAAAGGTCTTTCCTTGCGTTTTCGTACGGATGATGCGCGCTGCTTCCACGCTTTTGCGCCCGGCCGCGATCAGGATATCGGGGTAAGGCTCGTTCAGGCACTCAGGGGTATAAATGGACAAGTCATCCTTGTGGATATGCGGACTGAGAAACGACCACGGGAACTTCAGTTTGATGCGTTTTATTTCGGGCTTCACCCCCAACGCTTTTGCAACGCCGATACATTGATTTTCTGTGCCGCTCAGGCCGTCTTCGACCACGATCCAGCATGTTTTTATCGTCTCATTCATCAAAAAGGCTTGCCTTTATATTTTCACAACTTTATATCATGGGCTTGTTTATAACGTAATTTTTTTTCGTTTACGAGTAACAAAGTTTTATTGAAAAGGCTTAGATTGTAACAATGCCACGCAGAATTAAACTCGATAAAATTGACCGCAAGATTTTAAGGGACCTGCAAAGCGACGGGCGCATGACCAACGTTGACCTCGCCAAGCGCGCCGGAATTTCTGCGCCGCCCTGCCTGCGCCGTGTTCGCGCGCTGGAAGAAAGCGGTATCATAAAATCATATCACGCCTACGTTGATCCGGTATCCGTGGGCTTTGGTATTACCGTCTTTGCGCAGGTGAAACTGGTGTCTCAGGCAGAAACAGACCTGAAGAAATTCGAACAGAAATGCAATGAATGGGACATGGTGCGCGAATGTCACATGCTGTCCGGTGAAACCGACTTCCTGCTGCGTATTGTGGCGAAGGATTGGGAAAGCTATCAGGAATTTCTGACCAATGAACTGACGGCTGCCGATAACGTAACATCGGTCAAAACCATGCCGTTATTCCGCACATCAAAATATCAGCCCGGCGTGCCGATCGAAATTTAGCCGTATTTCACTTCCACGATTTCGTAATCAACCGGACCTTTGGGGGTTTGGACTTTTACGCTGTCACCTTCGGCCTTACCGATCAGCGCCCGCGCGATGGGAGAGGTGATAGAGATTTTGCCTTCATCGGCATTGGATTCATATTCGCCAACAATCTGGATTGTTTTCTCTTCGTCTGTTTCTTCATCGACAATCGTAACGGTCGCGCCGAATTTAACGCTATCGCCAGACAGTGATGACGGGTCGATCACTTGGGCAACGCCCAAAACGCCTTCCAACTCCTGGATACGGCCTTCGTTAAAGCTCTGTTGCTCGCGCGCTGCGTGATATTCGGCATTTTCCGATAAATCACCATGTGCGCGCGCTTCCGCTATCGCTTCGGTAATCTGCTTGCGCGTAACGATTTTGCGTTCTTTCAACTCTGCTTCCAGGGCCGCATGTCCGGCCACGGTCATCGGGACTTTGTCCATGATCAATCCTTTTGGTAAAAAGAAATCCGCCAATACCGGCGGATTTCTGCAAATATACCACCTGTGCCGAGAAGGCGTCAAGCGGCCTTATTGGGCCATATCCTCGCCGGAATCCCCTGCTGCCGGGGCAATACCTTGTGCAGGGATGTCGAACCTGAACTCATCACGGGTGATGTACATGTCCTTGTTCATGTCCATTTGTTCGAACATGCTGCCATCCGGCGTTAAGTCTTCAACCCGCACTGTGCTGGGCGCATTGCTGTGCACGTAATAATCGACACGTACCGGGTTTCCTGTTCGGGTAACCAGCTTGGTGCCCTTGCGTGATGTTGTCTTGGGCTGGTTGGACTTTTCAAACATTTCCGTTTTAGAAATTTTCATGTCGCCGTCTTTGTCCAGAATATCAAAAGCACTGGCCGGGTCGATTTCTTCCGGGATCTGGGTTTCATCATATCCGCTGCCTTCAATGATAATATTGCCAAGCATGGTTTCTTCATAACCGACAAGCGTGGTCACGGTTTTCATCTTGGGTGCGGAGGAAGAAGATGTTTCCGCATGGGCGCCGATAGGCAAGGCCAGCGCGGATACAAAAAGGGTTGTGGCAAGTAAACGGTAAGTCATAGGAATTCTCCTTTTGTGGTCACTAACCAGAAACTGTAGTGCATTTGCCTGTCAAGACAAGCGGAACTGTTAAGTCATTGATATGTATTAACTTACCTGTGTCAGGAATATGGCGGCGCAGCCGGCGGGGAAAAGTTCCACGTCGACGAAGTTTGTTAACATGTTCTGGTAAATGGAAAGCAGGCAGGGTGTCTGTCAGTCACACCCGCAGATTAGGGTTCTCACTGTTCCAGTTCTATTGCGACTGACTGGTGGGACGGCGGATTTGTGAACAGAAGTTGTAAAGACGGGCTTTTAACGACTTTCAAACATAATGTTTTTATGCCGCTTCGTCTTCCTGCAAGTCTTCTTCGATGAAATAATCCTGCAAAGGTTTCACGCTCATCTCCCGCGCTTTCAAGGTGCGGATCGCCTGTACCCCTGCGCGCGCGGCGGTGAGTAGCGTGTAATACGGGATTTTGTGTGTGACGGCCATACGGCGGATCGACATGGAATCTGAAATCGCCTGCGGGCCCTTGGTCGTGTTGATAATGAAATCAATATCACCGTTGATAATCGCATCGACGATATGCGGCGATCCTTCCATCACTTTATTGATTTTCGTGACGTTCAGCCCGGATTCTTTCAGCACATCGCATGTCCCGCCCGTGGCAATCATGTCAAAGCCAAGTTCCGCCAGTTCACGCGCGATAGGTACAAGGTCGCTTTTATCTGCATCCTTCACGGACAGGAAAACGGTTCC
>JAUHXT010000111.1 GCA_030426925.1 Alphaproteobacteria bacterium | reverse complement strand
AAGGCGTATCCTTTATGTGGCACAAGCCATGCGCCATGGTATGAGCCTTGAGGACATTCACAGCGCTTGTAAAATCGACCTATGGTTCCTCGAGCGTATTAAAAATATCATCGACAAGGAAGCCGAGATCAAAGCCAAAGGCCTGCCCATCGACAAACAGGGGTGGATGGAGATCAAGAGCATGGGATTTTCCGATGCGCGGCTGGCGACACTGGTCGGCGTTGATGAAAGCGCGATTACAAAAGCGCGCAAAAAGCACGATATCCACCCGGTATACAAGCGCGTTGATACCTGCGCCGCAGAAATTCCGTCCGCTACGCCGTATATGTATTCCACGCATGAAGGCCCGGGATTTAACCCGCCGGAGAACGAGTGCGAGCCGACAGACCGCAAGAAAGTCGTTATCCTTGGCGGCGGGCCGAACCGGATCGGCCAGGGGATTGAATTTGATTATTGCTGTGTCCACGCGTGTTATGCGCTGAAAGAAGCGGGTTATGAAACCATCATGGTCAACTGTAACCCCGAAACGGTTTCCACGGATTACGACACATCGGACCGGCTGTATTTCGAACCGCTGACCGAAGAAGACGTCATCGAGCTTATTAAAGGCGAAGAAGCGAACGGCACGGTGCATGGCGCGATTGTGCAGCTTGGCGGACAAACGCCACTGAAGCTTTCTCACGCGCTGCAAAAAGCAGGTATTAATATTCTGGGTACGGACCCGGATGCCATCGACCTAGCCGAAGACCGCGAGCGTTTCCAGAAGCTGTTACATAAATTAAAACTCCGCCAACCGGATAACGGTCTTGCCCATTCGGAAGATGAAGCATACCAGATCGCCGAGCAAATCGGGTTCCCGCTGGTTATCCGCCCGTCTTACGTTCTGGGTGGTCAGGGCATGGAAATTGTCCAGACCATGGAAGAGATGAAAAAATATATGAACCGCGCAGTGAAAGTATCGGGCAAAAACCCGGTATTGCTGGACCGTTACTTAAAAGGCGCGCTTGAAATTGACGTCGATGCGTTGTGTGACGGTAAGGATGTTTATATTGCCGGTATCATGGAACATATTGAAGAAGCCGGCGTGCATTCCGGCGATAGTGCGTGTGTGTTACCACCGCACTCCCTGCCCTATAAAACCATGCAGGAATTGGAAGAACAAACACGCAAGCTTGCCAAAGCGCTGAAAGTCAAAGGGTTGATGAACGTCCAGTATGCTTTGAAGAAAAACAAAGAAACAGGCGAGATGGATATTTACCTGCTGGAGGTAAACCCCCGGGCATCACGTACCGTGCCGTTTGTTGCCAAAGCGACAGGCGTTCCGGTTGCCAAGATTGCGGCGCGTATTATGGCGGGCGAACCGCTGTCCGCATTCCGCGACCAGTTAAAGGGCATGGCGGCGCATCACACGGCCGTCAAAGCACCCGTCTTCCCGTTCAACCGTTTTCCCGGCACAGATGTTATTCTGGGGCCGGAGATGAAATCAACCGGGGAAGTCATGGGGCTGGATACCGATTTCGCGCAGGCCTTTGCCAAATCACAGTTGGCGGCGGGTACGATGCTGCCGACCGGCGGAA
>JAUHXT010000005.1 GCA_030426925.1 Alphaproteobacteria bacterium | reverse complement strand
GAGAAAATCTTTTGTGATCGTTCAGAACAATCACTGGTTTGCCGTATAATTGTTCTACGTTGACCTGTTTGTTTACTACCAGACTGCACCACAAATCCATCAATTCCAGAAAATGATTGTCCCAGTCCTTCAGGATTGCTTCGCTATGTGGAGTCAGGACAATAGCATCCGCGTGATGTGAAAGCCGGTCTACAGCGCCATTTTCTTGAGGATCATACTGTGTTGTTTGAAACAACATACCCTCAGTTAACACTGGTTTATGCGCCCCGTTTTGCACATCAATCATGTTGGCCTGCGTGGAGACAACCAACGGCTTTGCCTTGGTGGCCGCCCCCTTGAAAGATGGTCCAAGTTTTTGAGGAACTTTCATACGGTCAATCATCTCGCCCATAGCCAAAGCCATAGGACTGTAACGCGTCAGATATAAACTTCGATAATCCGCGATCCGTTTGGGTCTTAATTCTTCAGGAATTCCATCATGATCAACACTTAAAAAATCGTGCGATGTTAACACATCACCCACATCCCCTCTGGGAAATGTGTGATAAAGAATAGGTACACGCGCTTCAAAAGCCAGAAATTCGATATCCTCTCTTCTGGGAGCCAGCTTAAAAAGCAGGTATGTTACTTCATCCGAACCTCGCTGATCCAGTACTACTCCCTCCCGCCGTAAAGCCACTTCAAGCTCCTTCAACGACGAATGAAACGCCGCAACACCGCCTTGTGCATCGTAAATAGGGCCTGTTTCCGGCCCTGGCCAACTACCATATGGGCTGACTTCGTGACGGGAACGGGCAAATTGTTCGGCGCCTGAATAGTTGGTTTGCATGGAACTGCCTGTATCGTTTACGATCAGCGCAAAATTATCGGCGTTTAATCCACGCTCTTTCATAGACGTCATAAAAGCATCATAGCCGATATGACTATAGACACGCTCGATCAGGCTAAAGGCCTTTTCATACGCATTACCCACATAAGAACGGCTAACTTCATCCGCCGACAACCACCATCGCAACCATTCAATCGCGTTAACAATCTTTACGTCTTTTGTTTGAGTGGAAAGAGGCTTTATCATCTCGGGAAATTTTTTAGGCTGGGTCGTTGCCAAACCTAATAAAGCCTGCCCCTTAAAAGTTAATGTCGGATGATTTGGAGAAATAGGAGTCCCCAACTGATCCGCAAGGTCGGGATTTTCCTGTATCTGCGTAAGTTGCTCTGCCGTTAATAAACGACTTTGCACATACGGTTTTCTCATATCGCCGCCTTGCATGGCGTTGATAAAATCTCTACCAGACGCTGCCATTTCACACCCTACCAAGCTAAAAGCTGTATTGATTAACTCTCTATTCCCTACACACAGCAGCTTCCAAATTATGGAAACATCGCTTTTTAGCAACTGCTTATAAATACCGCAAGAAAAAATGCTGTTGTGCGGGAAAAAATCTCATCCCCTCTGGTAGAGCGTGCTGGAATTATGTAAGAGTTTGATTATGAACCCTTTTATTGCAATGCAGCAAGCTGTGGATATTGTCGAAAGCAGCCCCCACCCCACCAACAAGATCGCCGCGACCTTGTTCGGAACCGGCTGTGACGGACAGGAATTCAGCATTTCCCGCACGAATCACTGGCCGGAAGCCATTGAAACAGGGCTCGGCCGGGAGGCACGGGTCGGCAACTCCTCCGGCACGATCCACGCAGAAACCGCCTGTATCCTGCATGCCCCCTGCACGGACGGCGCATCCTTATGTATTACCGACCCCTTTTGCCCGAACTGCGCCAAAAACATCGCCGAAGCGGGCATAAAAACCATCTATATCGACCATAAAGGCTTCCAGAAGGACTTTTTCGCCCGCCGTGCCGACCATTTCGAAACCATGTCCATGCAGATATGCGAAAAGGCGGGGATCAGCGTTTACGAACTCTGGCGCAAGGATGAAAAGCTGGTTCCGATTTATATGGCACCTGATGGCTATATTCCACCGAACGACAGCCCCATTACGGTCGACGATATAGACACCGTTGACGAAGCAACCTTTCAGCAGGTCATTGCCGGGGCAACCGCCCTGCATAGCCGCAGGAAATTTTCCGCAGCCTTCGTCCAAAAACCGGACGGCGGACATGCCTGCCTCATCGCCCGCGCCCACCCGGTCATCGGTTACAGCATGCAGGACCCGCAGGACGCGTTACAGGTCGAACATCCGGAAGGCAAATATTCATTCCTGCAGGAACCGGTAAACCGTATCCTGATGCACATGGCCCGTTACGGCTATAAACTGATTAATAACTACTTTTACTGTTCACAAGTCCCGACATCACGTGAACAGGTCAATATCGTCGGTGCAGGTATAAAAAGGATTACGGTCGGTGACGCCAGCAAATACCGCGGCCACAATTCAGTGGATGCCATGAACCTGCTGCGCGAAAACGAAATCCTGGACTACAGCTAAGCCGCCAGCTGAAACTGCAACGGCTTACCCCCCATGGCTATAA
Source organism: Alphaproteobacteria bacterium (assembly GCA_030426925.1). GTDB lineage: Bacteria > Pseudomonadota > Alphaproteobacteria > Micavibrionales > Micavibrionaceae > JAUHXT01. The sequence goes on along the minus strand of JAUHXT010000005.1, from coordinate 43,158 downwards.
GCTTTTCAGCAAAGGTAAGATTATCATTGGACGCCGTCTTGTCATTGGCCCGCATAGCAAGGTTCGCGGCAACAACCACGGCATTGTGGAAATCGCTTTTCATACAAAACGGATCATCGTTTTCATCACGGCCCAGCATTTCTGCCGGATTGTGCGACAAGCCACGTGCATCATCATGACGGCAGAAAATAAGCGTCGGGCGTATATCGCATTTGTCGTGCAGCGTATTGGCCGTTGCCGCCCGCCCAACATCATGCCCGGCACCCGATACAACCTTCGCACAGGCTATACCTCCCTCGCGGGCAAACTCCATGCATTTCTGCAATGACTCTTCACTCATATGCGAAGGGGAAGATGAAACAATTTTTTCTGCATTATAGCTTGCACCAAGCCTGTCAGCTTCACTGGTATACAAATCTTTTGCAATATCCAGCATCGCACCTTCGGTACTACGCGTTTCCGGTGTCACGATAAAGGATGACTGCACGTCAGGCTGTGATCCATCGCCTTGAATGACAGTTGCAAAAAAATCTCTTCCCCTCAGCTCGACATCGCATTGCCGTTTGTTTGCCGCCTGCCCCATTGCATGCTGCAAGGCCGTCTGGACCTCGATCCTGTCCTTTTCATCTTCAATCGCTATATGAACACCAACGTTGAATTCTGCAGGGATCGTTGTCGCAGAAGCATTATCAGGTGTATACGCTTTGGTAAAAGTGACGTTTACTTTGCCGCTGTCAATATACTCCTTCAGGCTTTGCAACAACATGGTACGGAACAACGCCCCTGCCCGCACCGCATCCTTGCGCTGTTCCTGCGGTGTCGACCCGCTATGATTTGCTTCACCGATAAATGTAATAATGCCTTTCTGATCTCCTGTTGGCTCTTTGCCCTCACCTTTTGCAATGGGATAAGTAAAAACGCCGTCACGGTCTTCGCACGCAACATCCAGCACCATCTCTGTAACGGAAACAAACTCAAGCCCCCGCTCGATTGCGTTTTCTCCTTCAAAACAAAAGCTGGCATCCCCCGGAAAACGGACATTCCCGCGAATAGCGCTCGCAAAGCCGATAGAAACATTCTTATCGCGCAGCCCTGTATCCTGCTTGATATGAATTTCACTCAAGGATGCAATGGCTTCCACAGGTATGGTCGGCTTGCCAGCCATCAGATAGGCTTTTATCAGGTCGACATTTAAACCCATCGCCTTCATCTGTGACTCCAGCGTAATGTCCGCATCGGCCTCATTGCCCTTGCGCCCCTTGTTGCCTAGCTTGTTCCCTTCAGACAGTCCGAAAGCAATAGCGGAACCAAGTCCCCATTGCCCGAACCACGGGCTTTCTTCATTCCGCCAGACGGCCAGAACAATATCCTGCTGCGGCTGCACACCCTTTTCATGTATCGCTTTAATGGCCGCCAGACCGCCGACAACACCGGCCGGCCCGTCATAACGCCCGCCGTTGGGAACGGCATCAAGGTGCGATCCGATCATATTCACCGGCTTTGACCTGTCCGCACCGGGATAAATAAAGAAAACGTTGCCCGCGACATCCTGCACCATTTCCATGCCCATCGCTTCGGCTTCGCCCGCAACCATATTAATCGCTTCGGTTTCGCGCTCACTATAACCGGGACGGTACATGCCTGTATCTGTCCAGTGCCGTTCCAGACCGGATTCCGGATCCAGAAACAGCCTGCGCATCATCTCGTGCGTTTTGGCAATATCGTCGTGGGAAACAGTTAACGTCATGACACCCTCTTATTCTTAACGAAAAAACCCGCTATGAAGCGGGTTTATCTCATAAACAGCTATGCCGTCAATAAATTTTCCGTAATTATATATCCAGCAACAGGCGCTGCGGGTCTTCAATCGCTTCCTTGATGCGTACCAAAAAGGTCACGGCCTCGCGCCCGTCAATGATACGGTGATCGTACGACAGCGCCAGATACATCATCGGGCGCACCTGCATTGAACCGTCCGGCATCGCCATCGGACGCTGCTGGATTTTGTGCATGCCCAGGATACCGGATTGCGGCGGGTTCAAAATTGGTGTCGACATCAGCGAACCGAAAATCCCGCCGTTTGTAATGGTAAAGGTACCGCCGGTCATTTCATCAATGCCGATCTTTCCTTCGCGCGCCCGTGTACCAAGGTTGATAATCTCTTTTTCAACATCGGCCATGGATTTGCCTTCACAATCGCGAACGACCGGAACGATCAAACCCTGCGGTGTGCTCATCGCCACAGAAATATCGTAGTAATTTTTATAGACGATTTCATCGCCCTGAATTTCCGCATTCACGGCCGGAAGTTCTTTCAGCGCGTTGACGGCTGCCTTGATAAAGAAAGACATGAAGCCCAGCTTCACACCATGTTTCTTTTCAAAATTGTCTTTGTATTGGGAACGAAGCTCCATCACCGCCCCCATATCCACCTCGTTAAAGGTTGTCAGCATCGCCGCTGTGTCCTGCGCTTCTTTCAAGCGCTTGGCCACTGATTGGCGCAAACGTGTCATACGCACACGCTCTTCACGCTCGCCCGGTTGACGCTCGGCCGCCGGGGCCGCTGCAACAGGATGCGTACTGACATTCTCATGTGCTGGCTTCTCGGCCGCAGAAGATTTCCCGTCAATAAAGTTCTGAACGTCTTCTTTCGTAATCCGTCCGTCTTTTCCCGTACCCGGAATTTTGGCTGCATCCAGATTATGGTCATCAACCATCTTCCGCACGGCCGGTGATAATTTCATATCGTCATCATTGGCGGTTTTTTCAGCGGCTGGGGCAGCAGCAGGCGCCGCTTCTTTTTTCTCAGCCGGCTTTGAATCATTGGCCGCGCTTCCTTCCCCAATTTCCCCAAGAATAGCACCTACTTCCACGCTTTCCCCTTCACCGACCGTAATCTTGCTGATCACACCGTCTTCCGGCGCGTTGACCTCCAGCGTTACCTTGTCGGTTTCCAGCTCAACAATTGGTTCGTCTGCTGAAACGGCTTCTCCTTCTTTCTTCAGCCACTGTGCAACAGTCGCCTCAGATACGGATTCGCCCAGGGTCGGAACAACGATTTGTGCCATGATTTTTTGCCTTCTTTATTGCCTGTTTTTATAAAAAATTATTCCAGTTATTTACTTATTCTATGGTCAGTGCCTCGTCAACCAGCTTGGCCTGCTCCTCCTGATGGCGTTTGTTAAGCCCCGTCGCAGGAGAAGCGGAGTCCGGCCGTCCGACATAGCGTGGACGCTTGCATTTATGCTCCATCATACCCAGCGTTGCTTCGATGCGGGATTCAACAAATGTCCAGTACCCCATATTGCGCGGCTCTTCCTGGCACCAGATCACTTCCGCATCGGGGAAGTGGCGCAAATCTTCTTTGAGTGAGTTAAGCGGGAACGGATACAACTGCTCCAGGCGCATAATATAAACATCCTCCAGTTTACGCTCACGCCGTTCGGCCAGCAGATCGTAATACACCTTACCCGTACACATCACGACCCGCTTGACTTTCTTCTTCTCTAAAAGCTCGTAATGATCGTGGTCCCACAAAACACGGTGGAACGGTTCATTCACAAAATCCTCGGCCTTCGACACCGCCATTTTATGACGCAGCAGTGATTTTGGCGTAAACATCACCAGCGGCTTACGGAAATCACGGCGCATCTGGCGGCGCAGGATGTGGAAATAGTTCGCAGGCGTGGTACAGTTTGCCACCTGCCAGTTATCGTCAGCACAAGCCGCTAAAAAACGCTCAGGACGTGCGGAAGAATGCTCCGGTCCTTGCCCTTCATAACCATGTGGTAACAGCATGACCAAACCCGACATCCGCAGCCACTTGGACTCGCCCGATGCGATAAATTGATCAATAATAACCTGCGCACCGTTCATGAAATCACCAAACTGCGCTTCCCACAACACGAGCGTACGCGGATCAGCCAGCGTATATCCGTATTCAAACCCCAGAACGGCCATTTCGGATAATGGCGAGTCATGGACTTCAAAATGCGGCTCGTCTGTAAAGTCACGCAGCGGAATATATTTTGTTTCACTTTGCTGGTCGTACAAGATCGCATGACGCTGGGAAAACGTTCCCCGCCCGACGTCCTGACCGGACAGCCGGACTTTATGCCCGTCCTGAATAAGGGTCGCAAAGGCCATTGCCTCGGCCGTGGCCCAGTCAAACCCCTCACCACTATCGAACATGTTCTTCTTGGCTTCCATCTGGCGCGCCAGCTTGGAATTGATGTTAAAGTCGGACGGCACATCCGTCAGAATAGCGCTCAACGCTTTCAAGCGGTCCATTTCGATTTTTGTTTCGCCGCGCCGTGCTTCACCGGACGCAACTTTCAAACCTGTCCATGCCCCTTCAAGGAAGTCCGCCTTGTTCGGCTTATAGCTCTTGGTCGCTTCGAACGCCTCTTCCAGATAGTTCATAAACTCATCAACCATCTCTTGCGCTTCTTGTTCGGTCAGCACACCTTCACCGACAAGCTGCGCCGCATATTGTTCACGCGTTGTGCGGTGGCTTTTGATGGTTTTGTACATGATCGGCTGTGTAAAGGCCGGCTCGTCCCCTTCGTTGTGGCCAAAGCGGCGGTAACAGAACAGGTCGATCACCACGTCTTTCTTGAACTGCTGACGGAACTCCGTTGCAATCCGCGAAACATGTACAACAGCTTCCGGATCGTCGCCGTTCACATGGAAAATCGGTGCGGCCAGCATTTTCGCCATGTCCGTCGGATACGGACCGGAACGCCCGTATTTCGGCATGGTGGTAAAGCCGATCTGGTTATTGATGATAATATGGATTGTTCCGCCGACACGATATCCGGGCAGCTCGGAAATCATCAGCGTTTCAGCAACGATCCCCTGCCCTGCAAACGCCGCATCACCATGCAGCAAAAGCGGCAGCACCTTATCGCTGGTCTTGTCATTGCGCTGCACCTGTTTCGCGCGCACTTTACCGATCGCAACCGGGTTCACAAACTCCAGATGAGACGGGTTGGCTGTTAACGACAGGTGGATGGTGTTACCATCGAAATCGCGGTCACTGGACGTCCCAAGGTGATATTTAACATCGCCTGAACCAAGCACATCATCCGGCTGTGATGACTGCCCCTGGAATTCCGAAAAAACGGCCGTAAACGGCTTACCCATCACGTTGGTCAGAACGTTCAGACGGCCACGGTGCGCCATGCCGAGCACGATTTCCTCAAGACCCATTTGCCCGCCGCGCTTCATAATCTGCTCAATCGCGGGGATCAGGGACTCTCCCCCGTCAACACCAAAACGCTTGGTTCCCACATACTTGGTATTCAGGAACTTTTCAAATCCTTCCGCTGCAATCAGGCGCTGCAAAATAGCGCGCTTCCCGTTGACCGTAAAATCTGTTTTGTTGCGTGGCGCTTCAATCCGTTCCTGTATCCACGCTTTTTCTTCCGGATCAGTCAGGTGCAGGAATTCAACCCCGATTTTATCGCAGTAAATCTGACGCAGCGCCTTGATAATCTGGCGCAGGCTGCCGGTTTCCATGCCCAGGACACCATTCAGGAAAATTTCCCGGTCGTAATCGGAATCCGTAAAGCCGTAATGCCCCGGGTCCAGCTCAGGATGATATTCTTTTTCTTTCAACTCCAATGGATCAAGATCGGAAATCAAATGCCCGCGCGCACGGTACGCACGGATCAGCATCAACGCACGAATGGAATCCAGCGTAGCGGCCCGTACCTCTTCCTGCGACAAAGCGCCTGCATGCCCGTTCGTTTTTCCGGATGTTTCTATGACCGATGTTGTGGATTCAGGATTGCTGCCCGTCGCACTGACGAACGAATTAAACCCGTTTTTGTCCTTGCGGTTTTCGGAAGGTGTCCAGCTTGCGCCATGCAGTTCACGTAACAAACCTGCTTCATTGTCGTTCAGACCAACAAAAAAATCCTTCCAGCTTTGATCAACCTTTTCCGGGCTGTTCAGATATTCACTGTAAAGATGTGCGATATACTCTGCGTTTGTACCGCTTAAGAATGTCATGGCCTCTGACATTATGGAATCCCTCTCGATAATAGAATAGAGCTGATAATAGTCGAGGAGATCATATAAGAAAAGGCTAAGCTTGCAAGGCCTTACGTAATTTTTTCAACGCTTCGCGTTCGGCTGGACTCATATTTTCCGGATTATCGTCCAGGGGGTCTTTTTTATCGGAAATACGCCCTAAAATTTTACCGATAAACGATGGCTTCTCCGGCTCTTCCGCGCCTTCGAATTCACCATAAGCATACGCGACGGCCTTTGCCACGCCCCACAGGCATTTTCTGTAATTTCTGGCATTGTCTTTCGCCAGTCGTCCGTCGATCAGCAAAAGGGCTTTCTCTATATCATCCATGAGTGTGTCAAGCTGCTGCCCCCACTCCGACCAGTAGTCGGGATAGGTAAGCGTTTCCCGGGCAACATCCGCCACAAACGGTGCCTGTTCTTTATCCGCCGCCATTTGCCTGAGCACCGCTTCCAGTGCGTCCTGCTCTCGTTCATCATCACGCTCTGTCGATGCATCATCGTCCACCTGGCTCATCCACACCCCGACCCGGTACGGCAGGGATACAAGCAGGACAATTTCTTCTTCCAGGAAATCGGTAAATATCGACATAGCTATCTTTCTTTTATCTACAGCAGGGCGTTATGCAGCTGAATGAGAGCCGCACGCTCCGCCTTCGAAATATTCAGATGCATAAAGCGTTCATCCACACGCAAGGACGGTATATAACGGCCAAGTGCGTTACGGACGTTTTTAATCGCTTCACTCAACGGGGATTCTGTCGGGTACGTGTTTCCACTTTCACGGAAAGCCATGGCAACAGCTACCCCGATATCAATCAGCGTCTCCTTGACGGACATAAGATCGCTTTGCTGTTCCACCAGCCCGACCAGCAGGTCAGCAGCATGCGCACATTCATCCGGCACATCCTCCAGCTTCCTGCCCCAGCTTGACCATTGCTCTTTATTGGCAACCGTTTCAATCAGGATTTTTTGCATAATCTCCGACTTGCAGAAATCCTGCTCAATCTCGACCAGAATATTATGAAGAGTTTGGGCTTCCCGTCCTTGCGCTTCGTCGCCGCCGCTGGTATCGCTTTGCGATACATACATGCCGACACGGTACGGCAGGGATATCAGGATCCGCTTGTCCCTGTCCGAAAGATTACCCAGGATTTCGTTGGATCGTTTATCTGCGCCTGAACTGAGCATGGGCCCCTCAAATGTTTACTAAAAATTATAGTAATTCAATTTCCACGAAAAAAAAAGCGGGCTTATAGCCCGCTGGAAAAGTTTACCAAAAGGGAGTGGGATCCCTTTTCGTCCGGAAACCGGATTGTCTTCTCTGGGGGCAGAGGGGGTTGGGGTAAGGTTAGACAATCCAGGGTTGGGGTAAAATATATACTCTCTTAACTACTGTCCTCTCATGACTAAAACTGAATGGTTGTAACGAATTCTGCCGCATCGACGATAAACGCCGTCACCTGTGTTGCGGCGAAAAATGCCAATACGCTTAAAGTTGCTGTGCCCGCTCCGGCTAAATAATCCTGCATCTGGGGTCTCCTTCCCGTGTTCCTGCGATTTACTCTTGCCAATAGGAGTTGCAACCGCCATGCCATATGGAAAACGCGGTCGCAACAATTCCAGTCCCAAACAAAATTCTGTTAAGTAGCTGTTTTGAAATAATATTTTTGAAACAGAGATAGTTAAAATGTCGGGTTTTCAGGCAAAAAATGCCGGATAGTTTTACCCGCCCGGCATAATTTTCCGTAATATTTTAGCGCAGGTTCGGCTGCCAAAAAGAAGCAGGGTCACGTCCACCCCAGATTAAGTCCTGCACCCCCAAAGTATTGTCGGGACTCTCACAGGCCTCCCACAAACAATTCAGCATCTTCTGGGGAGCATCTTTTAAATAAGATTCCGCGACAAAATGCCTGCGTTCTATCGGCTTGACACCTAGTTGCCCACGCCTTAAGGTCACATAGCTATCATCCCCCGTTCCCTCGCTCTGGTTTGCGTAGACAAAAGAATCAAAACCGTTGTTGGTTGCCCATTTGCGTAAACGCATAGTCAAAGCAAGCCAGACTGTTTCGTTTTGCGTAGCTATATCTTCTGGTTCATTTAATGATAGAAAACGGGTTCTGCGTTTTTCAAATTCACGGCGAAAAATCGCATTATTCTCCCATTCCCGGATGAGTTTTTCTAAATCCTTATCACTTATTCGAAACATTACATCTTCTGTATAAACAGTGCCGGAAAAGGGATAAAAAACCTGACGCAAACTATCGCGTTGCGGTTCTGTAAGTTGCTTGTTTTCCTGAAACAGATCCATCGCACCGCTGCCAATCGGATCATCGTCCCAGCAATCCTCAACGCGCAATGGGTTTTTAATATTGGCATCAAAACCTGAGATAACAACATTGCTTGCGTAGTCTGCAAAGGCTTTACAGATATCAGTTATGTCCGTGTCCCCCAAAAAATGTCCGTAGTTATCGCGCACCTCAAGGTGATCGTGATAAACCAGAACCTGCTTACCGTTCAGGAATTTTGTCGGCACGCGCTGCGCCGCGGTTCTCATAGAGCCCAGATGCGCAAAAACGCTATCCGGTACCTTGCCCCCCTGCGCACTGTGATACAACTCCATAAAAAAATGCCTCCGAAAAACAAAGGCATTTTTTAAACGCTAAACCGTGTTTATGTCAAATAATTTAAGCGGCCATTGCCTTTTGCATGGCGTCACCCAGCCCCGCCGGGCTTTCGGAGACTTCAAATCCGGCCGCGCGCATGGCTTCCATCTTGGCCGGAGCCGTGTCGTCAGAACCGGAGATCAGCGCACCCGCATGCCCCATCCGTTTACCGGGAGGGGCCGTGGCACCAGCGATAAAGCCCGCAATCGGCTTCTTGGTTTTTAGCGATTTGTAATATTCAGCCGCTTCAATCTCTGCCGTGCCGCCAATTTCCCCGATCATCAGGATACCTTTAGTTTCATCATCGTTCATAAACATGTCGATACAGTCGATGAAATTCGTGCCGTTCACCGGGTCACCGCCAATACCGATACAGGTTGTTTGCCCAAGGCCTACAGCGCCGGTTTGCGCCACTGCTTCGTATGTCAGTGTGCCGGAACGGGAAACAATACCGATTTTACCGCGCGTATGAATGTGTCCGGGCATAATCCCGATCTTGCATTCATCCGGCGTAATAACACCCGGACAGTTCGGACCGATCAAACGGGACTTGGAACCGGAAAGCGCGCGCTTTACCTTCACCATGTCCAGAACCGGAATACCTTCGGTAATACAAACGATCAGTTCGATCTTGGCGTCAATCGCTTCCAGGATCGCATCGCCCGCAAACGGTGGCGGAACATAGATAACAGAGGCATTACAGCCCGTCGCATGCTTCGCTTCATCAACCGTGTTATAAACCGGAAGATTTAAGTGTTTTGTGCCACCTTTACCCGGCGTCACACCGCCAACCATATTGGTGCCGTAGGCTATCGCCTGCTCACTGTGGAACGTACCTTGCGAACCGGTAAAGCCCTGGCAGATGACCTTTGTTTGTTTGTTTACGAGTACAGACATTTATGCAGCCTCCTGCGCTTGCTTTGTAGCTTGAACCACCTTCTGGGCCGCGTCATCCAGATTATCGGCGGAAATAATCGGCAGACCTGAATTGGCCATCAACTCCTTACCCTTTTCGACATTCGTCCCTTCGAGACGAACAACCAGCGGAACTTTCAAATCCACTTCTTTGGCAGCCGCAATCACACCTTCGGCGATCACATCACACTTCATAATACCGCCAAAGATATTGACCAGAATGCCCTTCACGTTCGGATCAGACAGAATGATTTTAAAAGCAACCGTCACGCGTTCCGCCGTTGCTCCGCCTCCAACATCCAAAAAGTTTGCAGGTTCGCCGCCATACAACTTGATAATGTCCATCGTCGACATCGCAAGTCCTGCACCATTGACCATACAGCCGATATTGCCATCCAGACGGACATAAGACAGGTCATTATCCGCGGCAATTTTTTCGTTTTCATCTTCTTCGCTTTCATCACGAAGCTCCATGATCTCCGGATGACGATACAGCGCATTGGAATCAAAATTCATTTTCGCATCCAGCGCCATCACTTCATCACCGGCCAAGATCATCGGGTTGATTTCAACAATCGACGCGTCGGTTTCAATGAAACATTTGTACAGGTTTGCGAAAAACTTCGTAGCTGATTTCACTTGCGCACCTTCAAGCCCCAGCGCGAACGCCAGCTTGCGTGCATGAAAACCGCTAAACCCGGCAGCCGGGTCAATGTCCGCCTTGATAATTTTCTCCGGGTGCTTTTCCGCGACTTCCTCAATATCCATCCCGCCTTCTTGCGACACTATGAACGTCACACGCGATGTGCCGCGGTCCAGAACAACAGAACAGTAATATTCCTTTTCGATATCGACACCGTCGGTAACGTACAAACGTTGAACTTCCTTACCGTCCGGTCCTGTTTGCTTTGTCACTAAAACCTGGTTCATCATGGCTTCGGCAGCGTCTTTCACTTCCTCAGGAGTCTTGCAAAGACGCACACCGCCCTTTCCTTCCGGGTTGTTTTTGAAATGCCCCGCACCGCGCCCGCCAGCATGGATTTGCGCCTTCACCACATACAGCGGTCCCGGCAACTCGGAAGCCGCTTTCACCGCTTCATCAACACTCATGGCCGGAAGTCCCTTCGGCACCGCAACACCGTATTTTTCGAGGATTCCCTTGGCCTGATATTCATGGATATTCATTATGTTAACCCTTTGATTTTTATTGGATAACGACGACTCATCTTTAATGAGCCTGTATAGGATTTAGCACTCCACCACGCCAAAAGAAACCCCTATTTCAGCCTGCATACACAGAACTTTCCCTGAATTTCCGCCGCTTTCGCGGGTTTTTCGCCCTTGGCGGATTTTGTGTTTTGCCTCCGCAAAATGGTATAATTCAGTAAGTCTAAAAATATAAGGAAAACAGGGATTTAGATGGCATTAGACCCAACGGGAGAGATAGAAGAGCAGGACAAACCATTTGATGCTGTCGAATGGAATGCAAAACAACTGCGCGAAGCAAACATCAAACTCGACATGCGGGCTATTTACGGTACCGGCTCCGGCATTGGCGGACGCGGCAACCCGAACGACAGTGATGAAGCCAAAGCTGCAAAAAAAAATGAAGAAGCAGGAAGACAGGCCAGAGTCTCCAGCGCCATCATCCGGGAAACTTCAAAAATCAGCGCGGCCACGCAGGAACTAATCACGTCCGTAAACAACGGAACCTATGACAGGAATCAATCATTAACCGGTATGGTCAACCAGATTTTGGAGACCGACGGCGAACGCATTGATGCTTATTCAGAAGACAACCCAGATCAATACGCACCGGAGTACAGGGAAGAGTTAGATCGAAGAACCGCAGCCTACAATGAACGTGACCCCGAAACAGGCGAACTGACAGAGAAGGCCCAGGCCCTAAGAAAACTCGACCCTTACGGCCTGAATCTTGACCCGTCAGGAGCAGGCGAATACGGCCCCGGCCCTAGGGAAGGTGTTACATGGGAAGATGTTGCAGCCGAAGAAGAAGCGAAGCGTGCAACCGAAGCAACTCAGACAGATCGTGTGGTGGGAAGCGCCGATCCGACACCTATAGAATCAGATGTAGCTCCGACAAACGCATTCACCGCCGCTGCTCATGATACAGTGGAGGTTGGTCATGACTTCCAAAACGCAAAACCTGCTCCGGCTCAGGACACAACAACGCCGGAAAACATCGGCGTAACAGAAGCACAATATCAAAAAACTTCTCTATCAGCGCACGCTCCTGTCTAGGATATATCACTGATTTAATTAAATAAAACATCTGTGACGCCGTACGGAATTTGTACATCGCCACCCCTTTTTGCTATAATCTGCTTAAATAGCAAGAACAGCTCTAAGAGCAGGGAAAAATGTTTCAAAATTTCGACCCCATAGAATACAACAAAGCCAAACTGGAAATGGCGAAGCTAATAATTGACCAGCGCGCCTTACAGGGAACGGGCAGCGGTATAGGCGGGCGCGTAGATTCCAACGGAACGGAAAAACACGGCATGTATGCCGGGTCAGGTGGGAATGAATATGCCGTCGATCCCGCAACAAGAAACCGTGAAATGCAGGCCTTCGTAAAATTCCTGTACAACGCCGGCGAAGTCATTGGATCATACGTCGATTGGAACAGGCCGTTCTATGTTCACCCGAATGAAAATGATCTTTTGGGCGGCGAAAATATCTGGGCGCAGTTTATATCGACATCCGGATCAACGACAACCGCAAAATCCGAAGGATTGGATTTGGGGTCGGTAAAACGCACTGTGTCACAATCCATACTCACCCTCGCAACAGCTCCCGGCATCATTGTACAGCCAGATGGGAAAGTAGTTGATGAAAGCGGAGAACAGGTTGTAGGTCCGAATGGGGTAGCACTGGAAGCCGCGCATATAGATGCCGCAGAAACGGAAATCGGCGTATGTTCAAGCGTCGTTCTTCCTGACGCTTATTACGAAGCAAAAGAAGTTCAGTTTGATCGCGTACGTAAACAAATCATCGACAACCCTGACATTGTTGACCTGGAAGAACTGCCGGAACAGTTGCGCTTGAAATTCGAAGCCGTCCTGCCCAAAGGGGAAAGCTTGACCTCCCTTCCTGAAGATCAACGAACCGAAATCCTGAAAGAATACGACCATACCTATGTTTCCGGTCAGCGCGCAGAAAACAGATTATCAAGCATGGGATTAACGGACTTGGAAAAGATAAAACAAGCGGCAGAGGAAATAAAATCAAGTCCGGCAGCACCGGCGCAACAAACACTGGCGACACGGTTTGATCTTGCGCGATCAGGCATTATCATCCCTAATTCTGCGGCCCCGGGACAATGCAGAGTTCCCGATAAAGGACCGTTGATCAGCCGCCCCGCCGAACTGGCGATCTCTTCGCTCATGCCGGAAACAGCCCCGGCCTTTACACCCATTCCTGCCAGACATTAGGCCTGCAAAAGAGCCGGAAAGCCCCGTCATCCATAGGATTTGAAACGAAAGTTATCGAAAATCCTTGCATTTCTGCCCGCCTGTGCTATGGTGATCCCAATAAATTCAGGGAGCCAGATACATATGAGCTCAGCAGCTCAAAGCCTTATTCGCACGGGCGTAAATCCGCACACTGCTTTCGCACAATTAGCAGATGGCGCGGTTATAGTATCCAGCCAATTGGATGATCCGCACGGAACGCTGACACTACGTTACCTTGGCCTTGCACAAAAAGCGGCAGGCATAAGCGACGAAGAAAAACCGGGTGCCAAAGTATTGTGGGCACGCGATGAAGATATCGCCATCGACACCAACCTCAAATTACTAAATCGGGACAATGATTACAGCGATGCCGGCCGCGTAATAAAAGGACGCGTAAGTAGAGACAAGGACAAAGGATCGGCCCTGGATCGTCTTGCTGAACAATTCTGGCTATCCGGTCCATCGGCAAAATTCACACCGGAACAACTCCGGCGCTTTATGCACGATTACCGTGAATCACAGCAAAGTTTAAGGCACGGCTAAGCCGTAAAAAAATACCCCCTTAACCCACTGTAATAAAAGGGAAAAATACCCCCTTTTTTCGCCCGTTGACCCCGTTAACCATTTTCCCGCAAAACCGACCCCAAATTTGCATCGTAAGCCCCTGATTTAGTACAATAAGGGCAAGAATAAATAATGACTAAAAGGGCGGTTTTCTAGGATGGTTACAAACCCCGATGCAGGAATGGAAGTAGACGAGACCCCGTCCGGACCGGACCGAGGTACGGTATTTCTGACGCGTCCGGTTATCGAACAGCCGGGTGGAAACATGGAACTCCTGACGTTCCGCAACCACGGTGCCAGTCATTTCGGCGCCCGTCGCGGCGGCGGTGCGCGCATGCACCTCGCCACAGATTATTCCTACGCCGAAGGATCCAGGTTGATGGTTCCCGAAGCCGCGCACGGCAAATGGACGATGCGTCATGTCGGGCTTGAAAGTGGCGTCGGTGGACAAAACAGTTTTTGGGAAATCGGCCGTGACAATGCGGGCCATCCCATCGTCATGTCATCCCGTCACAACACCCGCCCGCCGGAAGGTTTCACAGGGCCGACCGGACCGCACCGCGGCGCAAGTGGCCGCTCCGGTGGCGAGAATTACAACGCGACATTGGGCGAAGGCCGTGAAGTAGCTGTCGCCGGCGTTTCAGGAACAAACACAACAGGCTCCCATTTTGATTTAGGCCTTGCCCGCCTGATGCCAGATGGCACACAACAACGCATCGACGCTGAATGGGCATTCCGTCAGGTAGAGGCAGGCGCAGATCCGAACACCGAAGAATTCTGGCAGCGCGGAATGGAACACACAAAAGAAGTCGCTCAAAGGCTGGCATCCGAAACAGGCGCCAGTGCAGAAAGATATTATGCGCAAGCAAATGGCAGACAAGGCGACTGGAGACTGTCACACATCACAGCATCAGAACCTGAAGAAGAAATTCTTGTGGCTGGCCAGGAACTGCCGGACGCATTTCGTGTTGCCAAGCTTGGAAATTCCAGGGACGCTTTGTCCGCTGCCGAATTCCTTGCACTCATTGGCAACAGCACCGAAGACCAATTGGTAGAACAAGGACTATGGCTTGCCCACGACTCTCAATACGGCGGTAGCCAGACTGTCCGTGGCCTGCAAACAACCGAGCTCAAAAACTACTATCCGCAGCCCGGAACGGAAGGGTTAAGCGGCCGTGCGGCCAAAATCGCCGCAGACGGAAAGCTGGGTGAAATCACGCACCATGCTGCCAAATTGCAACAGGACGAAGACGGCAGTTTCGCAAAAGAACATATCGCAGCGTCACTGCAGGTGGATCACTGGGATGACAGCAGTCTTTTAAAACTTGATGCATCACTGAACCGTCACGCAGAAGTCGTAGAGGGAACAGACGTCGCCGCCGTTGATGGTGTCTTCCGCGAAGCCGATGCAACACGCGTAGCCGAATATGTAGAAGACTGGCGTGCAGAACATAACGGAGAAGTATTCCAATTGGGCGCCGCCGCCATTCACGGATTTATCCGCAGCAATTACGACGCAGATGCTATCGCGGAAATGACAGGTATGGACGTCGAGGACGTCACAACAAAATTCGAAGTCGCCGAACAATATATCGACAGGGATAAACTGGCCGCAACCGCCTCCGTGGAAGACGCAATGCACCAGGTCGGCACACAGCACCTCATAGATGCAATGGACGAGTTTGGAATCACGGATCCAAGACAGCGTGCATATGTCCTTGCAACCGCCTATCACGAAGTCGGGCCGAACATGGCACCGGTACGGGAATCCTTTGCCAGCTCGGACGCACAGGCGGTGCGCAACCTGCGGGGACATTCCTATGCTCAGGTTCACGGCGATACCGGCAAAGCGTATTTTGGCCGCGGATATGTGCAGCTAACCTGGAGAGAAAACTACGCAAAGCTGGGGGCGGAACTTGGCGTTGACCTCGTCAACAATCCGGACCAGCTTTTGCAAAACCCTGAATTATCCGCACGTGTAACAGTACTGGGTATGCGCGACGGGCTCTTCACTGGAAAAACACTGGACGATTATTTCTCCGGCCCTGAAAGTGATCCTTTCGGTGCAAGACGGATTATCAACGGAACGGACCGGGCCAGCAGAATTGCAAACACATATGGACAATTCCTGTCCGAACTGGAAAAACCGGAACCTGCGTTAATAGCTGGCACCGATACCCCGACAAGTCAGGACTTTAACAGCGCATCAGGCATAGGCAACACGCCTGTTGATCTGTCGGCAGCTCAATCCGAAATCGAGGTTGATCTGGCATCAGTCGATCCTAAGGACGCAAAATTCTCGGCCGAAACAATCGGAAGAAGCGCAGCAGAAATGACACCGGGATTCAAATCCGCATCCGTAGATATGCCCTCAGCGCAGGGAAACAATACGCCGACAACCGACGGACCGAAAACACCTACCCCTGCCCCTGCCGGCACAACGCCTGCGCCAGCATAAGACACCAAACTTAACATCCGCACCGATCAGACATGGATCACGCGCATCGACCGATAAAGTACTGAAAAACAAGGATAAAGCGCTTCCCACCTGTCAAATTTGCACTATTTTTGCCCTTTCCTGTAAAAATACCTTATGACAAAAATGGCCACGGATTTTTGTAAAGATACCTTCTGCGCCTCTTTGCAGGCCATGAGTACGGAAGAGATTAAATCCCTGCCGCTGGAAACCCGGCTGGAACTTCTGGCCAACACCTATCGCGCCGTAACAGACTACCTCAATTCCAAAACCGACCGTGCCGGGTTACGGGCAGAAGTAAAAGCAGACGGCTTCGCAGAAGTGGAACAGGATTCTGAAATCCTGCGCAGACAGGCAGCGTTGCTGAACGATAATGAACGTGCAGAACTGGCTGATATTTTCAGGCTGCAGGAAAAATTCCACTTCGCCATCCCTCTGCCCGATCTATATATGCGCAATCTGGAAGAAGTTCACCTGTCTGTCCTGAACGACATTCGGACGGATGAACAGATGAACACCCTTCTGACCCGCTGGGCCGGATTTCAATCCAATCCTGAAAACATACCTGAATGGGATATGGATACAGGGCTCATGACTGAAGACTTCGCGCAAAAACTGGAAGATACCGGAATAGGGTTTGAAGACCGCATTGCTTTCATACAGTTTATCGCCGACCGGCAGGCATTTCACTGGAAACGGATCGAGCCTGAACTCTTCGCCGATTTCGAACCAATGCAGGTCAGGCCCTTTCGCCATGCAGAAGCGCCATCCTGTATTCGCAGGGCGGAGAACTCCATGATTACGCATTCCAACCTGACCCCGCAGAATCGTAAGGATTTACAACTCCCGGAACAGGATTCCTCTCCCTATGCCGCATCCTGTATTGTCACGGATTTAAACGGCAAGTTTGCCGAATTCTTTGCATGTGCCGGATTTGCCGCCCATGAACCCCAGCATACCGTCCAGAGTTACCTGAAAGCAAAATGTGATGAAGGTGTTATCACAGAAGGACATCCTTATTATGAAGCATCAAAAATCTTTTCGTTTCGCGAAGACCACGGCACCGGCAGCGCTCCCCCCGGCTTATTCAGGAAACGGGGAGATTCGTGTCCACCTCAGGAAACATTATTTAAAGCTGCTTTTGAAGCTTACCTGAGCGTTCCACATGAACGTGCCTCGTTTTTTATGGACGAAGAATCCTCTCTGGCAACATCGTTTTATTATGCACCTGATCTCGGACCGCTAATTCAGAATGTCGTGCCGGATTTTGACCGCATGAACCACGCCGTTGTCGCGCCGGAAGATCAGGATTCTTACAGGGGATGGTATGAGAAAGCTTACAAAAACATCCCGCAGGAAAAACGCGAAAGAATTGAATTGACCAGAAGCCGTGCAACCGGCGCGCCGGAACTCACGGCCTGATTTCTATCGGTGTATCAACATCCACCAGCTTCCAGATGTCCATCATTTCCGGATTGGTGACAGCAATGCACCCGTCGGTCCAGTTAAAGGCATTGGCAACCCCGTCATACGGGCCGAAATGTTCATTCGGCTGCCCATGGATCACAATATGCTTGCCGGGATCAACCCCGCGCCGCCGCGCAATTGCTATATCCCGTTCATTCGGATAGTCCAGCATGATGGAACGGAAAAATTTGCTCTTCGGATTTTTATACATCAGGTTATAACGGCCTTCCGGTGTCCGAAAATCCCCTTCCTGCACCTTATGCCCCACGGGGTTCTTGCCAAGCGACACGTGGTACTCCCGTACCACCTTCCCTTCTTTTAAAAGGTACATCCGGTTTTCCGATTTCTTCACCAGGACAAAATCAACATGCCTGAACCCCGGTGACGGCACATTGGGCTGCGCCTGCCGTTGTTCCATTTGTCCCGGCGTACCCGGTCCGGCGGCACACGCAGACAAAAACAGCACCAATATCAGTGATACGACCCTCATCATAATCCTACGCCGCCTCTAACCCCAAAAACTCCAGCTGGAATTTCATGTCGTCGCTGGATAACGGATAATCCGTTCCGCCCTTGGGATACAAAAGCTCCTTGGACGGAACCTTCCCCATTTCCTGCTGCAACTTGAACGCTGTGCGCATGGTAAGACCGGCCCGCCATGACACTGCACAAATCGGTTTCGGTGCCTTCATGCTGAACACCTTGTCGATTTTTTCAAGGTCGGTGTCTGCAAGATTTGCCAGCGCAGCTTTCACAAAATCATAATCCCGCATACCCAGCGCGTCTGTCACGATCTCTTCGGTCAGTTCGCCTTGCGCCGCAAGTCTGCCCGCACGCTCCATCGCCGTTTCATCGGTATCCCCGCCGGCAAAGGCAACGCGCCTGCGAACGATCTGCGTGATTTCCTCGCATGTATCGTCATCAAAATCCTGGCGGTCGGTCAGGATAGTGCGCACCCGTTCATCGACAAATTCCGCCAGCGTTTTTGCCATCTCCGGCGATAATGTTTTGCGGCAGGCCACAGGCTCATGCCATTCCGGATACTCCCGCGCCCTTTCGATAATTGTTTCAAGCAACAGCGCAGTAATATTCGCCCCTTCGTTTTTCAAAAGCTCCGCTCCCGCTTTTACATTGCCCGTTTCAATCACGGCATGCGATAGTCGTTCGCTCACCTGCGGGCGGGCGGCCACGGCTTCGACCTGCCATCCGTCTTCATGTTGCTTGATAATTTCCATCAGATCGTCATCCGACAACGCCGCGCAAAACCGTAAAATTGGTTCTGCTACTTCGCGCTCAATGTCCCGCGCCAGCTGTGATGCCACTTTCGGCGGTGTATGGGCATGGTCCTTCAGCGCACTCGACAACGCCTTGCGAATTTTCAGCACCTCGTCCAGCGCCAGCGTCCCAAGGGCTTGCACAACATAGGCGTAAAATTGTGAATGTTTCTCGCTGCCGATTTCCGGCAGTAAATCCACCAGCCGCCCGGCCAGTGCCATACGCACATCAACATCAGTATCTTCGGCCAACAAAGTAGAGATATGCAGTGGCGTCGACGCATTTTTCGCAACCGCCAGCCGCACCTCCGGGCTGGGGTCTTTCTCGGCAAGGTAATATAAAATTTCCTGGTGCGTTTTCGTGTTTTTTGCAAGGCTCAGGCGCTTCTTCTCATCGCCTTTTTCGGCAATCGCCTTTTCTTCCTCATAACGCTTCGGATCGCGTTTCTGCTTGGTTTTAATCTTAGATTTTTTAAAGAATCCGAACATCAGCCCTTCGTCTTTTCCAAATATTGCAGGCTTTGCATTTCCACAAGACGGCTCACCGTGCGCTGGAACTCAAACGCGTGATCGCCACCATAGTAAAGTTTATCAGGCACAGCGTCCGCCGTCATCACCAGCCGGATGTTATTATCATATAAAATGTCGATAAGATTCATCAGCCGTTTGACCTCGTTCCGGCGGTCATAGCCCATTTTCGGCACACCTTCCAGGAACACGGTGTGATATCTGTCCGCAATAGCCAGATAGTCCTCGGCCCCGTGCGGCTGCTCGCATAGCTGGGCAAAAGTAAACCGCGCAATACCGCCGGCCGTCTTCGGCACCACGATATCCCGCCCCTTCACCGTCAGGGTTTCGGACGTAACGTCCGCGCAATCAGTCAATCCGGCAAACAGGTTATTCGCCTTACTGTCCGCCATCTTGCCCAGTGGCATAAAGTACACATCGGTCTTCTCCCCCGACAATGTCCTGTAATCCGTATCCGAATCCAGGTGAACAATGTCCATGCGTTCCTTTAGTAATTCGATAAACGGCAGGAAACGGTCGCGCTGCAATCCCCCTTCATACAGCCGGTCCGGGTTCCAGTTGGATGTGCAGACAATCGCAACGCCCTTTTCAATCAGCGCGGTAAACAGCCGCCCCAATATCATCGCATCGGCAACGTCCGTCACATAAAATTCGTCAAAGCATAAAACATCCGTCTGCTTGGTCACATACTTGGCGTAATCGGGGAGAAGCGTATCGACCATGTCCCCCCGCCGTTTATGCAGCCAGTCATGCGTTTCAATCATAAAAGCATGGAAATGCACCCGCCGCTTTTTCATTTCGTTCGGCAGGCTTTGGAAAAACAGGTCCATTAACATGGATTTCCCGCGCCCGACCCCGCCATACATATAAACGCCCTTAGGCGCCTGCTTTTTTTTCAGGCCGAGAAACCCCTTCTCCGGGTCCTTAAGGTCTTTGGACAGCCGTTCAAGCGCGACAACGGCCCGCTCCTGCCCTGCATCGGGGACATAGCCTTCAAATTCAATTTTCTGCTGATAGAGTTTTTGCGGACTCATGATGTTTAGAGCTTACCATGCGGACAAGGATGATCGAAAGCTCATAAAGCGCAAGCATGGGCAGAGCCAGCCCGATTTGCGATATCACGTCCGGCGGTGTCAGGAAGGCGGCGATGACAAACACGCCGATAATCACGTATTTACGCATGGAGGCTAGCTTTCCGGCGGTAACAAGCCCCGCCTTGCCCAAAAGCGTAAGCAGCACGGGCATCTGGAAACACAGGCCGAACGCGAAAATCAGCGTCATAATCAGGTCGAGATATTCGCTCACCCGCGCCTCCAACTGGATCGGCAGCGCGGTTTCCAGTCCGCTGCTCTGGAAACTCAGGAAAAACGGCCACGCCAGCGGTATCACACCGTAATAAACACTCGCCCCGCCAAGGAAAAACAGGACGGGCGTCGCCACCAAAAACGGCCAGAACGCATTCTTCTCGTCCTTATACAGCCCCGGCGCAATGAACGCCCAGACCTGGTACAAAAGGATCGGAAAGGTAATAAAAATTCCTGCAAAAAACGCGACTTTCAAATACGTAAAAAACGCTTCGGTAAGGCCGGTATAGATCAGCCGGTCACTACCCGCATTGGCCAGCGGCTGCACAAGAAAACTGTAAATATGCTCTACGAAAAAAAAGCTGATGACCGTACCAAGCCCCATCGCCACGAACACCCATAACAGCCGCTTGCGCAGTTCGATAATATGCCCGGCAATGCTCATACTTTGCTCGCTCATGGCTTCGGCTCTTCCTGCGGCTCGTCGGCACCGCGCTCGTCCGTCTTCGGCGCTTCGAAATTTACCCCTTTACGCAACTCCTCAATATCTCCGGCTTTCAGCACGTCATCGAATTGCTGGGACATCGCATAGCGCACATACTGGAACCGCCGGAACAACCGCCCCAATCCGTACATAATTTTGGGAATGTCGTTCGGGCCGATTACAAAAACAGCAATCGCGGCAATGATCAAAAGTTCGGGCAGGCCGAAATCAAGCATGGTTTATTCGTCTTTTTTGTCGTCCGGAACCTGCTTCGGGGAATCTCCCTCATTCATACCTTTTTTGAACGAGTTAATACCCTTCGCCACGTCTTCCATGATGCGCGGCAATCGCCCGGCACCGAAAATAAGCAGTACAAGCGCAACAACAATTAAAATCTGCCAGATACTGGGGGCCATTATTCTTCTTCCTCTTCGTAATCGTCATCTATTTCGGGCTGGATATCGAACCCGCCCTCATCGTCGTCATCGGCCAGCGCCTCTGCCGCGTCAATATCGCCGCTGTCGAACAAATCGCCCGTATCGGGAATCGTATCAATTGCCGGGCGGCGGTCCAGCAGGCCGGATGCTTTCAAATCATCAAGGCCGGGCAGATCCATCATACTTTCCAGCCCGAAATGGTCAAGGAATTGGGTCGTCGTCACCCATGTCAGCGGCCGACCCGGCGTTTCCCGTCTGCGCCCCGGCTTGACCCAGCCGATTTCCATGAGCGCATCCAACGTCCCTTTATGTGTTGCCACACCGCGGATATTTTCAATTTCCGCCCGTGTGATAGGCTGGTGGTACGCGATCACCGCCATGGTTTCCAGCGCGGCCTTGGACAGCTTGCGCGTAACCTCTTTCTCAACCGTCAACGCATCGCCAAGGTCGTCCGCCGTACGGAACGCCCATTGCCCGCCGACTTCCACAAGGTGAATGCCCCGCCCTTCATATTGCTCCTTCAACGCGGGCAACAGTACGGCCAGATCCGGTTCCCCCGGCAAACGGTCATGCATAACATGCGTCGATAACGGCTCCGCCGATGCAAACAACATCGCCTCTAAAATTCGCAACTGTTCAGTTTGTTCCGGTGTCATAGCTCATTTCCATTCTTAAAAAACATTTACATTCCATCTTGGGCGTACAAATATCCATATAAAAAACGCAAGCGTGATAAACGCCAATTTTAAAAAAGTATAAAAAATTTCTTTTTTATAGGTTGTTTTGCCAATATCCCCATGCTGCTTCATATCGCGTAAAACATACCAGTGCTTGTATAAAATCAGGAACAAAAGCCCAAAATAAAAAAAAGATAAAATAATTGCTGTTGACTGCTGCGTTACACCCCAAACCCCCAGCAATATAGCCAACAAAGCTATGGCCAAATATAACAAAAACTGCCAGGGAGAAGATATCAGCAAATCAAGCCATAAATACACTCTCTCAATCATAAGCACTTTGTTCCGGTGTCATGATGTGTGCTCTCCCACCATTTTCAAAAACTCCTCTTCCGTCAGGCGCGGAGCATTGTCGTTAAAATCATAATAAGACGGCTTCTTATCGACAAAAATATGCGATTCAATTTTAAATCCGTCCAGGTTATCCAGCGTTCCTGCGGCAATCCCGTGATAACTGGCATCGTTTGTTTTAAACAGCAAATGGCTGCCGCATGTTTTGCAAAAGCCGCGCTTCGCCCAATCTGAACTCGCATACCATGTTAAATTTTCTTCACCCTGTATCGACCAGTCACCGTCGCATCCGGCGGCCATACCCGGTCCGCCATGCCATTTCTGACACAAGGTGCAGTGGCAAACATGCACACCTTCTTCCAAAAGTGTAGCTTGATATTTTACCGCCCCGCACAAACACTGTCCGCTACGTTTAGTTTGTTCCGGTGTCATGGCTCTCCTGCGCATTCTGTTCGTCCAGTGACGGACGGTTGGCACTACGAATATAAATCGGACGAAACGATCCGTCCTGTCTGATCTCGGCCTTCCCCTGCTTCGCCAGCTCCAGCCCCGCGGTTAAAGTAGAAGCTAAAGACGACCGCAGCAATAACGGATCCTTCACCCCTTCGGGAAGGAAGCTCTGCAACGTCGTCCACACGCTGTGCGGACCTGATCGCGGAAGGTTACCCAGCATTTTCGTCATGCGATCAAAGGCTTCTTCCATCGTCATAATGTTAAAGATCGGCAGTTCGTACGTCTGGTATTCAATCCGGCGCTGCATATCGCCATAGGCTTTCAGCAGGTCATACAGCGTAACGTCATACGTCACCTGGAATGTATTTTTCAGCCCTTCCGGCATCCCGCGCGGAAAGATATTTTCACCCAGCTTGGGCCGCGCCATCAGCGTCTCGGCCGCTTCGCGCATCGCCTCAAGCCTGCGTAACTGGAACTGCAGCGCTTCGGCCATCGCCTCACCGGACAGCTCGCCCTCTTCGGTTTGCTCCTGTGGCAACAACAACCGCGATTTCAGATACGCAAGCCACGCCGCCATAACAAGATATTCAGCCGCAAGGTCAAGATGCAGCTGTTTCGCCCGTTCCATGAACGACAGATACTGCCGCACGAGTTGCAGGATGGAAATTTCTCGAAGGTCGACTTTCTGATTGCGCGCAAGATCGAGCAGAACATCAATCGGCCCTTCATAGCCGTCAATGTTTATAAGCAGCGCATCCGCTTCATGCTCGCCTTCCGGCAATGCGCTACGCGGCTGGTCTTCTTCGAATTCGACTTCGCTCATACCGTTCCAGGCTGTGTTCCCGCATAGACGGAAGTTTCACAGCCAGTTCTTCCATGATGTTTAAATTGCCGTGACAGTATAGCGCAAGATCAATGCCCGCATCCAGCGCCTCCTTGGCTCTGTCCGGGATATCCCCAATGCTTTCCATCGCCTGCATATCAAGGTCGTCTGTCAGCAAAAGCCCGCCAAAGCCGATATCTTCACGGATCACGTCGATAACCCGCGCACAGACTGTGGCCGGGCGTTCCAGTCCGTACCCTTCATACACCACGTGACCGACCATACCCCACACCTGATCGGCATACGGCGCATCGGCAATCGCATCAAACGGCGTGAAATCCTGTTCTAGGTCCGTAATATGCGCATCAACGCGCGGCAGCTCCTTATGAGAGTCGCACGCCGCACGCCCATGCCCCGGCATATGCTTTATCACCGGCGTGATGCCGTATTCCAGAAATGTTTCGCAGACGATTTTCCCGCATTCCGCCACAACTTCGGGATCGTCGGAAAACGCCCTGTCGCCGATCGCCTTATGCGTTTCGGGATGAAGAACGTCGAGCACCGGCGCACAATTCACATCAATCCCGACTTCCGCCAGGTCTTTGGCAATCGCAACAATCGTTTCTTTCAGGGCTTCATGGTCATCAGCCAGCGTCTGCATTGCCGGGTATTCCGGCCAGTTCGGTGCTTTCATGCGCTGCACGCGCCCGCCTTCCTGGTCGATTAAGATGGGACACTCCCACCCGGCAGTTTCGCGAATATCATGGGTAAGTTGTTTGAGTTGTTCCACATCCTCGATATTGCGCCCGAACAGGATAAACCCGAACGGATTAGCCAGAGAAAACAACTTTTTCTCCGCCTCGCTAATTGCTGTCCCCTCAAGGGACATAATGGCAGCTAACGGCGTTTTAGCGGGCAACAATGATGCAGCCCCCCGGCTTTTGCGCTTTGATCTGTGAACAGACACTATCGGCCTTGGACTTTGTCAAAGGTCCCGCCTGAATGCGGAAGTAAATACCCTTGTCACCCAAATCCGCCCGTTGGATACGGTGGTCCATACCGGAAAGAACGGGGGAGTATTCTTTCTGGTAAGCGCCCCAGCCTGATTCCGCCGCAGCGGCAGACTTCACAGCGCCAATCTGAACATAATGTGTGCCTTCCGTCTGACCGGTCACCATATCTGGCTTGGGCGTTTCTTTTAACGCAGCCATCTTTTGCTCCGGCTTTGGTGCTGGCGCAGGTTCCGGCTTCATTTCCAATCGCGCTTCCATGACCGGCGCTTCTTCTTTTACCGGCTCCGCTTTTTTAGCAATAGGACTAGCAGTAGACGCAGCCTCCGCTGTTTCCTCTTTAGGCTGGATCAGTTCGACTTTCTCAAACGCCTCCTCTTCGGCCGCAGCTTCCTCGGCAATAGCATCAGCAGTCGTTTCCATACTGTCTTGCGTCGCTTTACGGGTCGCCGCAAATTCGCCGGCGGCTTCTTCTTTCATATCGCCGAATAAATCTTCTTCACCGCTGACACCTTCGTCCAGCAGTTCTTCCGTACCGGCAGCCGGGTCGATCTCGTTCATCTCGTCTTCGGTATTCAAACCGGCAAACAACTGCGAACGCGGCATCGGTTCTTCGTTTTCTTCATCAGCGAACAGGTTTTCGACCCGCACCTCATCTGCTTCGCGTGAATTACGCAAGGATGAAAAAACCGTACTGTCACGATGCGGGATGGCCATACCGCCCGGATCTTCCGGGATAACCTTGAACGGCCGTGCATCCGCCTGAATGACCGGAACAGTGTCCGCATCGTCACTTCCGGGATAGGTGAAGAATATCACCGCCGCAAGGACCAGGGCTGCTACAAACAAAACGCCAGCGGCCACAGCCGGGCCGCGTGTACGCAAAAACACTTCACGCCGTACGGCATCTAGCGTACTGGCGATATTTTTATCCGTATGTGGATCGTCAAATTCATCTCTGTATGGCATGGGGCTGATATTATGAAATAAAATCACGCAGTGCAATATACAAAAGGACATACCCCACCAAAATTTCACAGTCAGGCAAACTCACTTTTTTCTTGCTCAAGACTTAATATTATGTTAAATAACCCCTCAAAAATGAGGGTGATAATGAGTAAATTGAAAAGATACTGGCGCAATAATATTGTGCCCGCAGCAGTGAATTTTGGCGTTGAAACAAGCCGCACATTAGGCGCTTTGGGCGAATTAACTGATGCAAAAACCCCCTGGCAGGCCATGAAAGTGCCGTTTAAAGCTGTAGCACACCTGTCAGCAGCCATATTCGGCTCTGCCGGCATTTTGCTCCACCACAAAATACCATATACAACATTGGCACTTGTGGGCACACTGGCAGCGTCCGCAAACGCAGTCTCGGATTCAGGGTACATCAGACAAAACGCGCATTTGGTACTTCCGGATCACTTTTTACAATATACCCGCGAACATCTTGGCATGCTCCCGCTCTGCGGTTCCTTTCCGGAAGAAAGCGACCTTTATAACGATGAATTCTCCCGCAATTTTGCAGAGGCGAATTTGCAAAACTGGTTCAGCGGTACGGCATGGACTTATTTTTACAAAGCAAATTTTCAGGGTTCAGACCTCAATCCGCTCGACAACTTTCAGTACAATCCAAACCTTGTGCGTGACTACGGTAAATTTACAAATAGGGATGTACATGAAATTGTTGATTACATTCTTCATGTTGCCGAATTAAACGGCATCCCCCCCGTCATCGCTGTAAACCAGCTATACGAAGAATCCATCGGGTTTGACCCGGACGTCATCAGCGGCAAAATAGTTTCACGGGCCGGGGCTGTCGGTGTAGCGCAATTTATCGACGGCGCGGGCGCACCGCACGGACTGGCCGATGAAGACCGTACAGACTGGAAAAAATCCGTCGACGCTTATGGCCGGAACATGGGCGGGCTCATTCAAAAATATGATGGTGACATCATATTGGCACTAACCGCATACAACGCGGGCGACAGAAACCCGGATCCGAACGAGAACCCCATTCTTTTTGCAGCGCAGGAACTCGGCAAAGAAAAAATCTCAGGCTGGGAATGGATGAAATATATGTCGCAACGCCGGCAATCAGCAATCACATGCTCTGAACAATTCGCAAAAAATGCATGGTACAGCGAAACTTTTCGCTATGTTTCAATTATCACCGGCATGGCATGGTCAAAAGCTTTTGAACAGCGCGCAGCGGCAAACCAGAACCTTGAGGTACGCGTACCACTACCACGTCCGCGCCCGGCCGGAAAAGAGCTGATAGCGGCAAACACCCCGGCCTAACGCAAATCCCAGTAAAGGTCGAACAGCCGTTCATGTTCGCGGATCGCATAGCGGTCGGTCATCCCGGCGATATAATCGCACACCACCCGCGCCTGCAGGGTTTCGTTCAACGATCCACCCGCTTCATGCACTTTATGTTGCCAGTTTTCAGGCAGCAGGCTCACGCGTTTCATGAACGCATCAAACAAATCTTCGACAATCCGCTCAACTTTCAATCGCATGCGGTTGATGCTGTAATGACGGTACATGCGCGCATGCAAAAACGCGCGCAGCTCTTC
The DNA here is from genome assembly GCA_030426925.1 of Alphaproteobacteria bacterium. Taxonomy (GTDB): domain Bacteria; phylum Pseudomonadota; class Alphaproteobacteria; order Micavibrionales; family Micavibrionaceae; genus JAUHXT01. The sequence continues at coordinate 15,638 of JAUHXT010000005.1, read as the reverse complement.
CACCTTCTCATACATGTCATCCGAAAATGCGACCATTTGCTTTCCCGCATGACGAACATCGTTCACGTCCTGCGGATTGACCGCCTCAATACGCTTGCGCGTCTCCTCAATCGCATCCTCAACCATCGCACCGATCATCTGGCGGATGACCTCATGCACCAGCACCTTGTTCGAAATAGCCGGATACTTCCTGCGTGTCTGTTCAATAATCGAACCAAGCAAGCCCAGCTTTTCCAGGTCTGAAAGCCCAAACATCCCGGCACGTAATCCGTCTTCCACATCGTGGTTGTTATAGGCGATGTCGTCGGACAGCGCCGCAATCTGCGCTTCGACCGATGCATGAGTGTGCAGCTCCAGGTCCGTTTGTGTCTGCACCATCTTTAATGTGACGGGCAGGTCATCATCCTCAAACGGCCCGTTATGTTTGACGACCCCTTCCAGTGTTTCCCAGGTCAGGTTCAACCCCTTCCATTCCGGATAGCGTTCTTCCAGATGCGTTAATACACGCAACGACTGGTCGTTGTGCTCGAACCCGTCGTAAGATTCCATACACCGCGCCAGCACGTCTTCGCCTGTATGCGCGAACGGCGTGTGGCCAAGGTCATGCGCCAGCGCCACCGCTTCCGCCAAGTCTTCATTGACCATCAGCGCCCGCGCCATCGACCGCGCAATCTGCGCAACCTCCAACGTGTGCGACAGCCGCGTCCTGAAATGGTCGCCTTCGTGATACACAAACACCTGCGTTTTATATTTCAATCGTCGGAATGCACTGCAATGAATAATCCGGTCGCGGTCACGCTGGAAACAGGTGCGCGACGCGCTCTCCCCCTCGTCATGAATCCGTCCGCGCGACTGATCGGGCCGGCAGGCATAGGCCGCCAGCGGCAGCGCGCAATAATTATAGGATGGCTGGTCTTTATGGGCGAGGTTGGTCATTGAATTTTTACTCATTTGTTCCATATTATTAAGTATGAGTATTGAATTAACCGAAAGCCTTGTCAAAAGAATCCGCGCTTTGCAGGGGCAAAAAGCCAATCCGGACCTCATGCTGCGTGTGCAGGTTAACGGCGGCGGCTGCCAGGGATTCGAATACGCCTTTGATTTAACCGACACCCTTGCCGACGATGACGAAGTCTTCGAAAAAGACGGCGTGCGGGTACTGGTTGATTCCGTATCCTTCCCTTACCTGATTGGCGCGGAGATTGATTACGTCGATGATCTGGTCGGCGCACATTTTAAAATCAGCAATCCCAACGCCTCATCATCCTGCGGCTGTGGGACGTCTTTCTCGGTTTAGCGGCTTAGCTTATCAGCCACGATAAACATACGCGGTCTTCCCTTCTTTGCAACACCATGGGTATGAACAAAAGGGGGAATACTGCCCCGCATAGTAGCAAGCCCCGCCTGTTTCCAGACAGCTCCTAGCGGCATACGAAAAGCTCTGCTCATATCAGGCTTCTCCAAAACCTCCCCCTCTCCGTCACAGGCGGCATCTCCAATTCCCCATCCGATGGTTGTTGTTCCGCAATACGCTCTAATGATACGCTCATCAACAAAATCTGCGTGCGCCCCAGTACTATCCCCAATCGGTCTTGTCATATCGTATACATCCGTTTGTACGCGTAAATCAGCGCGGTATCTCCGCTCTTTAAACATTTGCACATCACTGAGAATCTGGGCCATAGCACGCCCTTCGGCAGGCGTTAATTTATTCCGGCTGAAATGATTTTCTATCTCAGTCAGCGGGGTATAGCATGTAACATCATTAAATGCGTGGTAAGTACTGGTAGCATCCGCAAAAAAATGCCGTTCGGTCGCCATTTTAATAATCTTGCGCGCTACACCGTCAAAATTACCCTTAAGCCGGAAACCCGGTCTGGGCCCGAAAAGAATAACATTATGCTGCGGCGTAAAGCTTGCATTGAATACCTCTTCCAATGAGTCAACCTGCATGACAGAAAGCGGAAATTTTCTTAACATAAAAATGTTCTAGCGATAGTTTGCATAATATGTCAAGCACTGAGACAATCAGGAGAAGCTGGGAATGACTGATTTTCCCTGTATAGTTGTACATAGCGAATCACAACAAGGGGATACAATCTATGACCGAAACTCTTTACGACTGCCTTGGCGGGAAAGATGCCGTAAATGCAGCCGTTGACCTGTTCTATGAAAAGGTACTGGCCGACGACCGGATTAACGGCTTTTTCAACGACGCGGACATGAAGCGCCAGCGCGCCCATCAGAAAGCGTTCCTGACCTACGCATTTGGCGGCGCTCCGAATTACGAGGGAAAATCATTACGCGCAGGACATGAACATCTGGACTTAACAGACGAACATTTTACCGCCGTGGCGGAAAACCTGCATGAAACACTGGCTGAAATGAATGTGCCGGAAGACCTGATTGGTGAAGTCATGGCCATCGCCGCCAGCACACGGGACGATGTGTTGAACCTTTAGTTTACCTGCCGGTCAAACCTCATTATGCTTTCTTTCCATGAAAATCGCTTCCTGGAACGTCAACTCGATCAAACAGCGCCTGCCGCATGTGACAGGCTGGCTGAAAGAAAACCGGACTGATGTCCTGATGGTTCAGGAACTGAAAGGGCTGGAGTTCCCTGAAATGGATATCAAAGCCGCAGGCTACGAAAGCGTCTGCGTCCCGCAAAAAGCCTTCAACGGCGTCGCGATCATCAGCAAGGAATCCTGTGAAACAGTGCTAACCGCCCTGCCCGGCGATGACAGCGACGAACAGGCGCGCTATCTGGAGGTAGACTATAAAGGCCTGCGCCTTATCAACATCTACCTGCCGAACGGCAACCCGGTCGACACGGAAAAATACCCTTACAAACTGGCATGGATGGAACGCCTCTCAAAACGTGCTAAGCTGTTGCGTGAACAAACGATTCCATTCCTCATCGGCGGTGATTTCAACGTGATTCCAGAAGGCAAAGACTGCTACGATCCGCAAAGCTGGACAGGGGATGCCCTGTTCCGTCCGGAAACCCATGCCGCCTTTCGCCGCCTCCTCAATCTCGGCCTGACCGATGCCCTGCGCATCCATAACCACGCCGCCGAACAATACACTTATTGGGATTACCAGGGCGGTGCATGGCCCGCGAACAAGGGAATCCGCATCGACCATTTCCTCCTCTCCCCACCTCTGGCAGACAAAATGAGAAGCTGCACGATTGACCGCAATCCAAGGGGACAGGAAAAAGCCTCCGACCACACGCCGATCATCGTTGATATCGACTGGAACTAAAATATGAAACGAAACATATCGTACATTACTATATCTTTGTTTTTATTGGGATGTACAACGACCGGCACTGACAATTACAGCCGTTATTTTGACCGCAGGGGCGTCCCCCAACCGACCCTTGAAACCTTCCCGCATTGTCACAACTATGGCTGCCAAAAGGTTCAGACCATTGAATTAAATGACGCTGAATGGAAGCGTATCGAAAAGCCGTTAAAGAAAAAGGCAAAGACCCCGGAAGCGGAGAGAGAACAAATTAAGAAGGTCATCGAACAATTTGAGCAGGTGGTCGGAAAGATCGCAAAAACCGACGAAGATGTCTGGGGCACGTTTCAGGATATGGGCCTCTACCAGCTCGACTGCGTGGATGAAAGCACCAACACGACCGCTTACCTTGTCGCTCTGAATCACCGTGGTCTGCTCCGTCACCATCAGGTCATGGCGCCCTCAGCCCGTTTTTTGAAAAACGGGCATCTCGGCTGGCCGCACCAGACGGCCGTCATCCGCGAAATTGAAACCGGCGATACATATGCCGTCGACTCGTGGTTTCGCAACAACGGCTACCCGCCCTTTATCGTACCCTTTGATGATTGGGCCGATGGCTGGACCCCCACCGACGACATGCGCCCGGAAATTTTCGAAAATGAGGATGAGGACGAATAAAGGCGGTGACGAACGCCTTTAAACCCTGTACTATTGTGGGGTTATTATCGCTTTTTCCATTGTTCCGGAAAGATATCACCATGACCATTCGCCAGACTTTGTTAGCAACACTCGGTATTTGTAGCGCCCTGAGCCTTTCCGCCTGCGGCTCGACAAAGGCAAACATCGACCATACGACTGCCAGCCGCATCGCGCGCCCGGCCTTTATGGTTGAACGCATCAACGACGCCGGTTCTTACCCTCTTTATACTTGGGAACGCATGCGTGACCGCAAACAAAAGGCTGTTGTTTATATTGAAGGCGACACGCAGACAAACCCCGTCTCACTGCATCTGGCATCCCGCGACCGCACCCGCAATATCCTCTACCTCGCCCAGCCATGCCAGTACAACACTTGGAGCGGTGAAAGCTGTAAGGAAGGTTTTTACCAAAAAGGCAGCGCGGAAGTTTTAGGAACATATAATGACGTACTGGATGAAGTCCGTGCCCGTTACGGCATTTCCGGATTCGATCTTGTCGGGTATGACAGCGGCGGGAACATCGCCGCCCTTCTGGCCGCAGACCGTGATGATGTGCTGTCCTTACGCACAGTGGCGGCAAAACTGACCCCGACCGAAGGCTTAAGCGCAACCGCCATCGCACCGGAACTGGCAAGCGTTCCACAACACCACTTTATTGGCGCCGCCGATAACGAAGTCACACCGGAAACCTATCATTTCTTCCGCCAGGCAATGGGCGATTCTGACTGTACCCACTACACGCTGGTACAGGACGCAGACCACACCCGCGGCTGGGTCGAAGAATGGCCGGATTTCTTAACCTATCCTATTGATTGCGCCATCAATATGGACGGATACGAGCCGGAACCATTCCCGGACATGCCCTATGACAAGGGCAAGATGCTCACAAAATAATATAAAAACAATACCTTATCCTATATGTGACATGCTGTTTTTTACAGGATCGCAAGCGCCCTGATATAATTAATGAATAGTTAACGGCGAAAAAACAGGAGTTTCACTATGAGGGTTTCAACAACGCTTTGGGCGTGTGTGATTTGCACCGCGCTATCAACAGGAATGACCAGCAAGGTTTCACAAGCCATGGTCATGGACGCATTTCAGCAAAATAGCACGATCAGCACCAATATAATAAACATCGCCACACAGGCAGAAATCAACGCGGCAAAAGCTGAATGGAAACGTCTGGCTGATGAAAAATACCGCCTAAGACACAGCGGCGCAAATTATAAGGTTATTAACGAAGCCATCAGAAAAAGAAACGAAGCTCACGCACGCTGGAAACAACTAGAGGCTGAACTGGCAAACGGAAACTCCGGTGCATCAACGCAATCACAACCCGCACAGCAACAGCAAGCCGCGCCCCAACAGCAACAGCAGCAGCAAAATAATGCTGCCCAAAATACGCAACAAACAACATCAACACCGGAACCCACAAGAACAACAGTAAACACCACATCCAATACTGTTTCAAATATGAGTGCTGCCCAGGCAAAAGCCGAGTGGAAAAGGCTCGCCGACGAAAAATACCGTCTAAGACACAGCGGCGCAAATTATAAAGTTATTAACGAAGCCATCAGAAAAAGAGACGAGGCCTATGCACTCTGGAAACAGATTGAAAGTGGACAGGTAACTGGAAACGCGCCGGCCCAAAACACGCCGACATCACAGGCATCCAGCTCGGCACAACAGCAAAACGATAATTTTTCAAACGACATGGGAAATCTGGTAGACCGCGTCACTGGTCAGGACAACAATACACCCACCCCGGCACCGCAGCCTTCCCCAGTATTTAACAACGGTGGCAATTTGAACACACCATGTTCCAAATACGCTTTGGCATGGCGCGATCAATACGGAACATTCGGCGATTGGAATGCGAATGTTCCAACGAATTTGCTCAGCTATGGCAAAGCGCCGGACGGTTCTAATGCCATCGTACATCAAATTCGTGCCGGACAAATTCAACACGGTGATTTCAAAACACGGCACCTCAACGGTGCAAGAGCCGCATGCCTGACCTATAAAATGTGGTTGCCCGGAAACTTTACAAATGTCGGGCCTTCTGGCTGGCATGTCAGCAAATTGCCGGGCCTGTATGGCGGACAAGGCAACAACGCACAGGGCTGTAAATCACCAAGTGAACAAGCAGCGACGGGCACATGGAGCGCACGCCTGATGTTTGCTCACTCCGGTGTAAAACCATATGCATATATTTATTCACTAAATAGAAATGGCGGAACGGTAGGTCAATATCGCGGCGGCCGCATTTGTGGAGATAGCAGCACCTATTCATCATCCAACCCTAATTTTCCACGCAACCGCTGGGTACAAATTGATGAAGAAGTCATCATGAACACACCCGGTCAGGGCAATGGCCTGGTGCGCTTATGGTTTGACGGACGGCTTTTGGGAACTGTCTCTGGTGCAGAACTGGTCGCACGCGGGAAAAACACAGGGGTCGACGGCATATTCTTTAACGTCTGGTTCGGTGGCCCTGCGGGAGATCCACGCAACAAGGCACAAGGGAACTACACCTGGTACTATAAAGACTTTGCAATCTTCGCGCAGTAAACACTGTGCAAGAAAAGAGGGTGAGGAGGCCGGATACGCAATGTCCGGTCTCTTTCTTATGAATGAGTAGTAGTTGAAAGCAAAATGGTTCCGCCGGAGAGAATTGAACTCCCATTCGCTCTGCGAATGTCTTTAAAATGTCGAGAGTTCACTTCTGCCAGCTTGCGGCGGCCATTCCTCCGGTAAGGATCTTGTGGTGAATGGTGCCGCCGGAGAGAATTGAACTCTCGGCCTCTCCCTTACCAAGGGAGTGCTCTACCACTGAGCTACGGCGGCCTATGGTCGCGGGGCAAGCAACGCATTATTGGCGAAACGATAGAAGCCCTGGGGCTTATCCCCAAACGAGGCCGAAAACTACAACAAAATTCCTAGCCTGTCACGCCTGAATTGTCTAAGCTGACACTGTTTTCGTAACATAGATAAAGACAAATGAGCGACAAAAAACCCCTGTTGAGCGTGCCGGGCAAAACCGACAAGCGGGCGGAAGCCCTGCGGGCGAATCTAAAACGCCGCAAGGATGCCGCGAAGCCTCAGGACAAGACAGACAATAAGAATAAAAAGAGTGATTAATCCCATGGCCCTTTTGAAACCCACCCAAGACGACATCCCGCTGGCCTTGGCCGCCCCCGGCATTTTATCGGACACGCAGATCCGCGACCTGGCGCTGAACCACGGCATGATCGAACCGTTTGAAGAAAAACAGAACGCCGGCGGTAAAATCTCCTACGGCCTGTCGTCTTATGGCTATGATGCCCGCTGTTCGAATGAATTTAAGATTTTCACCAATGTCGATAACGCCATTGTCGATCCCAAGGATTTTCAGGCGCAAAGCTTCGTCGACCGCGAAACCGATGTCTGCGTTATCCCGCCAAACTCCTTTGCCCTTACGCGTTCGGTGGAATATTTCCGCATCCCGCGCGACGTGCTGGTCATCTGCCTGGGCAAAAGCACCTATGCGCGCTGCGGACTGATTGTGAATGTCACACCGCTGGAACCGGGCTGGGAAGGCCACGTCACACTGGAAATTTCCAACACCACCCCACTTCCGGCAAAGGTATACGCGAACGAAGGCGTCGCCCAGTTCCTGTTCTTTAAGGGCAGTGAACCCTGTGAAACCTCTTACGCGGACAGGTCCGGCAAATATATGAGGCAAACCGGCGTAACCCTGCCAAAAGCCTGATTTGTTACGAAAATTATCCCAATATGGCCTTATTCTTGCTATAAAGGATATTCATGTTGGCTTTTGAAGTCAGATTGCTTATAAGTCCGAGATTATGTCCAAAACAAAGAAAGCAGAACCGCTGAAAAACGATATACGCGTTGAGGAATGGGCCGAGCCGAACGAAACCGCCCAGACCATAGAGCTGGTACAGGCACCGGAGGTCAAATCCTCCGGTCTGGACAAAATGCGCGTGCGTGGCGGCAATGCCCTGAACGGCGAAATCCGTATTAGCGGGGCGAAAAATGCCGCCCTAAAACATATGTGCGCCGCGATTTTGAGCGACCAGCCGCTGCAATTGCAAAATATGCCCGTCGGCCTCGGCGACGTTCGCACACTGGCGCAGGTATTAAGCCATCTCGGTGTGCGTATCGCCATGCGCAGTGATGGAGTCGCCGTCCTGCACGCCCGCGAAATCACGAATTCTGTCGCGCCGTACGACCTGGTGCGCAAAATGCGCGCAAGCGTGCTGGTGCTGGGCCCCCTGCTGGCCCGTCACGGTCATGCGGAAGTCTCCCTGCCCGGCGGCTGTGCGCTGGGGACACGTCCTGTTGACCTGCACATTAACGGCCTGCGTGCCATGGGCGCGGAAATTGAAATTGAAAACGGCTATATCAAGGCCGAAGCATCAAACGGCCTGCATAGTGCAGAGATCATGTTTCCGAAAGTCTCCGTCGGCGCGACCGAAAACCTGATGATGGCCGCAACACTGGCCAAAGGCACCACCGTATTATCCAACGCCGCGCGCGAACCTGAGATTGTCGATCAGGGCGAAGCGCTGATCAAAATGGGCGCGAGGATTGACGGGCTCGGAACCCCCGAAATAAAAATTGAGGGGGTCGCCTCCCTGCACGGTGCAACCCACTCCGTCGTCCCCGACCGCATCGAAACCGGCACCTATATGTGTGCCGTGGGACTGACCGGCGGCGAAGTTCGCCTGAAAAACACCCGCACCGATTTCTTAAGCGCCCTCATAGGGTTACTTCACGAAGCTGGGATGGATATTAAACAGGATGGCGCAGATGTTGTTGTGAAACGCAACGGTGCAAAAATACGTGGCGTCGACCTGATGACCGAACCCTACCCTGGCTTTCCGACCGATTTGCAGGCACAATTCATGACCATGCTCACTTTGTGTGATGGCGCTGGTATGATTAACGAAACCATCTTCGAAAACCGCTTTATGCATGTGCCGGAATTGAACCGCATGGGTGCCGATATCCGTGTTCAGGGCAATGCCGCCATCATCCGCGGCGTGGATAAGCTGGAGGGGGCCGAAGTCATGGCAACCGACCTGCGTGCATCCGTCGCCCTCATCCTCGCCGGGCTGGTTGCCGAAGGCGAAACGACCGTCAACCGCATCTATCACCTCGACCGCGGCTACGAAAACATCGTCGAAAAACTCACAAGCGTCGGCGCCGATATCGAACGCATCTGATTCCGCGAAAAATTTACGTGATTTTGTAACCTGTTGCCGTTACAACACTCCCCATGACGACTGAAAAACTCATCCTCGCAGTGCCCAAGGGGCGTATTCTGGACGAACTGCTGCCCTTGCTGGACAAGTGCGGGATTAAGCCCGAAGACGCGTTTTTCGACCCCAAATCCCGTGCCCTGCGCTTTGCCACCAATCACGGCAACCTTGATATCATCCGCGTGCGCGCCTTTGACGCCGCGACTTTCACCGCCTTTGGCGCGGCGCATCTGGGTATTGCCGGCTCTGATGTGCTCGATGAATTCGATTATTCCGAGCTTTACGCCCCAGTGGATTTGAAAATAGGTCATTGCCGCCTGTCCGTGGCGATGCGGGACGAAGATGCGGCCACCGACGATCCCCGCCAGTGGAGCCATATCCGCGTGGCCACAAAATACCCGAACCTGACCCGCAAGCACTTTGCAAAGCGCGGCGTTCAGGTGGAATGTATCAAGCTGAACGGCGCCATGGAAATCGCCCCGTCCTTAGGGTTGGCCAAGCGCATTGTCGACCTTGTATCGACCGGCGGAACACTGAAGGCCAATCATCTGACCGAAGTGGAAACCATCATGGATATTTCCTCCCGCCTGATCGTCAACCGCACAGCGCTCAAAACCATGCCGGACATGATGCAGGGCTGGATTGAGGCCTTCCGCAAGGCGATTTAGCCCCCTTATTGCGATGCACAATTTTATAGCTTTTTGCACCGCAACATGATATGGTAAAAGGATGAAACACGCGCATAAAACGGATATTGAGGCCATAGCCCTGAATTACCCCGGCAACACACCGGCCCCTGCTTTTATGATGAATGAACGCACACTGGCGCTAAAATCCCTGAAAGACAAAAGCCGCTTTCAACCGACACAGGACAGCAAAGCCCCCTACGTCGTCAATTTATCGGTACAGGACAACCGCCTGATCTTTGAAATGGAGGACGCGCAGAAACAATCCCTGCCCGCACTGGTCCTCTCGCTAAAACCTTACCGCAGGCTGATTAAAGACTATTTCATGATGATCGAAAGCTATGAACAGGTACGCCAGCAAGGCAACACCTCCAAGCTTGAGGCCATTGATATGGGCCGCCGCGGCCTGCATAACGAAGGCGCGGAACTGATGATGGAACGCTTATCAGACAAGATCAGCATGGACCTTGAGACCGCCCGCGGTTTCTTCACTCTCGTCTGCGTGCTTCAGGCTGCTCCACATCTTCGCTAACCCCCTTCTTGGAAAACCGTTGCAATCTGCCTTTTGGGGGATTATATAACTCCAATGGCAAAAGAAGACCTCATAGAATTCAAAGGCGTGGTAACCGAAGTGTTACCGAATGCGATGTTCCGCGTCAAACTGGAGAACGACCACGAAATCCTGGCCCACACGGCCGGAAAAATGCGCAAAAACCGCATCCGCGTGCTGCAGGGTGATACGGTGATTTGTGAAATGACGCCTTATGACCTGACCAAGGGTCGCATCATCTACCGCGAAAAATAAGACTTTCCCCCGTCATGCCATGAACCGGCACACGCGAAAAACGGATTTTCGCGGCTGTGATTTGTTATGTGTTGGGAAGCAAAAAGAATAAACAGTAACGAAAAGATCAATCGAATAAGAAGGCAGGCCATCGCCCGCTGCACATGCACCGACTGTCATCGGCACCTGATGTTGTTTCTGACCCTCCATCGCTTGAATTCTCATTGAAAACCAGCGGGAGGGTCGATGCCTCCGAGAATGCGGTCACCATCGTCATATAAACATTCCTTTCCGTTCGTCAGTATAAAAACGAGAACGGAAAATGAAGCGATTTGCCCCCAAAATCAAGGGAAATGTCAGCCTCGTAAAAATTATTTTTTTAAGGACATCCGCATGGCCGGACGGGTGCGTTTCCATTGCGCGCGCGCATGCCGTGCAATAGCGGCCAGCGTTTTCCCTTCCAGCGGAATACTGTACGGCGTACGGACCTTGCCGGTTCCCATACGCCCGCGTTTCATCTTCTTGCCCCCGGAGCCGCTGCAGGATTCGCCATACAGGAAAGCTTTGCGGCATTCCGCCGCCACGATATTAAAGGTTGGGCGGGCAAACAGGTTCCCGATCCACCCTCTCCAGATACGCTCCACCGGAAAGGCCGGCTGAAAAGCAGTATGAATGGCCGCCTGCATGGCAGCCCCCTCGCTAACAACTTGTAACATGAAAATTTGTCCTGTTTTAAAAGGCGATCAAAAGTCTTGGGGTAAAAGATCGCGTCTGGCTAAAAGAAACTTTTAGTGACTTATAGGCTCACAAATGCCGCACGGACGGCAACATCGTGTGTCGAAAATTGAACAGGTTAGATGTGACATGAATTCTTTATTCCTATCTCTTTTTGAAAGATAGAAATTCTGAAGCCGAAATCAAGGAAAAATTTCTATTAATGCAGTTTGTAGTCTTTTCCGCGCGCCCGGAACATACGTCCCGCCTTGCGGATGTTACCGATAATGCGGTTTTCGCACATACCGCCATCCATCAACTTGGCTTTCGGGGCCGGTACACCGAACGGGTGCATGGAGGTGATTCCGCCCATCATCGTAGATATGAACTCTTCATCCAATGCCCATAAGTTCTGCGCGGACATCGTAAAGCGAATCTGGAAGAAACAATCGTTAGAAATATAATAATGAGCTATGCCCTGAACCTTGGAAGCTTTCTCAAGCGCTTCACTGGCAAGGGCGCCACTGGGAACACCGGTAAATCGGGTTTGTAACAACATCCTCTATTTTCCTACCTTCTATTACTCAAGTAATTATCGAAATAATTACACCCTAAAGATAGCACATCCAAAGTTTTTGTCAAATTTAGAAAAGGGAATTTTTCACAGAAAAAAGATTAAGATATTAATAAAGCAAATAAAATTACAATAATTACATCGTAAAGTAGACATTTGTCATATACTTTACTTGTAATTATAGGTTGTATACATGAAAAAATACAATGATCAGGTGTTTATTCTTACAATATACTTCTAATTACCTGACAATTACTTGAAACACACAAATTTCCTCTAATACTCCTCAGTAAAAAAGCAAAAAAATTAGCGCATCAGCGCAAATCGATAATAATCCGGGTGTTGTAAAACGACATATTCCCTGAAATCACGGCCCGCAGCACGCTGCTGGCGAACAAGGTGGGTATTCTCCGCCTGACCTGTCATAGCGTGGTATTTGGCGCCGGGAAGCCCGCGGATGGCCCATCCGTGATATTTGGCGTCTTCTGCTTCCGGCACACCGGCCGCGGCCATAAGGAATTCGAAACGGTTGACGGATACAGGCAAACCAAGGAGGTATTCCTGGTATGTCTTTGTGCTTTCCAGTAATTTCCATGGATTGAATTGGATGTCTCTGATAATAGAGACATTATATACGTTTGAATATCCGCTCATGAACTTTTCATTCACTATAACCTTCAAATCATTAGCGCAAGCCACATTTTTGTCAAGATTCATGCATGTTGCGGCGCACCCAAAAACCCGCCGGAAAGCGGCAGAAAACTAGGATTTTTTCGCAATGCAGCCATGCCAAAAACTCATACTTGCCTCCGCCTCCCCGCGCCGCCTCGATTTGCTGGCGCAGGTCGGTATAACACCTGATATGGTAGCCCCGGCAGACATCGACGAAACACCCCTCAAAGGGGAAATGCCAAAGGCGCTGGCGCAGCGGCTGGCATGTGAAAAAGCGGCCAAAATCGCCAGCCAAAACCCCGAATCCTTCATACTGGCTGCCGATACCGTCGTCGCCTGCGGACGTGAACTGCTGGATAAAAGCGAAACCGAAGACCAGGCGCGTGAATATCTGAAACAATTATCGGGCCGCAGACACGTGATTTACGGCGGAATCTGCCTGATAACGCCTGATGGGATAAGGCTCTCCCGCGTTGTGGAAACAAAGGTCCAGTTCAAAAAACTGAACAGGGATGAAATCGAATCTTATCTCCGCTCCGGCGAATGGCGCGGCAAGGCTGGCGGGTACGGAATTCAGGGACTGGCCGCCGCCTACATAAAATTCCTGTCCGGTTCATATAGCAATGTCGTTGGGCTATCCCTTTATGATACAATAAGAATGTTAGAAGGATCAGGATACAGGCGGAAAGGTTAACCCCTTGGATATTCTCATTGATGAGCTGGATGGAAGCTTATGGGTTGCGGCTGTCGAAAAAGGCAAGCTCGAAGACCTTGAGATCGACCCGGAGAATGAAGAAGTGCGCTGGGGCTCCATTTACTGGGGCCGGGTACAGCGGATTGATAAGGCTCTGGACGCCGCAATCATAGAACTGGATATCGACAATACCGGCATTCTGCACAACGCTGACGTGCGCATTAAGCCCAAACGCGGCCCCGTAAAAAAGGGCGGAAGCGAAGCCATCGGTAAATTGCTAAAACCGGGGCAAATGATAGCCGTACAGGCAAAAAGCGGTTACATCCCCGCTGACGAAGACGCCCTTTCCGAACCTCTGGAACCGGCAAAAATGCCGAAACTTAGCATGGACATCACCTTGCCCGGTCGTTACCTGATCCTCGCGCCGATGATGCAAACCAACCGCATTTCCAACCGTATCCGCGATAAAAAACTGCGCCGCCAGTTGAACAAGATGCTGGATTCGATCGAAAACATGAAAAGCTGCATCCTGCGTGCTGCAGCCGCCAACACCCAAACCGACATCCTGATGCGCGAAGGCAACATCCTGAGCTCTATCTGGGAACGTCTGCAGGAATATTTGGAAGGCGACTCTCCACAGCTTATTATGCTCGGCCCGGACGCCATTCAGCGCACGATGAGCGATAACGCCCACATGACCATCAACCGCATCGACATTGTTACGATGGAGCAGTTTGAAAATGTGGAGGAATGGTGCGAAATTTACGCCCCCGATCTGGTGACCAAAATCACCCCGGTCGAAATGGACAACCCGTACGAAAACCTTGCTCTCTTTGACTTCCGCGACATCTTCGGCCAGGTGGAAGAACTCTTCCACCCCTACGCGGTATTAAAGGGTGGCGCGAACATCATCATTCAGGAAACTGCGGCTCTGTGCGCGGTTGATATCAACCGCGGCACGCATAAAGGCTCAAATCTTGATATCAACCTCGAAGCGGCAAAGGAAATCGGCCGCCAACTGCGCCTGCGCAATATCGGCGGCATAATCGTCATTGATTTCCTGAAAATGAAAAACAAGCGTGAGGAAGGCATTCTGATTGCGGCAATGGAAGATGTCTGCTCCGAAGACCCCTGCACCACCCAAATTCATGGAATTACAGCCCTCGGCCTCATGGAAATCACCCGAAAACGGCGCACACCCACGCTGATTGAGTATTTTAGCGGCTCTTTCGAAGACATTTAAACCAATACCCTCTGGACATGGCCCACGCTTTCTTTTATAAGCCGTAAATCGATTGTTTGCCGGGCAAACAGCGTTTTATTTGGACAAGGCGCAAGAAGCGCAGAATAGAAGACTATTTAAGCGACGAAGCAACACAGTCCAAATGAAACGATGGCAGCCCGCAAAGGCCCAGGTAGCTCAGCTGGTAGAGCAATGGATTGAAAATCCATGTGTCGGCGGTTCAAGCCCGCCCCTGGGCACCATTCTTTCAAAGCCAGATCATCATATCATTCTACCCCTAGCCGAAGGTATAAGGCTCTAGCCCTCTTTCTTTTCTGAAACGATTGAGATGTTGTATAGCCCGCTTTGCGGCTTCCTCGACAGCAAGGTTTGTTACATTCATGATCGGCCAGCCGCTTTGTCTGGCAAGGCGTTCCAGCGCCTGTTGTTCTTCTTCTATAGAATCTATATCTACGTAACCTTTCTGCTTATAACCAAGATTTCCGTGGGCGAGACGTTCCTCGCGCATAACAGAAAGCTGTTCAGGCTCACGTCTAAGGACGATTTTCAGCGTATCGGGCAATCCCTTGAATTTATCAGGTATCCCGGCGGATAAAGTATACGGGCAGTTTGTGACCCGCAGCCCGTACTGGGCCGCAATATGATGACATAGAGATGTTTTTCCGGCTCTCGACACCCCGAAAAATGCGATACGTGCATGCTGAAGCGTTTCCTCTTCTCCGATCCCGTCATCATTATCCAATGCAAATTGAACAGCGCTGACAAATCCCGGTATTCTTTTTGGCGGCGTTTTGTAAAGGGATCGAAAAGCACTCAGGACAGGATCCATGATAGGAACGTAAGGAACGCCTTTCTCTTCGGCGAAATTTCTGACTTTCTCTTCAAATACGTCGTTGCACGGCAGGACAAAACTTGTCGCAAGAACACCGACAGGCGTTTCGCACGCCCGAACCATATCAAAAGCTGCACAAAGGTCTGCATCGGTTCTGATTTCAGGAAGGTATGTGATATCTGCCCGTTCAACCCATTGATAACGTGCCGCCTTTAAAATCTGCGC
>JAUHXT010000004.1 GCA_030426925.1 Alphaproteobacteria bacterium | reverse complement strand
AAGGCTCACAAACACCGGCGTGCTACCCAGCAAAACCTGAAATTGCTCCGACCCGTAAACGGAAACGGCGGCTTCTTTTGCCGCAGCCGACATATATTGATACAACGGGAACGACACAAAATTGTCCTGATACTGCACATTTAAATTCACCAGCGCATTCTGGTTTTCCAGCCACCCGAACAGCAGGCTTTCAATATCAATCAGCCCGACAAGATACCCCCCCACCTTGCCCGGCCCGGTCGGCAAAGGCCGCACCAGCGCAATAGGGCGCTGCATATTGCCGTTCCTGGACTCATACGACGTCACGTCCTTGAAATCGACAACCAGGTACGCCTGGTCATATGACGACGGTACGCGCGTCACCACATGCTGGATAAATTTCTCTGATGATGTATCAAGACCCATATCCGCTTTCTTGAACAATTCATGCCCACGCCACTCACCACTGTCTTTGGCGATGAGGATAAGCTGCGTAAACTCGTGTACCTTAACCGGTGAAGTGATTATAACATCGGCGTAATTCGTCCTGTGCTCGTCATTGGCAACGGAAATAAGAACGCCGGAAGCGTATAGGGATTGCTGCAAATCGGAAAAACGGTCGGAGATGTAATTCTGCGCCTCGGCTGGCATGCGCGCCAGACTTTCATCGACGATATCGTTCACAAAAACGCTGAGGGTAAAATAGGCGGTCAGGGTCAGGATAAGGCCGTTAAAAAAGACCATAAGCTGTGCGAAATTGTTCGACAAAAGCTTCTTGCCCTTTTGTCGCCCCCCTTTATTCTCACTATGTAACTGATAACCCTCTGATGTATCAGCCATATTTTCCCTTTTCCTTCGTGTCAGTGTGATCGCCCTGAAAATGCAGATAAGATTACTCACCTATACCATGCGTGATATCGGTTAAAACTTCGCTAAGATAGCCGCTATTTTGGCGGCAAACCGCCCTATTATTAAGGGTAACAAATGCATGCAGCTTCAGACTATTTTCTTGACGCCATTCTTCCAAAAGCATAGCGTGGATGCACTTACAGTATTTTCTATGGTCGTAGCAAAAAACATCAATTCAGGAGAATAGGATGGCACAGGGTAAATCAGGGTATGACTTCTTAGGAACCGATTTTACGAAAGGTTTTAGCGGCATGGGTTTTGACATGCAGGGCTTCATGGAAGCTCAACGCAAAAACATGCAGGCATTGGGCGAAGCGCAGCAATTAACGATGGAAGGCTTTCAGGCCATCGCGCAAAAACAGACCGAATTCTTCTCCCAAATGATGGAAGAAAACTCGAAACTGGCCAAAGAAATGATGAGCAAAGGCACGACCGAGGAAAAGGTCGCAAAGCAGGCCGATATGGTAAAAAAATCATATGAAAAATCTATGCTGAACGCTCAGAAAATTGCCGAAATGGTCGGTAGCTCTAACCAGCAGGCGTCTGAAATTATCGGCAAGCGTATCTCCTGCTCGCTTGGCGAAATGAAGGCCTCCATGGAAAAAGTGAAGAAACAGGCCACAAAAGCCGCGTAACAAAAAAAGAATAAGGAGAGAGCCGCCTCCGGGCGGCTTTTTTATTGAATATGACCATAAGCTACGATGACTTTTTAAAAGTGGATATCCGTGTCGGCACGATTACCGAAGCACAGGAATTTCCGGAGGCCCGCCGCCCCGCCTACAAGCTCTGGATCGATTTCGGGGATGGAATAGGCACGAAGAAAACGTCCGCCCAGATAACGCAACATTACACCCTCGAAGAACTGGTAGGAAAGCGGGTCTGCGCCGTCGTGAACTTTCCGCCAAAACAGGTCGGCCCCTTTATATCCGAAGTCCTGACATTAGGCTTCATGGATGAACAAAATACCGTGGTATTGATTTCCCCGGACAAGGATGTGCCAAACGGCGCCCGCCTTTGCTAGTTCTTCAATATATTCGATCAATTTGATTTAGAACAAACAGCGTTTTTGTTCGGCCGGGAACAAGGAGCGAAGTGTACAAATAGTACATGAGTGACGCAGTGACGCCGCCGGACGGAAACGATGGCAGTTCTATAAAGGTAATTCGATCCGCACGCGCAGACCGCCCTTACTCCCTTTATCAAGTGATATGTCCCCGCCATGCCCGTTGACAATATCTTGTGCGATCGGCAAGCCAAGGCCGATACCACCTGTTTTTTTATTGCGCGATGTCTCTAACCGGAAAAATGGTCGGAACAAATCCTCGTAATGCTGTGCATCGACCCCCGGCCCGTCATCTTCTATAAGGATAAGAACGGTATTTTGCTGCGTCTTGAACCCATCAACCCACACATTTTCTGCGTATTTCAGCGCATTACCGATGAGGTTATTCAGGCAACGCTGAAACGCAACCGGGCGCAACATAATGGATACACCCTCTTCTATATTACAATGGATATTATGGTCCGAACGCAACATTCCATCGACAACACCGTTTGTAAAATCCTTCAAATCCACACGCTGTAATTCTTCATCGCCTTCTCCGCGCACAAATTCCAGGTACGCATCGATCATGCGCTCCATGTCTTCCAGGTCCTGTTTCAGGTTTGATACGTCCTCGCGCTCCCCCATCATTTCCAGCTCAATTTTTATACGCGTCAATGGTGTGCGCAAATCGTGTGAAACCCCGGCCAGCATCGATGTGCGTTGTTGTATCTGGCGGTCCAGCCGTTCTTTCATGGTCAGGAACGCGCGTGTTGCCGCCCGCACTTCCCGCGCACCGGACGGCTTCAGGAACAACACGTCCTGCCCCTTACCGAACCGCTCCGCTGCAACGGCCAGCTTACGGATCGGGCGTATCTGGTTGCGCATGAATATAATCGCGATCACCAGCATCATGATCGACGACCCGATCATCCATAAAAGGAAAATATAACTCGACGATGAAAACAGCCGCCGGATCGGCGCAGAAACATGCAGCACCCCGTTATCTAGCTGGATATCGATTTCCAGCCATTTTTCCGGAATGGACAGCGTAATATTGTGCGGCTTTCTCAGTTTTTCATCCAGCGCATGCGACAGTGAATCCGCAACAATTTTGGCCCAGAAAACATAGTGGGGCTGCTTTTGTGTAATCGCCGCGCCCGGCTCGAACCGCACATCGACGTCCAGGTATTCCGACACATAACCTGTAACCATTTCAACGCTTTGCGGCGACGGGTCTTTCTCATACCGGTCTGCAATAATGGCGACTTCTCCGGCTAGGGCAAAGGCCATGCGCTCTGTCACTGTATCCCAGTGCCGGTCAAAAAACATGAAGGTCGTGAACGCCTGGATAATCAGCACCGGCGTCACCAAAATCATCATGGAACGGCCCAGCAGGCTGCGCGGCAGGATTTTCTTTATCCGTGGCTCGCTCATGCCGGCCCGCCATCCCGCAGCAAATATCCCTTGCCGCGTACGGTTACTAACAATTTCGGGTTTTTGGTATCGGTTTCTATTTTGCGGCGCAAACGCGTCACTTGCACATCGATTGTGCGCTCTCCCGCATCATCGAACTGGCATAACTTCGCCAGCGCTTCACGGCTTAATATTTCACCGGACCGTTGCGCCAGAACTTTCAAAAGCCGGCTTTCTACCTCTGTCAGTTTGACATTACCTGCCGCGGATTCCATGACCCCTAGCTCGCTGTCGAACGACCACTCACCGATTTTATAATGTGTGCTGGCTGTTTTTTGTGCGGGCTTACGCCGCAACATTGCATTTAATCGCGCAACAAGTTCCTTCGGCTCGAACGGCTTGGCCAGATAGTCATCGGCCCCGGCGTCCAGCCCCGTAACCTTGTCATCAACTTCACCAAGGGCGGTCAGCAGCAAAACCGGAATATCGCTATAGGCGCGCAATTCCTTTGTCCACTCAAGGCCGGTCTTCCCCGGCATCATGATATCGACAACCAGCGCATCAAAATCTGAAAAGCGCAGCATTTTTTCGGCTTGCATCGCATCCGTTGCGCTCATCGCCATAAACCCGTGATCATTCAGGTAACGCGCCACCAGCGAACGGATCCTGTCATCATCATCGACAACAAGAATATGCGCTAGGTCGGCATAGTCGATCGAACTGTCCAGGACTGTCATTATCCGTTGCTTTCTGTTCGTTTCCGGTGTTTATTTACCAGATATAGTTATTTTTGTCTTGTTGAAATAAGTGAAAGAGCAATCATGGGAAACAGCGCATTTAGTGATCGTGACGGGTTTATCTGGCTGGATGGGGAAATCGTCCCCTGGCGGGATGCCAAGATTCACGTGCTGACCCACGGCCTGCACTACGCCAGCTCTGTCTTCGAAGGCGAACGTATTTACAGCGGCAATGTCTTCAAGGAAAAGGAGCACACGGCCCGTCTGATCCGTTCAGCCGAATTGATTGATATGGAGATGCCGTTAAGCGAGCAGGAAATCACCGCCGCCCGCCATGAGGTGCTGGAAGCCAACAAGCTGACCGACGGCTACATCCGCCCGGTCGCCTGGCGCGGCAGCGAGCAGATGGGGATATCCGCGCAAGCCACCAAAACCCATGTCGCCATCGCCTGCTGGCCCTGGGGCAGCTATTTCAGCGAGGAAAAGCGCGAAAAGGGCATTTCCATGCAGACAACCAAATGGCACACCCCCGCCCCGGATACCGCAACAACGCAAAGCAAGGCGGCGGGGCTTTACGTGACCCACACCATGGCCAAGCATGCGGCGGAAAAAAACGGCCATGACGACGCCCTGATGCTCGATTACCGCGGCTTGGTTGCCGAAGCCACGGGCGCGAATATCTTTGTCATTAAGGACGGCGGCATTAAAACCCCGGTTCCGGATTGCTTCCTGAACGGCCTGACGCGCCAGACATTAATCCAGCTGGCCAAGGATCTCGGCCTGCCGATCGAGGAAACGCAGATTAAGCCGGAAGAGCTTTATGCGGCCGATGAAGTCTTCCTGACCGGAACAGCGGCGGAAGTCACGGCTGTCGGCAAAATCGACGATGCGCAATACACTGTCGGGCCGGTGACCCGCCAGCTGCGCAGCGCCTATGAAGATCTGGTCCGCACCAAAGCCAAAGCAGCCTAACAACCTGATATAAAAAGATAAATTCTCAAAACGGCGGCACTTTTTGTGTCGCCGCCACCGTTTTTGCTACAATTACATAAAAATACAGGGAGATAAAAGTGGCTTCGTCTTGGTCAATAAATGCAGGGTATCAGGCATCAATCAATACCCTCGCCCAAATGAAAGGGCTGGATATAAACACCCTGACGCTGGACGGTGATCCGGGTCGCATGACAAAAGCAGCCTTCGACAAAATCGCCGAAGCTTACGGTATAGAAATCTCCCCCGATGCGTCATTACAGGACCAGATGGCCGCGATCCGCGACCTCACACAAACCACAGAATTCCAAAAAGAACTGACTGGCATGGTCGAAAGCGGCGAATACGGCCCCGCGCGCGCCGTTCTGGCTTTCGCCAACGATGATCCGACCCTGGAAGCAAAGGGTACGGGCTTCAACGATGAGCAAACAAAGGCAGCTTTACAACAATACACCGACGCTGAAAAAACCTCTATCGAGCAAACCGCGCAGGCAGCGCCCGAACCCGCAAAGGCTCCTGACCCTGAACCACAACCAGAGCCAGAGCCAGAGCCAGAGCCGGAACCTGCACCCGCGGACATGGATAGGGCGGCCGCCACTCCAACCGAAACAAATATCATGCCTGCCAACTTCGACCCCGCAGCAACCGAAGCACCGGCAAAACCGGAAGAAGTTCAGGCGGATCAAACACCTGTGATAGACACCGATTACGTACAAACCGAAGCCGACCGTGAAGCCCTGCGTGAACAGGCACAACAGGCCGCAACAGATACTGCTGCGCTGGAAGTCGAGGCAGATAAACTGGAAACACAAATCTATGGCCCAGAAGACGAAGAAGGCCCCGGCGTCGCTATCACCGGCACAAGCCCGCTTGATTTTGATGCAGTACTGGTTCATATCGAAACAACGGGTGACACGCTGGCTAACCTGCCTGCTGACGCGCCGTCCGGGTATAAAACACTGGTTGGCATGCATGATGGGTTACTGGCGGCAGAACAGGAGCTGGATAACTACTTGGCGTTCCCTCTGGAAGTAAATACCGAGCGCAAGATAATCGGCGCGGTTGGTGGTGTCTATGGCCCGATCAGACAAGAATTTGAAAACGGCGTGACTGAAGCGCAGAACGGTTTCATGACGGCTTACGCCGAGATGCCGGACGACAGAAAGGCCGAAGTTGCAGCCTATGTAAAAGGTGAGCCCGTCCCCACACAGGAACCGCGGAAGGATCCTTCGGTTATCGAACCCGAAGAATTACAAGAAGGCGGGGAAACCTGGCTCGATGCTGGTCGGGATGCATTAAGAGATGCATTCAGTATGTCAGCTATCGCATCAGAACTGGATCCATCGACTTTTGTACCCGCAACACAGGAGCAACTTGAAGCGGCCATAGATCAGTCAGAAATCGTAATAGAAGACCCGGCGCCAACCGATGTACCGGTTGAACAAACAACCTTCAAAGCAGTGCCCGGAGCTTTAATGGGCCCGTTTAGTAATGCCGGCGAAGCTGGCCCACGAAGTCTTGATGATACCGTAACCCTCAAAGATGATGCTGCACCGGAACTGGAAACCGTCGCAGCAAACAACCCCTTTGCATTGAGAAGCGGCACTATTTACGGCGACATGGCAGCACTGAGCACAGGAACAGAATATTCGGCAGATGGCAAATTGATAAAATTCCCGGACATGGAAACAGGCATTGAGTATATGGCGGATCAGATAGGCAGCCTCGCCGATGCCAAGGGCGGATTTGTAACAATGGAAACGGCTCTGTATAACTACGAAAGCTCTATCACTTTTGGTACATCGGAACAATTCCGCTTCGGCATCTACGAAATCGACCAGATCGCAGCAAATATAGCGCAGGAACTGGGATATGAAACCGGGCATAAATTCGATGTGAACAACCCGCAGCAATATGCGGATGTGTTAAAGGGCGTTTCAGCTTACGCAAATGCACAGGCAGACGCTGAAATCGACGACATTACAACACGCGGCTTACCGCAAAGCTTCGTTGATGGTTTCAATGAATATACCGGCAATGAACCGGAACCAGCGCCGTCACAGGAAAGATCGCCCCTTATCAGCCGCAATTACGGTCTGGGCAGCGGCCCGACGGGTACAGCTTAGACAATTAATCAAAAAAAACACTGATATGTATAGCGAAAAACGCACTAAAAGATAAATTCGCACCACGTTTTAGATGTGGTCTAGTGATCATAAAAACGATGCGATCTAAATCCGCAATCGATGTCCGTTACGGGCAGCTCTTTCTCTTAAAGCAGATACATCGTCTGTAATGTCCGACCATTCAGAATTACTATCGGCACGCCAAAAGTCTGCTCTAAATAAATCATTTTGATCATTGCTTTCAAAATAATCTGATAAAGCCAGCATTGCACATTCGACAAATGCACCCTTGGCAATACCACGCATTTTATTGGCTTCGTCCTCTCCAAAAAGATTATCAAGGAATTTGCCGCTCTTGTATCCACTGGGGCCAAAATCTGCCAGCTGTTCTGCTTTTATGAAAGCATCCTCATGCGCCACCGCGCAATCAAATTCTGACTTTGTTTTTGCTTTTAATAACTTTATTCTGTGATCTTCGATCCTTGCAACGTCATACCCTCTATTTTTGAGAGATCCAACTGCATATTGTGAAAAACACTCGTCAAATTCATCATGTGCGGCAGAAGGATTACCTTCTTCAACCATGTTACCTGTCTTTTCGATTAATCCATCTAATGATTCATATAAAAAATACTCTATATCGCTATATAAATCGGTAGGATCAATCCCTAAAACATCTGCGATCTCACATCCTTCTTCCTGAATATCTCTCTCTAAAGCGACCAATTCCTTGTATGATGCATAAGCATCTTCACATTCTATGGCGGCATAATATCGTGATTGGAAATGATCCTCGTATAATTTGCGCCGCCTCGTCTCTACCTCGCGCATACTCTTTTTTTCTGCATCATTTGCCGTCGCAACAAAATGTTGCATTTCTTTTTTTGCCTCTTTAAGCGCTTCAACACGATCATCAAAAGGAACATTTGGATCGTCTGCTATGGCTGATAGTTTTTGAAATTCAGATAAACATGCTGCTTTCATTTCGGCATATTTGTTATCTCTGATCTGCGAACACATCTGCACAATCGCCTCAATATCTTCATCCGAAAGCACTGTATCGCGTGTTAATTGCTGACGTATGCTGTCATCGTTAAATTTTTCGTTAAATGTAGCGGCATTATAATCTGCCTGATGATCAGCATGAGCTTGATAAAATGCATGGGCCATTAAATAATATTTTTGTCTATAGAACTCACGTTCAGTAATGCCAAAATGCTGCCATCCAAAGTCACCCCTAAGTTTGTACCCTTCTATGGCTTTAAGGAGATCAACACGTTCAGCAAACCCGCGATTTTCGTCCTGTGACTTTACCCATGCATCCCGGCCCATAGCCTGCAAACAATCCGCACGTCTTCTGGCAAAATAACCATCATCTACGTCTGGATAGTCTGCTAAAATTCCTGGCCCATGCTTATGCAAAGCTCTTTTAAGCCTTGTCATTGCTACTATTGCGGGAAACCCGGTTTTATCTGGATCTTCAAGGTCATTGACCAATTGTTCTATGTACTGATCTGTCATAAACAGCCTAATAACACAATTATGAAAACTGTGTCAATATTTATTATGTAATTATGTGACGTTAATTTGATGCACCTTTATTAACTCTTATAGAGCGCTAAACGCACACATTGCATATATCATCAAATTCTAAAAAATTATAAGCTAGGCGAAATGGATTAGACGTTAAACCGGAACAGGATAATATCCCCGTCCTTCACGATATAATCTTTACCTTCCTGGCGCATCTTGCCTGCGTCTTTTGCCCCCTGTTCACCGTTCAGTGACGTAAAATCGTCATACGCAATCACTTCCGCCTTGATGAACCCCTTTTGGAAATCTGTATGGATCACCCCTGCCGCCTCCGGTGCGGTGTCCCCTTTATGAATGGTCCATGCACGCGCTTCCTTCGGCCCTGCGGTGAAATAGGTTTGAAGGCCCAGTAAATCAAATCCCGCGCGAATGATCCGGTTTAACCCCGGTTCATGCAGTCCCATGGTTTCCAGGAATTCCGCCTTTTCTTCCGCTGTATCCAACTGCGCAATTTCCGCTTCGATATTCGCACAAATAATCACCGATGTTGCTCCTTGCGCATCGGCCATGTCCGCAACCTTTTGCGTCCATTCATTGCCGTCCGCCGCATCACTTTCATTGACATTACAGACATAAAGGATCGGCTTCGCCGTCAGCAAACCAAAATGGCGGATCCACTTCTCTTCATCTTCTCCGTTAGGCTCCACCGTGCGCGCCGGTTGCCCGTCTTCCAGCGCCGCCTTGATTGTCAGCATCAAATCATGCTGCGCCTTGAAATCCTTATCGCCGCCGCGCGCTTTCTTTGCTGCATTTTCCGCCTGCTTGGAAATCGATTCCAGGTCGGCCAGCATCAACTCCGTTTCAATGGTTTCTGCATCCCGCAGCGGATCGATCGATCCTTCCACATGCGTAATATCGCCGTCTTCAAAACACCGCAGCACATGGATAATTGCGTCCGTTTCACGGATATTGGCCAGAAACTGGTTGCCTAGTCCCTCTCCCTGTGACGCACCTTTCACCAGTCCCGCAATGTCCACGAATTCCAACTGTGCGGGAACAACTTTCGCCGATCCGGCAATCGCAGCAATTTTCTCCAACCGTTCATCCGGCACGGCAACTTTTCCGACATTCGGCTCGATTGTGCAAAACGGGAAATTTTCTGCCTGCGCCGCCGCCGTTTCCGTCAGCGCATTAAACAAAGTCGACTTTCCAACATTCGGCAGTCCAACAATTCCACAATTAAAACTCATCTTATGATTGTCCTTCTTCCTTTTTCTGCGCCGGAACTTTAAATTTCCGCGCAACCTGCGTCATGAAATCTTCGTGGCGATCCTGCACCAGATAATGCGCCTGATTTGAAATCGCATCAATCCACTCCGGCAACCACGCCTGCTCTTCTTTTGAAAAATCACTCAACACATATCCCGACACACGGTCTTTGTCACCCGGATGGCCGATGCCCAGACGCACACGCCAATAATCCTTTGAACTCATATGGCTATCCATGGATTTTATACCGTTATGTCCGCCGGAACCGCCGCCTTTTTTTACCCGCAATTTACCGGGCGGCAAGTCCAGTTCGTCATAAAACACAATAATCTGTGACGTATCGATTTTATAAAATTTGACCAGCTGTGACACGCTGATTCCGGACTCGTTCATGTATGTCATGGGCTTCAGGATCAGGCATTTTTCACCTGCGATCGTCCCTTGCGCATACTCGCCCTGAAACTTGGATTTAAAATTCGGAAATTTATAGGCATCGGCCAGCGCATCAGCGACCATAAAGCCGATATTATGCCTGTTCTTTGCGTATTTATCGCCGGGATTCCCCAGTCCGACCAAAAGCCACATCATCGTCATCCATCAACAAAAATGGCCGGATCACAAATCACCCGGCCATCGTTATTCTTTTGTCTAAAAGGTTTATTCGCCTTCCGGTTTTGCGTCGCCTTCTGCGGCATCACCTTCTGCGGCTTCGCCCTCGGCTCCTTCTTCACCTTCTGCGGCTCCTTCTTCACCCTCTTCCGGCTCATCTTCGATAATCGCGCGCGGCGCGGAAACCGTAGCGATTGTGAAGTCGCGGTCATCAATAACAAACGTGGCGCCATCAGGCAGTTTCACATTGGAACTCTTGATAGAATCGCCAATATCCGCCCAGCTGGCGTCTACTTCGATAGAATCCGGAATAGATGTTGCCACACAAAGCAGTTCAACATCGTGACGTGTGATGTTCAGGATACCTTTTTCCTTCTCACCCGGGCTGCCTTCAAAACTTCTCAGATCGACGGGCACGTTCACCTTGATCTTCGTTTTCGGCGTTACGCGCAGGAAGTCGATATGCAGAACATTGTCGGAAACCGGGTGCAGTTGCACATCACGGGCCAGCACCAGGTGCTTTTCTCCGCCGACTTCCAGGTCGCACAATGTTGTGAACATGTGGCCTTTATTGTACTCGACATTGGCTTCCTTCGCCGGCATGGCGATCGTGATAGGGGCTTTACCGTCACCATAGATAACGGCCGGGATTTTATGATCGCGGCGAAGTGCACGGGCTGCCCCCTTACCGGCGCCGTCACGTTGTTCCGCTTTGATCGCGTAGTTTTTGCTGCTCATAGCTTTTTTCCTTTTGTTTCAATAGTTAAGGCCGGCCTCCAGGGGTGCTGGCCCGATATTGTTGCCTTTGATTAATGGGTTTTACCCGAAATTGCAAGGATTTACTTGAACAGCGCAGAGATCGAACGTTCTTCGGAAATCCGCTTGATCGCCTCACCGATCAACGGTGCAATGGTCAGCTGTTCAATATTGTGCGATACGCGCACCGCTTCCGTGGCCGCAATACTGTCTGTAATGACCAGCTTGCTTAAGGGTGACGATGATACCCGTGCCACCGCGCCACCGGACAACACGCCATGCACGACGAACGCATCGACCTCTTCCGCACCCTTTTTCTTGAGCGCAACAGCGGCATTACACAACGTTCCCGCACTGTCCACGATATCATCGACAAGGATACAGCATTTACCGTCCACGTCCCCGATAACGTTCATCACTTCCGATACGCCCGCCCGTTCGCGGCGCTTGTCGATAATAGCAAGGTCTGCATCCAGCCGCTTGGCAATCGCCCGCGCGCGCACAACCCCGCCCACATCCGGCGATACGATGACAAGGTTCTTGCAGTCGAAACGTTTTTCAATGTCCGGCAGTAAAACCGGTGAAGCCATCAGGTTATCGGTTGGAATATCGAAAAAACCCTGGATTTGACCAGCATGTAAATCCAGGGTTAAAACACGGTCGGCACCGGCCGATGTAATCAGGTTCGCCACAAGCTTGGCCGAAATCGGCGTTCTTGGGCCTGTTTTCCTGTCCTGTCGGGCGTATCCAAAATACGGCAAAACGGCTGTGATACGCTTGGCCGACCCGCGTTTCAGCGCATCCAGCGTAACCAGCAGTTCCATCAGATTGTCATTAGCCGGATAAGACGTGGACTGGATGACGAAAACATCCTCCCCCCGCACGTTTTCCAGGATTTCCACGAACACTTCCATATCCGAAAAACGGCGGATACTGGCTTTGGTCAAAGGCGCATTCAGATATGATGAAATAGCCTCGGCCAACGGCCGGTTGGAGTTACCAGCGATAATCTTCATGGACTAACCCTTCTTCGCACCCTTATTTTTGATTGCCTGCACCTTAGGAATATTTTTTAAGAAAATCAAACATTTTTGATTTTCCTAATATGACTTAATCACAATCGCGGAAATCTGCCGCCCGTAATCCTTTTCGCCCCGGTGTGTCGCCCGGCGGTAACTGAAAAACCGCTGCTCGTCGGCATAAGTATCAAGGCCCGATAACGACACATGCCGCACCCCCGTTTCGGCCAGCCGCCTGGCGATATATCCGGGCAAATCGAACATCAGATGTCCCTCTTTCTGCGCGGATTTGAAAAAATGCTCGTTGGCCTCGTCCTGTTCCAGGAAAGGTTCGGCGAAATCGGTCCTGACCTCGTATGATGCCTGACCGATGCAAGGACCCAGCGCCGCGCGGATACTGGCCGGAACAGCCCCGTGCTCTGTCATCATGGATGTTGTGGACTGCAAAACACCCTTGAACGCGCCACCCCATCCGGCATGCGCTGCACCTATAACCGGTGCGCCGTCCTCCTTCTCCCCGTAAAACAGTACCGGCCCGCAATCCGCCGTCAAAATCCCGATGGCCAGCTCCGGCACATCCGTCACAATCGCATCCGCCTGCGGCGCGTCCGTATAGGGCGCATCCGCGTAAATACACTCCGCGCTGTGTATCTGGTACAGGGTCAGCAGGTTTTGCGGTGCCACCTTCAATTCCTCGGCCACGCACACCCGGTTCTCGCGCACCTTCTCCGGCGCATCGCCTGAACCCGGCCCGCAATTCAGGCTTTTATAAATGCCATCGCTGACACCGCCCATGCGGGTGAAAAACCCATGCTCTGCCTTGGGATGGTCGTTCAGGAAATTCCGGTCCTTGATAATCATGCGAACCCCTCCATTGACGCATCCTTGCGGCACGCCGCGAACACGCGGAACAACCGCCCCATGGCATCATCACCGCTCAGGCGCTCCAACGCACTTTGAATATCCTTTTGCTGCGCTTCACTGGCCTTCTGCTGCAACATATGCGCCCGCACATCAATGCCAAGCGCCCGCAAAAAATCCCCCTGTCCCACCGGGCCAAAACATTCCAAACCCGCTTCCAATGCAGCGCTCTTTAACGCTGCAAAATCAACATGCGCAGTCAAATCGCAATCCCCGGCGCTTTCCAGAACAGGTGCAAACTGATGCGCTTTCACCGCCTGCAACGTATCGCCATAAGCGTCTTGGTCATACCCGTAATCCATGAACAGCATTGCCCCGCCAGCCTTTGCAATCCGTGCACTTAATTCGGCCATGATGGACCGGCTCAGCGGTGAATATTCGTAAACATCCCCATTCTTTGGCGCGGGCAGGCCCGCCATTTCCGGTGCGGACGCATCACACGCGGCGAAGGATAACGCATCCCCCTCCAAACCGATCCGCCGTTCGTACCACCGCCCGTCCTGATAGATAAATTGTTGCACCGGCAGCGCGTCAAAAAACTCGTTCCCGATCACGAACAGCGGCGCATCATCCGGCACACTCTCCAGCGTCTCATGCCACTGCACTTCATACTCCGAAAGCGTCTCTTTCTGCTTCTCCCGCAAAACCGGGCTGGTTTCCATCAAATGCACGTCCGCCGCGTCATGAAATCCCGGCGCGCCCTTTGTGACACGCAATATATCGGCCATCAATGTCCCGCGCCCCGGCCCGCACTCTAACAATATGAACCGCTCGGGCGATCCGCACTTCATCCACGCATCGGCAACCCACGCCCCGATCATCTCCCCGAACATCTGCGATATTTCCGGTGCGGTTGTGAAATCACCGCCCACCCCGAACGGGTCCTGCTTCATATAATATCCGTGCTGCGGATGACCCAGCGCCAACGCCATAAATTCGGACACGCTCATCGGCCCGTCCTGCGCAATGCGCCTGCGGACAATCTCCTCCAGCGCATTCATGCTGCGGCTTGGCTGCGGTTCTTTTTGAACGCGTAAATGCATACCCCGGTCCCCAGCAATATCATCGGCAGGCTTAAGATCTGCCCCATTGATGCAATCCCGCCGATCAGGCCCAGATGGAAATCCGGTTCGCGGAAATATTCAACCGTGAACCGCGCCAGCCCGTATCCGGCCAGGAACACGCCTGTCACCATTCCCGGCATATTGCGCGTCTTGCCAATCCGCGCCAGCACAAAAAGGATGGCAAACAGCACCGCACCTTCCAGCAGCGCTTCATAAATCTGGCTCGGATGGCGCGCGATCTCACCCCCGCGCGGAAATACCATCGCCCACGGCAAATCCTCCGGCGCCGCGCGCCCGAACAGTTCGCCATTAATAAAATTGGCAGCCCGCCCGAGGAGCAGTCCAATCGGAACCCCCGCGCACACAATGTCGGACAACCGCAACAAAGGAATATTCTTTTTCCATGAATATAAAAACAGCGCGGCAATAACGCCCATCGCCCCGCCATGGAACGACATCCCCCCGTTCCAGACTTTCAATATCTCCAGCGGATCGGATAAATACAGCGCAGGCTGGTAAAAAATCGTATAGCCGATCCGTCCGCCAAGAATAACGCCCAGGATGGCCCACGGCAGAAAATCATCAATATCTTCTTTGCCTGGTTTTTTGTCAGGGTCTAATTTCGCAAGATAGATTGCATACGCCCACGCCAGCAAAAACCCGCACAAATACGCCAGCGCGTACCACCGTATCTGCAACGGCCCTAATGCAATGGCCACGGGATCAATATTGGGATAAGGGATCATCGGATATTACCTGTACGGGTCACCGCTCGCCATGAAGTGCTGCACATATTCTTTGACGCCGTCTTCCAGCTCGGTAAACCCGCCATTATACCCGGCAGACCGCAGCTTGTCGGTATTGGCCTGCGTATAATACTGGTATTTGGGGCGCAGGGATTCCGGCATGTCGATGTAATTGATTTTCGGTGACACGCCCGCAGATTTGTATGTTGCCTCGGCAAGGTCTTTGAAACTCCGTGCCTTGCCGGTTCCTACATTGAATAAGCCGCTGACATCCGGATGGTCATACAGCCATAACATCACATTGACGCAATCCCCGACCCAGACAAAATCCCGCAACTGCCCACCGTCTTTATAGTCCGGGTGATAAGACTTAAACAGCCGCGCCGCAGCGCCCGCCTTCGCCTGCGGGAACAAAGAGCAAATGACGCTGCATTGACCCTCTTTATGGTATTCATTTGGGCCGTAAACGTTGAAAAACTTAAGGCCCGCCCACTGTGGCGGAATAGGTTCAAGCTTTTCCTTAATCACACGCGCCACACGCCGGTCGAACAAATGCTTGGACCATCCATACGGGTTCAGAGGCGCAAGTTTGGCCAATGAATCCACATCTTCAAAATCTTCAAATCCGTTTTCTCCGCCGCCATAAGTGGCGCCGGATGACGCATAAATGAACCGCTTTTCATTCTTTGCGCACCACTTCCACAAACGGCGCGACAGCACAAAATTGGTATCGATAATCAGGTCGGCATCTTTTTCGACCGTCGACGAAATCGCCCCCATGTGGAAAATCGCCTCGACCGCTTCCTTATGAGTATCCAGGTAATCAAACAACCGGTCCGGGTGAACCACATCCCGGATCTCCCGCTTGGCCAGGTTGCGCCACTTGTCTTCCGACCCCAGCACATCGCATACGACAATATCGCGCAGGCCCTTTTCTTCCAGCCCCGCCACCAGATTAGACCCGATAAAACCGGCACCGCCTGTAACAATAATCATCTGACATCCTCATATTTGTCTGCAAATAACCCCATAGTCATAGAATATTCGAACTCAAATTGACAGGATCGATTTCGTCCTTGTGGATAGTTTTAAAAAGAATCCGATTACTCTTGAACGCAAAATTCGGCGGCGTTATAACACGCAACAGATTTCTCTGAAGGGTCGATTCCTTATGATAAAACCCGGTAATTTAAAACCCAATGTACGGGCATTGGACGATATTGCCAGTCTCGCTGGCGGCGCGGTCAACATACTGGCCAGCCTGCGCCACCAGATGCGTAATGAAATAAAATCTCGTATTGATGAAACCATAGACCGTCTGGATCTGGTTTCACGTGAAGATTACGACGCTTTACAGGCCCGCGTAAACGAACTCTCAGAACGCCTGCAAAAGCTGGAACAAAAACCAAAAGCAAAAAAATCGTCAGGAAAAAAGAACAATGACTGATCTGGATGTATTCGAGGATGTCAGCAATCCTCTGGACAGCGTAGAGGAAATCCTTTGTGCCAACGACTGGACATTCGACCGCATGAACGAAGACGAACTGCGCGTTCAGATCACTGGAAACGCCTGCGAATACAGCCTTTACTTCTCCTGGCATGAAAATATGAGCGCGATCCAGTTCTCCTGCGATATCGACCTGTCATTTACGAAAGACAGCCTCGACATGGCCGCAAAGACAATCACGGCCATCAACGCCTCTTTGTGGCTCGGCCACTTTGACATTGACGATGAAACTCATGCCCCGCGTTTCCGCCATACAAGCCTGATGCGCGGCATGACCTACTCCTCCGGCGCTGAGCACGTCGAAGACCTGATGGACATCGCCTTAAAGGAATGTGAGCGCTTCTACCCCGTCTTCCACCTGCTCTCTCAAAACGGCCCGGTCCGTGATGGTGATCTCGGTCTTGCCCTGATGGATAACGCTGGTAATTCCTGATCCCTCTTTCGCGTAACGTGAAAATCCTCTAGGTTAAAATCGTTATGACCAGTACCCCCTCATATACGCTTGGCTTGATCGGTTGCGGACACATGGGCTCCGCGATGCTCGACGGCTGGCTCGCAAAAAACATCGCAAAACATATATACGTTCTCGACCCCACGCCGAAAAAAATTAAAAACGATACGGTGTCTACGTTTGAAAGCCTGTACGATTTTTCCCCTTGTATCAATGATTTGGACTGCCTTGTTATTGCGGTAAAGCCGCAAATCATCACCGACCTGTCGGCGCAGGTAGCCTCACTCGTCCCGCATAATCTTCCGGTTCTCTCCATCGCCGCCGGGTATACGCTGGAAAATTTCCACCGCCACTTCCATGACAAACAGCCGATTATCCGCTGCATGCCCAACACGCCCGGCGCGATCGGCAAGGGAATTACCGGCGCCTTGCACACACACCTGCTGACAAAGGCACACCAGTCCATGGTCGGTGACCTGCTCTCCGCCCTCGGCGATGTTGTCTGGGTGGATGATGAAGACCTGATGGACAGCATCACGGCAGTATCGGGCAGTGGCCCCGCCTATGTCTTTTTCCTGATCGAAGCGCTGGCCGCAGCGGCAAAATCATCCGGCTTGCCGAAAGACGTGGCTGAAAAACTGGCGCGTCAGACTGTCATCGGCGCGGCCGCACTCGCCGAAAACAAGCCGGATACGGATGCCGCAACACTGCGCCGCAACGTCACCAGCCCCGGCGGAACGACCGAAGCCGCGCTGAACGTCCTCATGGATGGAAAGTTTCAGGATATCCTGACAAAAGCAGTAAAAGCCGCCGCTGCCCGCGGCAAACAACTCTCGAAATAACTATTTCTTTGGAGAAGTGGCGCTGGTACCCAAGCCAATATCTTTGGCCAGCTTGCTTCGCTGCTTGGCATAGTTCGGGGCGACCATCGGGTAATCCGCAGGCAAATTCCACCGCTCGCGGTATTCTTCCGGGCTCATATTGTAAGCTGTTTTCAAATGACGTTTCAGCATCTTCAGCTTCTTGCCGTCTTCCAGGCAGATAATGTAATCCGGCGTGACCGAACGTTTGATCGGAACGGCTGGCTGCGGGCGTTCGCCGAACACAACACCGTCAGTGCCCAGCGACGATAACGTCTTGAACACCTGTTCGATCAGGTTGGTAACTTCCGCCGGGTTGACAGTGTTGTTGGACACATGGGAAGAAACGATATCCGTTGTTAAAGTTAAAAGCTCTGAATGTGTTGCTGACTCCGCCATAAAATTTGCCTACCGTTAAATTATAAAAAAATAAACTGCGTGCAATTTCTACCGTCCTATACGGAAATTTCAAGTAAAAAAGCATTTCGCTGAATAAAGATCTGATGATTACTTTGTTATGATTTATGCCTTTGAAATGACACGCTGCACCCGTTTCGGGCTGGATACGTCCGCGCCGCGCAAATAAACAGGCAGCGCATCATAATGAATCTCTTCCCTCATGGCCAGCGCCCCCAGCAAAAGCGGGTCAAGCGCCTCCATCGGCAAAATCTCACCAAACATCGCGCGGCCATCCCCGCAGTTTTCAACGAAACGCCGGGTCGCATCTCCTGACAAAATATCAATGGAATCAGGTAGCTGCTCTATAATATCTGAACCACTGCTTGCACACATTTCCATCATTGGTGACAGGTCGGAATGATAGGCCCGGGCGTAAAAATCCTGCCGTTTTGTCTCTAAAACGATACAGGCCGTTTTCGCCTCCTGCCCTTGCAAAACCTGGTGTGCCGCAGCATCCAGCGTTGTAATGCCGATCACCGGCTTGTTTAGCGCAAGCCCCAGGCTACGCGCAGTCGAAAGGCTTAACCGAAGGCCGGTGAAAGATCCCGGCCCGACCGTGGTAACAATAGCATCAATACCCTCAAACGTCTTACCCGCTTCCGCTAGTACCTCTTCGATCAAAGGCACAAGGATTTTCGCCTGCGCGCGTTCTTCATGCACAATACGTGACACGCCCTCCCCGCTGGCAACATCCAGCAAGCCAACACTGCACGGCCCCAACGCTGTATCAATCGAAAGAATGAAATTATGCGCAGGATCAGGCAAACCGGCAGACTTCATCGAATTCAAAACGCGGGGAACGGTCAAACAGGCTCTCCGGATCGCCATAGCCCAGGTTACACAGGAAATTCACCTCGATATTCTCTTCACCGGGGAAAAACTCTTCGCGTGTGCCGTTCTTGTTGAAACCGGACATCCCGCCTGTATCAAGGCCCAGCGCCCGCGCCGCCATAATAAAATACCCGGCCTGCAACGTCCCGTTCCGCCAGGCCGTTTCCTCGATCATCTTGTCCTTGCCGACAAACCAGCTTTTGGCATCGGTATGCGGGAACAATTTCGGCAGGTGTTCATAAAACTCCTTATCAAACGCAAGAATGGCCGTCACCGGCGCACTCATGGTTTTTTCGACATTTCCGGCGGCCAGCAAAGGCTTTAACCGTTCACGCCCTTCATCGGTGTTGATGAACACAACCCGCATCGGTGAACAGTTCGCGCTCGTCGGCCCCCATTTTACAAGGTCGTACAACGCGCGCAGCAACACTTCACTCACCGGCTTGTCCTGCCATCCGTTATAGGTGCGGGCTTCGCGGAACAAAACATCCAGCGCTTCATCGCTTAAAATCCCGTTTCCGGACGTTTGAATTTTCTGGTCTGCGCTCATTGATGCTTTCTCCTTGCCTGACGCCAATATATCTAGGCAATGTATGGGGCTGCGGCAAAAGATCAAGCCTTTTAATGCCTTTTTGAATTACACTGGCTTTTTGGGCAAACAGCGGATAGAAACTCTCATATGTCACGCCTTTTCGTTATCATCGCAATGTTGTGCATGGCTGCGCCGTCCGCCGCCATGGCCGGTCCGTTTAACGATTATGACCGTATCTCCGCGACCGTTTTCGCGTATTACCGGATTGGCGAAGACGCCTACCCCGACAGCAACCTCTCCACCACGGTTTTCGCCGCGCATATTCAGGAACTGGCCGATGGCAATTACAACGTCGTTTCACTGCCTGACCTTGTAAACGCGCTAAAGACTGATACTCCTTTACCAACGAACGCGGTGGTTCTGACCTTTGATGGCGGTTACCGCTCGGTTCTGGAAAATGCTTTGCCGTTACTCGAAGAGCACGGCTTTCCCTATACGGTTTTTATCGCGGCAAATCAGGCGGGAGAATCCGGCGGTCAGTATATGAACTGGGAAGACATAAAAAAACTTGGCCACTCCGGTCTTGCCACCATCGGCATGCACCCGGCCTCTTATGCCGCCCTGTATAGCGAAGGCGACACCGCGATCCGCAAAAACCTGAATACCGCGCTTGGCGATTTTGAAAAACACCTCGGCGCGCGCCCGGACTTCTTCGCCTACCCGTTCGGGGAATTTGATGCGTCTTACGCCGGTATTCTGACGGACTATAACTTTACCGCCACTATGGGCCAGAATTCAGGCGTCACCTATAACGGCTCGGACCTCTCGGCCCTGCCCCGCTTTTTAATGACCGATGCTTATGGCGATCTTGAACGCTTCCGCATGGCGGCGCAGGCAAAGCCCCTGCCCGTATCAGATGTGCAACCCGCAACAACCGTGGTGATGGATAACCCGCCCGCTATCGGCTTTACCCTGCACCCGGATTTTGCTGGCGCGGCTGAAAACCTTGGCTGCTACGCCAGCAACCAGGACAAACCGGCAGTTGAAAAACTGGGCGAAGACCGCTTTGAACTGCGCCTCTCACAGCCCTTTACCGAAGATCGCGCGCGTATCAACTGCACCCTGCCGGCCGGAAAAAACGATAACGGTGAAACGATCTGGCGCTGGTTCGGCCTGCTCTTCACTTATACCGAACCTGCAATAACCGAAGACGTCCCCCTGCTCCCTTAGATTTTTACTCCTGACAAGGCAAGAGGAGCACAGCGTATTATTTATACGTAAGCGGCGATTAACGATGGCAGGGCTGAAAATTATTCGACCGGTCTGACCTCTAAAACTTCCGGCACATAATGCCGTAACATATTCTCGATCCCGGATTTTAACGTCATGGTCGCACTCGGGCATCCGGAACACGCGCCCCGCATGTGTAAATACGCAATCCCGTCCTCGAACCTCTCGAACACGATATCTCCGCCGTCCTGCGCCACCATCGGCCGCACGCGGGTATCGATCAACTCGCGGATCTGTGCAGAAATCGGGTCGTCTTCTGCCCCGCCCGCTTCGTCAGCTATAACGCCGTCGCGGAACAACGGCTGGCCCGTGGTGAAATGCTCCATGATAACGCCAAGGATGCGCGGCTTTAATAGGTCCCATCCCATCGCATCACTTTTGGTAACGGACACAAAGTCCTGCCCGAAGAAAACACCCTCAACCCCTTCCAGCGCAAACAGCCGCTCGGCCAGCGGCGATCGCCCACCATCGTCACGGGTTTTAAACTCTGCCACGCCCTTGTCCATAACGGGCTGACCGGGCAGGAACTTCACAACTGCCGGGTTCGGCGTATTTTCGGTTTGAATAAACATGCCCCTGACATAGGCCGATCCGGCCTCTTTTTCAATGCTTTTACGCATCAAAATTCAATTATTAAGGTCCGTGAAATCAGGCAAACAGCCTTTTATTTGGGACAGTCGCAAGGAGCGAAGTGTACATGACGTACACGAGTGACGCAGCAACGCATCCCAAATGAAAGGATGGAAGCCTAGTAGCCGGTGACGCCGTCTGGGCGACCCTGAACCCAAAAATACCGCTCCGCCTTCTTCATGAAGTTACGGTAATGGCCGCTTGGCACTTCGTTGTACATCTTGCGGAAATCGACGGATTTCACGATGCTCATGAACGGGAAATACCAGTCTTCATAGGCATGCTCCAATGCGGAACATTCTAAAATATACATCGTGTCGTAATACAGCGACGCAAACATGATGGAACGGCGCTTTTCAAACACGCGTCCGTCATAATCCGTGTAACCGGCCAGCGCATAGGACGCATGCCAGCGCCCAAGCCCCGCATCGTCCACGACCTTGGCAAGGTTATAATCCTGATATTCGTCCAGATACGTTTTCCAGAAACCACTACTCACCGCCTCATTTTGTATCGAACGCCCGTATTGCGGCGGGAAAATCACGTACCGCTTGTCATCGCGTGTTTTAACGACGCACTTGGGAAAACCGTGCTCCGACGGGCCAAGAATGGTCAAAATATCATCCGGTTTCTGATTATGCGCTGTTTTCCATGTATCGGGGAACGTGATGGTCAAATGGCTGACCGGGTCCTCCCACAGGAAATAATCCGCTTTCGCGGCGGCAGGAAACAATAACAGGGCTGAAAATAAAAGAGTACGAAGCATAGTGATGTCAGTATATCACCATTCTGGTTATTTTGGCCAAGAGCTAAGGACGCCAGAACCCCATTTTATCCATAGCCTCTTTTAACACAGGCTCCGCGAGGGTATTCGCCTTCTCCGCTCCCGCTCGCAGGATTTTGTCAATTTCCGCCGGATCCGCCATCAATTCGCTCATCCGCGCGGTAATGGGTGACAACTTCTCGACACACAAATCCGCCAATGCTGGCTTGAACTCACCAAATCCTTTTCCTGCAAATTCCTTCACCACGTGCTCTTTACGTTTGCCGGACAGTGCGGCGTAAATGGAATACAGGTTATCGGCCTCCGGCCGCTCTTCTAAATCCTTGATGTTATCCGGCAAAGGATGCGGATCGCTGGTCGCCTTCGTGATTTTCTTGGCAATCAGATCGGCATCGTCAGTCAGATTAATGCGGCTCATATCACTTTCCGCCGACTTGCTCATCTTTTCCGTGCCGTTACGCAAAGACATCACGCGCGTCGCTTCGCCTGTAATCACAGGTTCGGGCATCGGGAAAAACTCGTCCCCGCCACAGAATTTGTGATTGAACGTGGATGCAATCTCGCGCGCCAGCTCCAAATGCTGTTTCTGGTCTTCGCCCACCGGCACATGCGTAGCCTTGTAAACCAGGATATCCGCCGCCATCAGGACGGGATAGGCAAACAGGCCGACACTCGCACGCTCTTTATGCTTGCCCGCCTTGTCCTTGAACTGGGTCATGCGCTCCAATTTGCCCATCTGCGCTATGGCTGAAAACAGCCACATTAATTCCGAATGCGCCAGAACCGACGACTGCACAAAAATCGTTGATTTCTTGGGGTCCACCCCGCTGGCGATATAGGCCGCCGCGATTTCCCGTGTGGACTGCGCCAGTTCCGCCGGGTCATGACCCGCCGTAATTGCATGCAGGTCGACAACGCCGTACAGGCACTCCGCCCCTTCATTCTGCAACGCCACCCAGTTTTTCAGCGCGCCAAGATAATTGCCGAGGTGAAGCCTGTTGGTCGGTTGCATGCATGACAAAATGCGTTTCATTTCCATTCCTTTTTA
The DNA here is from genome assembly GCA_030426925.1 of Alphaproteobacteria bacterium. Classification (GTDB taxonomy): domain Bacteria; phylum Pseudomonadota; class Alphaproteobacteria; order Micavibrionales; family Micavibrionaceae; genus JAUHXT01. The sequence continues at coordinate 22,340 of JAUHXT010000004.1, read as the reverse complement.
ACCACAGATAGACTCAAATGAACTCAGATCCATTCTGCGCCGAAGGCGCAATATTCTATAAATTCCGGGCTATGAATTTGCCTTCATTTTTAAATTATCCGTGTTGATCAGTGTTCATCTGCGGTTTTTTATAAAATACTGTTTCAAATCCTGCACCTGAATAACCCGGAAGCGCAGAATGCCCAGACCATAAATCCCCGCCCCCAAAAACACAAGCGCTACCATCAACGGGACAGGAGCAAGATGGTCGCCCAGCATCATAACGCCCCATTTCAGGACAAAATACATCAGCGAAGAGCAAACCAGCATCCTGACAAACGCTCGCTTAAACCGGTCATCGAACGAGAAACCATCCATTGTCCTGACCCGCAAATGCATCAAAATAAGCTGCACCCACCCCGCAATGCCCGTTGCCAGAGCGATTCCAAAGACCCCTATGAACCGGATCAGCGACAACGCAATCACGATATTCAGGATAGTGCAAAGGATCGAAATCTTTACAGGCGTCATCGTATCCTGTTGCGACCAGAACACCGAAGAAAACACCTTCACCGCGATATAGGCCGGAAGGCCGATCGCATACAGCATCAAAACCGTCGCCGTCATGGAACTGTCATGCGCCTCAAACGCGCCGCGCTGGAACAACCCGGAAATCAGCTCCGGCGCAACCGCGAAAAATGCAAACGCGGCTGGAAGCGAAAACAGGAAACAAACCTCCAATGACCGGTTAAACAAATGCCGTGCCTCGTCCATATTGCTGGCGGCCACGGCTTTGGACAGCATCGGCAACAACGCCGTACCAACCGCAATCCCGACCATCCCTAACGGCAACTGGTTCAAACGGTCGGCATAATACAGGTACGAAATAGCCCCGGCCGGCAATAACGATGCGATAATCAAATCGGCAAACAGGTTGATATGCACCACCCCTGCGCCAATCACTCCCGGCCCCATCAGCTTGAACAGCTTTTTGATATCCGCCCCGAATTTCGGCATAACGAAGGTCAGCCGCACCTTCGCCCGCTGAATGGAATATACCAGCCATAAAAACTGTACAATACCGGCGGCAAACACACCCCACGCCAGCGCATGCCCGGCGCTCCCTATTGCGGGCGATACAAACAAAGCGGCAATCAGGCAGAGGTTGAATAATATCGGCGCGGCGGCAAAGGGCGCAAAGCGGTTCCGCGCATTTAAAACGCCCCCCAATAGCGCCGTTAATGACATCAGCAGCAGGTAAGGAAACGTCACACGGCTCAGCTCGACCGCTAGGTTATAGCGCACCGGGTCTTCGGAAAATCCCGGCGCAATCGCGTATATAATCCACGGCATCACCCAAAGGCACAGGATGGTAAAGGGAACAAGAACGGCTAGCATGACCGCAAACGCGTTGGACGCGAACTGGTCTGCTTCTCCCGTTCCATCTTTTTCCAGCTTTTCGGTGTATAGCGGGATGAACGATACGCTGAACGCCCCTTCCGCCGTGACCCGCCGGAAAAAATTGGGAAGCTTCAGCGCAACAAAAAACGCGTCGGCAATCGGCCCGACCCCTAAGACGGCCGCCATCATAATGTCGCGGATAAATCCGAAAATGCGGGACAGGCCGGTTAAACCCGCCACCGTCGCCATGGCTTTTACTAATTTCATGTGTTATGGCTGTACCACATTTTAATATGAGTACTGAAATGCAAAATAATCCTGAAAGCGAATGGTTTGGGGAAGAGCATGTCTCCCCCACTCAAAAAACCGAAAAAGTCATCGGTGTTTTTGATTCCGTAGCGAATAAATATGACGTGATGAACGACCTGATGTCCGGCGGCCTGCACCGCCTCTGGAAAGATTCCTTCATCCGCCGCATCCGGCCAAAACCGGGGCAGTCGTTTCTGGATGTCGCGGGCGGCACGGGCGATATCGCCTTCCGCATCAGGAAACGAGCAGGGGCGAGCGCCAATATCACCTTATGCGACCTCAACGCCGAAATGCTGTCCGTGGGGCGTGACCGCGCGGCGGACAAAGGCTTTACCGACAATGACTTCGAATGGATTACCGGCAATGCCGAAGACCTGCCCTTCCCGGACAACAGCTTCGATGTCTACACCATTGCTTTTGGCCTGCGCAACGTGACGCATATTGACACGGCGCTGAAGGAAGCGGCCCGTGTACTGAAACCCGGCGGGCGCTTTTTCTGTCTGGAATTCAGCCATCTCGAAGACGCAATGCTGCAACGGCTCTATGACTTCTACTCTTATAACGCCATTCCGGTGATTGGTCAGGTCGTGGCAAAGGACCGTGACAGCTACCAGTATCTGGTCGAAAGCATCCGCAAATTCCCGCGGCAGCAGGATTTGATCCGCCGCATGGCCGCGGCAGGGCTTCAAAGTTGCAATTATGAAAATTTAACCTTCGGCGTTGTGGCTATTCATAGCGGATCAAAGCCATAACAGCTAATTTATATGAAAAAAAGCTTGCAAAGTGCTTTGAAATTCCTTTCATTAGTACCGCTTGCAAAGGATAAAATTTTGCTCTACGTCTATGGGTCATTTGGGCCATAGGTGAACCGAATAATAAAAGGAAGGACTAGAACTTATGAATAACATCGTGAAATCAGTAGTATTTGCTGCTGTTGTACTGGTAGCCGGTATCGCAGTCATGCAGGTAATCTACAAAAACGTAACAGGCAGCGAAATGGCTTCAATGGAGCCGGCTGCTGGCGAAAGCATGATGGATGCAATCGATGATGCGGCTGCCGCAGCAGGTGAAGCAACAGACGACATGATCCAGTCAGTATCTGACACAGCGGAAGACGCTGCAGATGCAACAGCTGAAGGCATCGAAGCGCTGAAAGAAGACGCTGCTGATGCAATGGCGGAAACTCCGGAAGAAGAAGCCGCTGAAGCTATGGAAGAAGCTGCTGATGCTGCAGAAGCCGCCGCAGAAAAAGCTGAAGGTACAGACATGGCCGAAGAAGCTGCTGATGTTGCTGAAGAAGCTGCTGAAGCCGCCGAAGACGCTGCTGAAAAAGTAGAAGAAATGGCAAAAGACGCTGCTGAGGAAATTTCTGAAGAAACACCTGCCGCTGGCGATGCTGAAGAAGCCAAAGAAAAAATGGATGACGCTATCGACTTCTAATCGTCGATAAACATCAAATAATTTGTTATCAGGCCCTTTTGTGTATGCAAAAGGGCTTGATTTTTTTGAAGACTCTCCCACAATCTCAACTCACAGTTTAACAATCGTACAAAAGGATACATCGATGAAAGACCTGACTTTACTTCTGTTCGCCCTGATGACTCTGGGTTTCGCACTGCCGGCCATGCAAAATTCTGCTTTGGCTGATGACCATGGCGAAGAAGCCGCTACTGAAGAGCATGCAGATGATGCTGAGGCTGCACCGGCTGAAGATTGTGCTGACGATGCTGAGCATGCGGAAGGCGAAGAACACGACTGTGCTGAAGAAGCTACAGAAGAAGCCGCTGATGACGCCGCTGACGCTGCCGAAGAGCACCATGAAGAAGAAGGCCACGGCGACGAACACTAAGCCAAACGCTTTACTTTTTATCGAAAATTAAGCAAACTGCCCCGCGAACAACCATTTGCGGGGCTTTTTGTATGTCACTACGGGATAAAAATATCCTTTTGATCGTCACAGGCAGCATCGCGGCCCAAAAATCCCCTGCCCTCGCCAGACTTCTGGTGAAGGAAGGCGCAAACGTGCGCTGCATCGCCACCAAAGCCGCGCAGGAATTTGTAAGCCTTGAAGAACTGGAACAAGCGTCCGGCAATCCCGTTTCGCATGACCTCTGGAAACCCGGTCAGACAGAAGAAGGCGCCGCCATTGAACATATCGACCTCACCCGTAAAAGCGACCTGGTGCTCATCACCGCCGCGTCTGCCAATTTCATGGCCCGCATGGTCCACGGCTACGCCGAAGATCTGGCGGAAGCCACCTTGCTGGCGAACAACAGCAAACCCGTCTTTATTGCCCCGGCCATGAACGTCGAAATGTGGAACCACCCGGCAACGCGCGCCAATGTGCAAACGCTTGTCGAACGCGGCGCGCATTTTATCGGGCCTGCGGAAGGCGATCTCGCATGCGGTGAAACCGGCCTTGGCCGGATGAGCGAACCCGAAGACATCACTGTCGCCTTGCTCGCCCACATGCGCTTGCATGCAATACTGAACGGCTACAAAGCTTTGGTAACCAGCGGCCCGACATATGAACCGCTCGACCCCGTGCGTTTTCTCGGCAACCGCTCGTCGGGCAAACAGGGCCATGCGATTGCAAGGGCGCTAAGCAATGCCGGGGCAGACGTCACACTGGTCACAGGCCCGGTATCCATACCTGATCCCGCGGGCGTCAAAACGCTCCATGTTGAAACGGCGCAGGAAATGTTAACGGCGGTGCAGGCGAACGCCCCTTACGATATCGCCGTATGCGCCGCCGCCGTCTCTGACTGGCGCGCAAAAGAAACAAGCGCGCAAAAAATCAAAAAATCCGGTGATGCGCCAACGCTCGAACTCACCGAAAACCCTGATATCCTCGCGGCAATCTCAAACGCTGACAACCGCCCGGCACTCGTCATCGGCTTCGCGGCGGAAACAACGAGCCTGGTCGACAACGCGAAAGCCAAGATCGATAAAAAGGGCTGTGACATGATCCTCGCCAACGATGTATCCGGCGAAAAAGTCTTCGGTCACGATGAAACCCATATTCATCTTATCACCCGGACTGATGCCGAAGACTGGGGCGTTTTATCCAAAACAGCCGTTGCAAAAAAACTGGCAACCCGCATAATACGAACACTTCAACCAGATGTATGTAAGGACGTCGCGTAAATGAGCCAGATTAAAGTTGCCCTGAAACCTCTCGATCATGCCGTCGGGTTAAAACTCCCGACCTACGAAACCGATCAGTCTGCGGGCATGGATCTCTCCGCCGCCCTGCAGGAAGCAATTGAACTCGCCCCCGGTGAACGCGCCCTGGTTCCAACCGGCCTGTCTATCGCCCTGCCCGATGGTTACGAAGCGCAAATCCGCCCCCGCTCCGGCCTTGCCATCAAACATGGTGTAACGGTTTTAAACACACCCGGCACGGTTGATGCTGACTACCGCGGGGAAATCAAGGTCATCCTTGCCAACCTCGGCACGGAAAACTTCACGGTTGAACGCGGCATGCGCATTGCGCAAATGGTCATCGCAAAATTCGAACATATCGAATGGTCGGTTGTGGAAGAACTCGAAGAAACGCAGCGCGGCGCTGGCGGCTTCGGTTCTACCGGCACGGGTACATAACCAGGCATGTAAGATGCTGATTGCCCCGCTCTACAGTAAATTCAAAAACGCGGCCAACCCGGAAAGATTTTTCAAAAAGCAATTTATCGCCGCTGCGTTGGTCAGCGTCGCAGTATCCTATAGTGCGACCGGAGCCATAGTTTACAATATCGGAAAGTCTGAATGGGAAGACAAAAAAGACGATTTTCACATTACCGATTTACTTTCTTTCAATCTCATACAAAAACACGGCGTTCAGGGGAGCGTAGCAGTTGGCCTCAGTTACGTTGGCGACATCTCCTTTCTCTACACTCTGGCTGGAATTGCCTTCTGGCGCCGGCACCGCAACCAAAGCGGTGATACCCCGAAGCCACCTCAAAATAATTAACACGGCACAAAAACATGGACACGCTCGCGGTTCGTAAACGTATCATGCGCATTAATCCGCACGGCATTATGCTCAGGATAAGTATCGTTCTATCCCTTTCCTGCCCGCTTCTATTGTCGTAAAACTGTTTTATGTCACAAACAGCCCTGAAAGAACCGCCGAAAACGGCCGATGAGTATATTGCCGACGGCCATACGCCGATGATGGCGCAGTATCATGCGCTAAAGGCGCAATATCCGGACTGCCTGCTCTTCTACCGCATGGGTGACTTTTACGAACTGTTTTACGATGATGCAGTTCAGGCCGCCGAAACACTGGATATCACGCTAACCAAACGCGGCAAATCACAGGGCGGCGATATTTCCATGTGCGGTGTTCCCTATCATTCCTACGAACCCTATCTCGAAAAACTCATCCGGTCTGGATTCAAGGTCGCAATTTGCGAACAATCCGAAACACCGGATCAGGCAAAGGCGCGCGCAAAGGCCGAAGGCAAACCGGCGTCCAAAGCCCTCGTCCACCGCGATGTTGTGCGCGTGGTAACGCAAGGCACATTGACCGAAGACACCCTGCTCGATGCCCGCGAAAACAATTACCTCGCCGCCGCCTGTGATGTCGGCGGGCAAATCGGCCTTGCCTGGCTTGATATGTCGACCGGGGAATTCAGCGTCCAGCCCGTATCACCCGATACCCTGCCCGCGTCCCTCGCCCGTATCGCGCCAAGCGAACTTCTGGTTTCTGAAAAACTCTCCGGAATCGAATTTGAAAATATCTCGGCCCAGCCTGCTTCGCTCTTCGATTCCCAAAACGCGCAAAAACGGCTGGAATCCATGTTCGGCGTCGGCACGCTGGAATCATTCGGCGCATTCTCCCGCGCGGAAGTCGCAAGCGCAGGCGCATTGATTGACTACGTGACACGCACGCAAAAGGGCAAAATGCCGCGCTTGTCACCATTGCATCGGGTCGCGGCAAACGATGTCATGGACATCGACGCGTCCACCCGCGCGAACCTCGAACTCATCCGCACATTGTCCGGCGAACGTAAGGGCTCTTTGCTTGAAACCATCGACCGTACCATCACGGGCGCTGGCGCACGTAAACTACAATCCATACTCTCCGCGCCATCCACGAACCTCACAGAAATCCTGGCGCGGCAGGACAGCATCCAGGCCTTCACCGATAACGCCCCTTTGCGTACCGCCATGCGCGATATGCTCAAATCTGTTCCTGATATAGAACGCGCCCTCGCCCGCATCGCCGTTGGCCGTGGCGGCCCGCGCGACCTCGGCATGGTCCGTGACGGGCTGGCGCAAGCCGAAACCATCCGTGTTCAGTTGTTACAATTCGATGATGTTCCCGCTTTAAAAACCATCGCCATATCATTGGCACAAAACAATAATATTCAGGAACTAAAGGATCTACTGACGAAGGCGTTAAACGACGACCTCCCCGCCATGGAACGGGACGGCGGCTTTATCCGCAAAGGCTATGCACATAAACTCGATGAACTCAAATCCTTACGTGATGAAAGCAAACGGCTGATTGCCGAACTGCAGACCAAATACAAAAAACTGACCGGCATAGACGGCCTGAAAATCGCTTATAACAATGTCCTCGGCTACTTTATTGATGTCACCGCCCGCCACGCCGACAAACTGATGATAAAGGACGGCGATACCGACAACCCCTTTATCCATCGCCAAACCTTGGCCAACAATGTGCGCTTTACGACGGCGGAACTGTCCGAACTCGAACGTGATATTGCCTCGGCGGCCGAAAAATCCATCGCTCTCGAACTCGAATTCTTCATGCAGTTTTGCGATGCCGTCACCCAAAACGCCGAAAACATTGGAACAATCGCCCGCGGCCTTGCGTCGCTCGATGTCTATGCCGCACTGGCCGAACTGGCAATAACTGAAAATTACACACGGCCAAAAATCGATGACACCCTTGCCTTCGATATTGTTGGTGGACGCCACCCGGTTGTTGAACGCGCCCTTCAAAAACAAAACGAACAATTCACGCCAAACGATTGCAATTTATCGGACAATAACCGCCTGTGGCTTCTGACCGGCCCAAACATGGCCGGTAAATCCACCTTCCTGCGGCAAAACGCGCTTATCGCCATCCTCGCGCAAATCGGCTCCTTCGTTCCGGCGGATACCGCACATATCGGCCTCGTCGACCGCTGTTTTTCCCGTGTCGGCGCAGCCGATGACCTCGCGCGCGGACGCTCGACCTTCATGGTCGAAATGGTTGAAACCGCCACGATTTTAAATCAGGCGACCCAGCGCTCGCTCGTCATTCTCGATGAAATCGGACGCGGCACGGCAACCTTTGACGGCCTGTCCATCGCCTGGGCCTGTGTTGAGAATTTACATGAAGTCAACAAATGCCGCGGCCTGTTCGCAACGCACTACCACGAACTCACCTCGCTGAAAGAAAAACTCCCCGCCCTGTCCTGCCATTCGATGCAGGTAAAGGAATGGAAAGGTGATGTGGTGTTCCTGCACTCTGTGGCCGAAGGCACGGCAGACCGCTCCTACGGCATTCATGTCGCCAAACTCGCCGGCCTGCCGAAACCCGTCATTGACCGCGCACAGGCCGTGCTCGATTTACTGCAAAAGGGCGAACATTCCGCGTCCCTCACCAAACTCGCCGACGACCTGCCGCTTTTCACCGCGCAAGCCCCCGAACAGCCGCAAGCTTCGGAACTCGAACAAAAACTGGCCACCGTCGACCCCGACACCCTCACGCCCCGCGAAGCCCTCGACGTCCTCTATCAACTGAAACTTTTATCGTCAGATTAAACGTGAAGAGTATTTCATTTTGAGCAGGCGCAAGGAACGATATGCACATGATATGCATGAGTGACGCCACGGCGTAATCCAGACAAAACTATGGAAGGTTAATGGATGACCTTGAGAGCTTCGTTCCCGCCATTCACAAGGAAGTGCACCCAGATAGAAACGGAAAAGCCAATCAGTATCACCGGGGACCATTTCAGGTGCGTAAAGAACGTGTACTGTCCGCGGGCAACCCCCATCAGCGCCACCCCGGCAGCCGAGCCGATAGATAGCATACTACCGCCCACACCGCAGGTCAGGGTCACAAGCAGCCACTGGAACTCATCCAGCGGCGGGTTCATGGACAGCACGGCAAACATCACCGGGATATTGTCGATAATGGCGGATGCAAAGCCCATCATGATATTTGTCGGTGTCTGGCCCCATCCTTCGTACATTGCACTGGATGCAATCTCGAGATAACCGATAAAGGTCAGGCCGCCAACGCTGAAAATAACACCAAAGAAAAACAACAGCGTATCCCATTCGGCCAGGGCAACGGTCTTCAGGATATCAAACTCCGGGTCCCGCTCCTTGCCCAGTTTACGCACCAGGAACGCCCAGATCATCAGGATCGACATACCGGTCATCATCCCGATAAAGGGCGGCAGACCCAGCATCTGTTCAAACCCAACCGCCATAGAAATGGTCAGAAGGCCAAGAACGATAATACCTTTTCCGCCCCTCTTGATCCGGATTTTGTCCCTCACGGCCAGCGGTTTATGGGGATTCACAAAAAAGCTCATGATAAAGGCCGGAACAAGGAAACAAACCAGCGACGGAATAAACAGCGGGAAGAAATCAAAAAATTCCACTTTCCCTGCCTGCCATACCATCAGGGTCGTAATGTCTCCAAACGGCGAAAACGCCCCACCCGCATTGGCCGCACTTACGATGTTAACACAGGCTATGGCGACAAACTTAGGGTCGTTCGCACCCACGGCCATCACCACCGCCCCCAGAACCAGCGCAGTCGTCAGGTTATCGGCGATCGGCGACAGGAAAAACGCAAAAAACCCGGTAACCCAGAACAACTGCCGCATATTCAGCCCCGCCTGCACCAGCTTCGCACGCAATGCCGCGAAAACCATACGGTTTTGAAGCGCGGCGATATACGTCATGGCGGCCAGAAGGAACAACAACAACGATCCGTATTCTTCCAACCCGTGCAAAACGGCAGTATGAACCTCATCATGGCTGATATCGTAATCCGGCGCCATAATACCGATCGTCACCCAAATAAGCCCTGCCCCCAGCATAACGGGCTTGGATTTACGCAAATGTGTGCGTTCTTCCAGCAAAACGGCAAGATATGACAAAACAAAGATCACCAGACACAGAATCGCTCCGGGGTGGTCCACCATACTCATGCTTTTCATACCACCGCCTTCTTCTCCTCCGCTGGAAGCCATAACGGCAAACCCGGCAAGGGAAAAAAACATGGTCAATACTGAAAATAAAAACAATCTGGAAGGCATAGAATAATTCCTACTTTATACAAATACTGGCAGAATGGGGGGACATGTCAACTCAATCCGGATAAATAGGGATAAACTATTGATGTAAATTGTATCCGAAGGAAATTCATGTAATCTAAAAAACATAAAATAAGTCATGGGTGTAACGTTAGGGTACAAATATGCACACTGAGCAATCGGCGATATGTCACATATTATATGTAGAGGACTTGGAAACTGATCAAATTCTCCTGCCAAGCGTATTATCTGAAAATAAATACAGAATAAGCGTCGCCGCTAATGGCCAGGAAGCTGTGGATAGACTAAAGGAAGAAAAATTCGACTTGGTGTTAATGGACATCGAAATGCCGGTTATGAATGGAATCGAGGCCACGCGCTTTATCCGCAATGAACTCCACCATTCGAACGATGATCTGCCGATCGTCGCGCTTACCATTCACAACACCCAGGAAACGCGCAACGCCGCGCTGGAAGTCGGTGTGGATGATTTTATCCCGAAACCGTTCGACCACGAAGAACTGGAAGAAAAAATTCGTTACTGGATCAACCGTGACAACTCGGATTCGTTTTCCGAAGCGGCCAGGATGTTCGACAATCAGGATCTGGAAGCTTTTCCCATCGTCGATCCGAAACAAATTGAATCATTCCTTGAGTTTATAGGCATTGGTCGTACGCGGGAACTGATCGAAGATTTCATTACCCATTACACCGAAAAGAAAGACTTCATTTTTGACCCGCAGACCGCAGCTGACGATGTGTCAAAGGAACTGCACGCCATCGCGTCCATTTCCGGCAATGTGGGGCTGAGCCGCTTTTCCATGGCCTGCCGCCTGATGATGACGGACGTAAAGACAAACGATTCAATGGATCGTGAAACCCGCCTCACGGAAATTCAGAACATCTATGATGTCAGTCTGGAACAGTTGAAAAAGATACTGGAGGTCATGAACAATGCAGGCTAGGACAACCGCGCTTTTATTGTCTTTTTTGCTCCTGCTGGGCGCTTGCGGATCGACAAACGATGAAGGGCCGGGCCTGACGCCAATGCCGATGGCCAGTAATGGCCCCTCGGACGCACAGGCAATGAGCCTGCTAAAAACCTACATCTCCGAACAAAAAGGCCCACCCTATTCACGTTACGACTACACCCGCGCGGATTTAAATGGTGATGGCGCGCGCGATGCCATCTTCTTGTTTAAGGGGCCTTACAATTACTGGTGCGGCTGGTCAGGTTGCATGATGGTAATCATGGAAGCCACAGATAACGACTTCCGGATCGTAAATGAAGTCACCGGAATCCGCGGCCCTCTGCTTATCTCTGAAAACGCGACAAACGGCTGGAAAGATATTATCGTCCGGGTCTCCGGCACAAACATGCCGGACCGCAATGTCGCAATGCAGTTCGATGGCGAAAGCTATCCGGTAAACCCGTTCACCCAAACGGATATCGGCATCCGCATGGCCAATATTCCCGGTACACGTATTTTCCCTTAAAGAATTCTAGGACGTCTTCAGCAGGCTGCTGAATTTTTCGAATATCGATTGTTCTTCGCGCTTATGTTCACTGACCCACTGGTCTTTGTTGAGCTGGATTTCCTGCACCACCTGGCGGCTGCGTTCCAAAAGCGCTCTGGCCTCCTGCTGTGCGTCCAGGTCTTCCAGCACGTTCATCATCTTGCGTTCCTGCACATCAAAGTCGCCATCCGACCAACATAGAACGCGCGCCAGCACAAAAAACTCTTCCCGGTCTCTGGCTTCGGTCACTTGCGTAAACATCGTCGCCGGATCCTGCGCTTCGGCAAGATCGCGCTTCAACATTTCCCGCTGTGAATCCGATAGCGGTAAATTCAGCGTACTTTCACTTAAAAAAGACACTTCGTGTGGCGTAACGATACCGTCGGCATGCGCCATCGCGAAAATGGCGCGCCACATGTAAAAACGGCTGGGGGACAAGCCCTCTTTTTTAGCTGATTCCATGATATGAAAGCCCTCTTTTTAAGATCATACCAAATAAAACGTTAAAGAACCAATACCAGGGCTCCCTGCCCTGTTTATAAAAAAACCGCTTGCGTCCCGCACCAAAACAGCATAGAACAAACCATGAACATTGGACTGCAAACACCGGCACAAGCGGGTTTAAAGTGGCTCTTTTTAGACCTGAACAGCTACTTCGCCAGCGTGGAACAACAGGAAAACCCGCACCTGCGCGGAAAACCAGTGGCCGTCACGCCCATGGTAACCGATTCCACCTGCGCCATCGCCGCTTCGTATGAGGCCAAGGCATACGGCGTCAAAACCGGCACAAAAATCTACGAGGCCCGCCGCATGTGTCCTGGCCTGAAATGCGTCCTCGCCCGCCATGATAAATACGTCGAATATCACCATAAAATCCTCGATGCAGTGGAACGCCATCTGCCCGTGAACAAAATCTGGTCGATTGATGAATGTGACTGCATCCTGCTAGGCCGTGAACGCGAACCGGAAAACGCCCGCGCGCTGGCCATGGCGGTAAAGGAATCGATCTGGCGCAATGTCGGTGAACATATTAACTGCTCTATCGGCATTGCCCCCAACAGCTTCCTGGCAAAGGTCGCCACCGAAATTGAAAAACCGGACGGGCTGGTTATTCTCTCACCTGAAGATTTGCCGGGTCGCCTCTTCGACCTCAAACTCATGGACCTGCCCGGCATTAACGTGAACATGGCCGCCCGCCTTGAACGCGCGCGCATCAAAACGGTGGAACAGCTTTGGCACATATCCCCAAAACAAGCGCGCAGCATATGGGGCAGTGTTCAGGGCGAACGCTTCTGGTACTGGCTGCACGGCTACGATGTCCCCTATCAATCCACCAACACCTCGATGGTTGGCCACTCCCGCGTGCTCGACCCGGACTTGCGCACACCTGAAAAAACCCGCGCCATGGCCCGCCGCCTGCTGGTAAAGGCCGGATACCGCCTGCGGCGTAAGGAATTTTACGCCTCCCGCCTGTCGTTAAGCGTTCGCTTTATTGACGGCTACCGCTGGAGCCACGACCTCTCCTTCGCCCACGCGCACGACCCGTTTACATTTCTGCATTATCTGGAAGAACTCTGGATCATGATGGTGCATGATTGCGGCCTCCTCCCCTCGCATCACAACAAGACCGTGTTCAAAAAAGTCTCCGTCGTCCTGCACGGTCTCAAACGCGCCGAAGACATTACCGACGATATGTTCGACCACGCGCTGGAAGAAAAGCGTAAAGTAATGCAAAAAAACGAAGCGCTCTCTTCTGCTCTCGACCTGCTGCGCGACAAATATAAAAAGGAAGCGGTCAGCATCGGCCTGCCGCCGAAAACGCTGGCCGGACATGTTGGCACAAAAATCGCTTTTTCCCGTGTTCCATCCAAAGATGAATTCTGGAATTAACCGCTCCGCTCTTTCATCGGCCGCTCCAGTTGATATACTAACTGACAGTTGATAGAAAAAATCAAAAGTACACTACGCATATGAAAACAGAAATCCTACACGCCAGCGAAAGCAATCTCGACGCAATCGCCGATCTGTATTGTGAATGTTTCAACGCTCCGGAAAAAAATGAAAACTGGGACAGGCACTCTACCATTGATTTTTTAAACGAACGCGCCGAGGAACAATCCTATTTCATGCTAACAAAGGGCGAACAGGACAATATACTGGGTCTGTCCATCGGCTGCCCCTTTGACAACACCATAATTGCCCGCGAAAGACCTTACCCGATTCAAAAAGGATTCTATTTATCGGTACTCGCTATCCGTAACCATTATCAGGGCCGAGGTCTGGGACAAACACTAATGTGTCAATCCATCCTGCGCGCGCGGGAAAAAGGATTCCATCATGCCGTTGTCCGCTGCCGCGCATCCAACAAGGCCATGCGGCATATCCTGAAAAAAGAAAAATTCAGCCAGATCGACGAATATGAATCAGCACTCGGCGGTGTACGCTGCAACCGTCTGGTCTACCTCAAAGACTTGTAAATTCACCCCTGCAAAAAGCGCCGTATATTAAACATGCCGACGCCGCATGGCCGCCCGACTGTCTTGTGGGTCTTGTCGGTGTAATAGAAATATCCGCTGGAACCTTTAAAATGGATATGCAGCCCGCTTGGCATGATATGGACCGCCGCTCCGGCATCTTCAAAAGCCTCACGAACAGCTTTGGTTTCAAATGTCGCCCTTTCCTCCACCGTCCACAGCGAAGCAAGTAACTTTTTGGTTTCATCCTTCATAACACGCCTGACACTCATAACACGCCTCATACTCATCAACTGGTCATAGCAGCGCCTTTACGTTATGTCAATAAATACCCCTTGCTTCCATCTTGAATTTCTATCCAAAAGCCCATAAAACTGCGGCATGACAAAAGAACTTCACATCGTAGGCGGTGGATTGGCGGGCAGCGAAGCCGCATGGCAAGCCGCGCAAATGGGCGTCCCTGTGGTGCTGCATGAAATGCGCCCGGTACGAAAAACCGATGCCCATAAAACCGACGGTCTGGCCGAACTGGTTTGCTCCAACTCTTTCCGCTCCGATGACGTTGATTACAACGCCGTCGGCCTGCTGCACGAAGAAATGCGCCGCTGTGGTTCCATCATTATGCGTGAGGGGGCAAAGGCCGCCGTCCCCGCCGGCGGTGCGCTCGCCGTTGACCGTGATATTTTTTCTGATGGCGTGACACAGGCTCTGACCGAACACCCGTTGATTACTATCGAACGCGAAGAAATCGCGGGACTTCCGCCAAAAGATTGGGGCAGCACAATCATCGCCACCGGCCCCCTGACCTCCGAACCCTTGGCAAAGGCGATACAGGACATCACAGGCGAAGACGAACTCGCCTTCTTCGATGCCATCGCCCCGATTGTGCATAAGGACAGCGTGAATTTTGACATCGCATGGTTCCAGTCCCGCTATGATAAAGGCACAGGCAAAGATTACATCAACTGCCCGATGACAAAGGAACAATACGAAGCCTTCGTCCACGAACTCACCCACGCCGAATACGGCGAATTCAAGGAATGGGAAAAAAACACCCCGTATTTCGAAGGCTGCATGCCGATTGAGGTCATGGCATCACGCGGCCCCGAAACCTTACGTTTCGGCCCCATGAAGCCCGTCGGTCTCACCAATCCGCATAAAGACGAACGCGCTTACGCTATCGTGCAGCTGCGCCAGGACAACGCGCTCGGCACGCTCTACAACATGGTCGGCTTTCAGACAAAAATGAAATACGGCGAACAGACCCGCGTCTTCAAACTGATACCCGGTCTGGAAAACGCGGAGTTCGCGCGCCTTGGCGGTCTCCACCGCAACACCTTTATCAACTCGCCGAAACTGCTCGATGAACGCCTGCGGCTAAAGGCCCGCCCGGACATTCGTTTCGCCGGGCAAATCACAGGCTGCGAAGGCTATGTGGAAAGCGCCGCCGTCGGCATCATGGCCGCGCGCTTCGCCGCATCTGAAATTCTTGGAAACCCTGTGGAGCTGCCGCCCGCAACCACGGCACTAGGTGCGATCCTCTCGCACATTACCGGCGGCGCGGATGAAAAAACGTTTCAGCCGATGAACGTGAATTTCGGCCTCTTCCCGGAAATGGAAGTGCCCAAAGGCGCGCTAAAGGGTTTAAAAGGCAAGGAAAAAGGCCGGGAAAAGAAAAAGCTGATGTCACAGCGCGCCCTGAACGACCTTGGCTTATGGCTTGAAAACATTGGTAAAATTGCTGCGTAAACGAAACTTTTAAAGGAAAATAAACCCTTTTGGGTGAAAGTAAGATAGGGGGAAAATACCATGCTTCCAACGGTACTTGAAACTATGGCGATGTTCACGCTGGCCGCTGCTGGCGGGCAATGCATATTGCCTGAAGCCCCCGTTATCAATATCAAGCCGACAACGGCAAACATTCAATACGACTTTTCAAAAACGGATGCCGAACTGACGGCGATGAAAAGCAACACGATCTCGCCTTACGGTATTGGCGTTGACCTGGTAACAAAAGGCCTGCGTCACGACAAACCGGAAATGAGCTACAACATCGAATTCGGTTCATCGCAAAACCCGAAAAACGGGACTTTCTGCGTCTGGTACAAACAGATCAATGTAGACATCAAACTCTCACCGAAAATTTTCATCGCCAAAGGGTACAACAAAGGCAAATGCGGCCAGTTCATTCTGGAACACGAGAAAAAACACGTCCTCGTTGACCGTAAAGTGATGAACAAATATTCAAAAATGATGGGACAATCGATCCAGAATGCTGTGAACCTTGCAGGCGCACAAGGGCCATACAACTACGCGCAAATCAATGAAATCCGGGAAAGCATGCAAAAACATATTGAAAGCGCGATAAATTCCGTCCTGCTTCTGATGAAAAACGAAATGAATCAAAAGCAGCAGGCAATTGACTCAAAAGAAGAATATGACGAAGGATCAAAAGTCTGCCGCGACCTGACAAACGCAGTGAACCGCGAAAAATCCCGTTACTAAAATCGCGCAGCCCACACGCGCAGCGCCTTGAACGGCGGATCCAGAATCATCTTTGAATCAAACATGTTATACCCGCATTTTGATATCTGGTTGTAATAGATGGCAGACAGCTTATAACTGGCTTTAAGAAAGCGATTATCCGGCTGCACTTTCTTATCCATCACCTGTACAATCTCACGCGTCACAGGGATTAGCGCCTCAAATTTTTTCCAGTCATATAATTTCGATACACTCACGTCATACCCGTCCATCAACGCTTGTGGCAAATAACACCGCCGCTGTTTCATATGATACGGCACCGCGCGTAACAACCCGGCAACCGCATATTGCACCGACACATCATGCAAAACACCCTCGTCCTCATCCTCACCTAAAACTTTAAGGACAAGCGCGTTTAACGGAACACTCGTCAGCCCCGCATATTTTAACATGCCATCCAGATTTGATGGCTGCCGGTCCTCGACATCAAACTCCCGTGCATAGATCAATGTCTCGAACGGTTCCTTCGGCAAATCATATTGCGCAATCGTATCGGCCAGCGCCTTCACAACTTCATGCTCTAAAACCTCGCCGTCGTAAATCTTGTTCACCGCGTCCCGCCACCATTGCAGGCGGATAAGGCCCGTTGCCGTCTCGCTCACCACTTCGCGTGTCTTGGCTATTTCGTGATTGAACGCGAACAGCGCCCATAACGCCTCCCGCTGCGCCCCTTTATACAAAAGGCTGAGCAAATATCTGTCCGCGTCCTGTTGACGCACAAGATTTCCGCAATACGTATAATTCATAAGGCTCACAAAAAGTTGAAACTTTGTTTGAGTTCATACGTTGAAAATCGTAGCGTATAAAGACGAAATTACAAAAAATAAGGAGAAGACCAATGCCTTTCGAATTACCGGACCTGCCATACGCCTATGACGCGCTGGATCCGTACATGTCCGCCGAAACCCTGGAATTCCACCATGACAAGCACCACAACGCCTATGTTGTGAAGGGGAACGAACTGATTGCCGGTACGGGGCAGGAAAATGCCTCCCTCGAAGAAGCCATGGTCTGGGCATACAAAAATAACCCCGGCCTGTTTAATCAGCTGGGCCAGCATTTCAACCACATCCATTTCTGGAGATGGATGAAACAGAATGGCGGCGGCACGTCAATTCCCGGCGCGCTGGAAAAGAAAATCGCCGAAGACCTCGGCGGCTATGACGGCTTTAAGTCCAAATTCATCGAAGCCGGCGTCGGCCAGTTCGGCTCCGGCTGGTGCTGGCTTGCCATGGATAACAATTCCGGCAAGCTTGAAATCATGAAAACACCGAACGGTGAAAACCCGGTCGTTCATGGTAAAACCGCGCTTCTGGGCTGCGATGTCTGGGAACATTCCTATTACATCGACTACCGCAATGCGCGCCCCAAATACCTCGAAGCCTTCGTGGACAGCCTGATAAACTGGGATTATGTCGGCGAACTCTTTGAAAAAGGGCCGATGAAACTGGCCGCGTAGGCGATTTTCAGCCCCTTAAAACGGAAGCAAAACCGCGGCAACCCGCCGCCCTTCGGCCATAAGCACGTTATATGTTCTGCACGCTGCGCCCGTGTCCATGGCTTCAATCATCAGGCCCCTGCTTTTCAGCTTGTCTTTCAGGATCGGCGGAAAGAACTTCATCCCGTTGCCGGTGCCCAATAACACGACGTCAATCTCGTCTGCCTGTGCGGCCAGCGCATCGAAATCCTGCGCGCCAATCTCCTCGAACGCACCCGAAAACTCCCACGGCGTTGTTCCTTCGGGGCGTACGATCACCGCACCGTCATACACTGCACCGCTGACCTTGAACCGGCCACCGCTATAGCTTTGGATAATTTGTGTGCCCTTGCGGACTAACGGGGTAACATCCATTGTTAGTACTGTGTTGCGTCAACGCCGAGCTTTTCCAGCGTCTCAACTGTCATGCCATAATCGGACATGCCGTGCGCACTTTGGTACAGGTGCAGGGCGTTCAGCGTCTCTGCGCCAAGGTTTCCATCCATCGCACCAAAATAATAGCCCTTCCCGTTCAACGCTTTTTGCAGCGCTGAAATAAGCCCCTTGCTCGGATGTGCGATCAGACCGCTCGTCACGCCCGTCGAAGGCGTATAAGTCTCGGCCTGTTCTGCTTCCACTTCCATCGCCTGCACGTCGCTGACCGCCGGATCGCCTTCATAAACAGGCTTCGGCAATTCCGCTTCTGGCATGGCTTCCGGTTCGGGTGCAGCAGCCGTTGTAACGGCCGTGGCTTCTTCCATAACGGGTTCGGCTATCTCTTCTGAGGCCATCGCGGTATCATGCGCCTGCGTATCAATCGGCTCTAATATAGTTTCCGCATCGGGCTGTACCATCGACGTACGCTTCATTGGCTGCGCGACAACCTCTTCCGCTTCCGTGATGGTCTCTTCGACAACGGTTTCGGCCACTTCTTCTGAAACCATGGCTTCCGCTTCATCTGCCACAGGTTCCATGGATTTACTGCCCGCCGCCAGCACTTCTGAATCGGATGGCGCAGCTGATTCCGCTTCCGCGCTCATCTCTGCTTTCGGTTCCTCGATCTGGTCGCCGGGAACCGGGGTGTTGTCCGGGTCTTTCGCGGCCATTTCATCTATCACCGGCTGTGCGTTTTCCACCGCTTGCGCATGCTGTGCGATAACCGGATCAACCGGGGCCTCCCCACTGGCTGCCATGGCTGCCGGTTCCGGGTCCCCCGCATTGCGGATCACGATATCGCCTCTGCTGCCGATATCGCCCGGCCCCTTGGATGAACCGCAAGCTGCAAGTGCCAGCACGGCACTACCTATCAATAAATAATGAAATGTGTGTTTCATGGATCTTTCCTTCACAATTCTGCCCGCTAAGGCTAATCCGCTTACGCCTGTTTGATCAAGGGAAAATCAGGCTTCTGCGGTTTTGGCCGCTTCTCCGTCTTTTCCGGATCGGCGGATATTCATAAACAGCAAAATCGGCGCGGCCACAAAAATGGACGAATACGTACCGATCGCTATACCGAAAATCAAGGCATTGACGAACCCGCGGATCACTTCACCCCCGAAATACCACAGCGCGAATAACGCCAGCAAAGTGGTAAAGGATGTCATGGTCGTTCTGGATAACGTCTGGTTGACGGTATTGTTCAGTAACTCAGGTAACGCCATTTTCTTGAATTTTTGTAAGTTTTCGCGAATCCGGTCGAACACCACAACAGTATCGTTGATCGAATAACCGGCGATCATCAAAACAGCCGCCACGGTAGATAGGTTAAACTCCATCTGGGTTAATGCAAACAATCCGACAGTCGCAATCGTGTCATGCGCCAGCGCGGCAACTGCGGCAACGCCAAACTGCCATTCGAACCGGAACCAGATATACACAAGGATACCCAAAAGCGAAAACAGGATCGCATACATCCCCTGCTGCTTCAGCTCCTCACCCACCTGCGGGCCGACAAATTCCACCCGGCGGTATTCCACATCGTCCCCGCCTTCATACGCAACGTATTTTTCGGCTAGCGTTGCCTTGATTGTCTCCACGGCCTGCTTTTGCGCTTCCGGCCCGCCCTGCTGTTCGCCCAGGCGGATCAGCAAATCATCCGCGCGCCCGAATTCCTGTATGGATACCGCACCTAGCCCCAACCCATTCAATTGGGCACGCAAAGCGGACAAATCCGGCTGTTCTTCCGGCACGCGCACTTCAATCATCGTACCGCCCGTGAAATCGATCCCGAAATTCAGTCCGTTTTTAACGGTCAGTGCGATAGAGCCCAGAATAATGGCGATCGACAGCGCAAATGCCGCAAACCGCATCCCGATAAAGTTGATGTTTGTATCGTCCGGTATAACCCGTATTGCTTTCATCGTTTAAATTCCCTTCCCTATACCGGCAACGTTGTTGGTTTTTTGTTATGCAGCCACCCCACGACCATCAACCGTGTCACGACGATCGCGGAGAAGAAGGATGTCACAATCCCGATCGCCAGCGTCACAGCAAAGCCTTTGATCGGCCCCGTCCCGAATGAAAACAGGATAATCGCGGCAATCAGGGTGGTGAGGTTAGAGTCGATAATGGTCGACATCGCCCGGCTATACCCCGCGTCAATCGATGCGATCGCCGAACGGCCATTGCGGATTTCTTCGCGGATACGCTCGAAAATCAACACATTCGCGTCGACCGCCATACCGATGGTCAAAACAATCCCCGCAATGCCGGGCAGCGTCAGTGTTGCCTGAAGCCCGGACAAAAGCGCGAATATCAACGCCACGTTGACAAACAGCGCAATAGACGCAAACGCGCCGAACAATCCGTACATCACCGCCATAAATACCAGAACGGCGACAAGCCCGATCATACTGGCCACTTTACCGGCGGCGACGGAATCGGCCCCCAGCGACGGTCCAACGGTGCGCTCTTCGATAATGGTAAGCGGAGCCGGCAAAGCGCCTGCACGCAGCAGCAGCGCAAGGTCATTGGCTTCCTTGATTGAAAAATTACCGGAAATCTGGCCGTTTCCGCCGCAAATCGGTTCACGGATGACCGGCGCGGAAATGATTTCCTTGTCCAGCACAATGGCAAACAGCCGCCCGACATTCTCACGGCTCAAATCACAGAATTTTTTCGTTCCCGTATTGTTAAACCGGAACGATACTGCCGACTGTCCTGTCTGGTCCTGTGCATATTGCGCATTGGTCAGCGCATCACCGGACAGCTCTTCCTTGCGCTTTAACGCCAATGTGCGCATCGGTTCATCGACATACGGTACAACCCACGTGGATCCGGTATTACGCGCATCAATCCCCGCGTCCTGATCAACCAGATGGAATGTCATTTTCGCGGTTTTACCCAGCAGGTCTTTTACACGCGCCGGATCGTCAACACCGGGAAGCTGTACCAAAATACGGTCTTCCCCCTGACGCTGGATCACAGGCTCATTGGTTCCCGTTTCGTCAATACGGCGGCGGACGATCTCAATCGACTGTCCGATCACCTGGTCTTTTGTCTGCTCCAGGTACTCTTCCGTAAACACGGCTTCGACCTTGTCGCCGTCGACCGTAACGTCCAGACCGTCTTCCAGATTGGATAAAATCTTACGCACCGCGTCCCCGTCTTCCAGGTCGCGCAGCGTCACGCGCACGCCGTTCGGGATCACGCCGATACGTTTATACCCTAATCTCTCCCCACGCAGCTCTTTACGGGCGGAATCTTCCAACGTGCCTGCCCGTTCCTTCAACACGACATCGACATCCACGCTCAACAGCAAGTGTGATCCCCCCTGCAGGTCAAGACCCAGGTTCACCGTTTTATGCGGCATCCACCCCGGCAGGTGTTCTTCCACCCACGCCTGCCCTGATGCGCCGATCACATTCGGCGCGCTGTACAGGAACCCGAACGCGATAACAACTAACGACGCAATAACTTTCCAGCGGGGTATTTGAACCATTACTTCTTGTCGTCTTTCTTCTTGTCGGCTTTGTTATCTTCTTTTTTGGCCGTGCCTGATTTCTTGTCATGTTTTTGATGGATGGTGGAACGCAGCGCACTGACTTTCGTGCCATGCCCCATATCCAGCACGACTTCATCGCTGGCATCATCGATTGTCTCGATCGTGCCAAGCAAGCCACCGGCAGTAACAACCTTGTCACCTTTTTTAAGGCCGTCCAGCATCTCCTTATGCTCCTTGAAGCGCTTTTTCTCCTGGTCCTTCAGGGCGAAGGAGTTGATAAGCCGATTTCCCTGAATGTCCTCGATGAGGAGCGAATTCAGCTCACCCGCCGCCGCCCGCACCTTCTTCCAGCGTTGCCAGAAGCGCGTTGACGCCGACCGTATCGCCTTCGCCCGCGACGATCT
>JAUHXT010000079.1 GCA_030426925.1 Alphaproteobacteria bacterium | reverse complement strand
CCCGCCCTGCCCGCCGAGGTCGTCGAAAGTGCCAAGGCAGTTGTTCAGGCCAATGCCGAGGTTATCGCGGAGCGCATTGTCGCCGACAGTCCGTCACTGGATGCCGCAGAGGTAAAGGCAGCCGTTATTCAGGCGAACGAAATCGCCGCGATTGCAGCTGTCGACCCCGCCGTCAGGGACAGCCTGCAAGCCGCAGGAATCGAACCTGCAGAAATAGAACGCATTGTCACCAACATGACTTCGCCGGAAGGATTATCCGACATTGCGAAGCTGGCGAGTGTTGAGACGCTGCCGCCGGCCGTCGCCGAAAAAGTGGAAGCCATCATGAACGTCAGCGCAGAGAGCGTTGCGGCGCAAATTGTTTCGGATAATCCGGGCATGGATGTGCAAAGTGTCAAAGATACTCTTTTGGATACTGCCAAGTTGGCCGCCGTGGCCGAACAATTGCCGGAGTTGCGGCAAACGCTGGAACAATCCGGGATAGAGCCGAAACAGATTGATGCCATTATACAGGACCTGAAAGATCCGGGCAGTATGGAGGCGTTAAAGGCCGTTGAGGCCATTAAGCAGGCAGGCCCGGAGGCGGTTGCCGTCCTTGAAAACCGCGGCATCGATATCGCACAAATTTCCGACGGACAATTAAACGTGCAGGCCGCGCGGCTGGACATCGAACCCAAAACACGGGAAGCCGTCATGAATGTCAGTGCGGCATTGTCCGATACAGGTGTGCAGGCCGCCGTGGCCCAAGCCGGTATGGACGCGCAGGAAATACGTACGCTGATAGAAACCAATCCGGGCGGTGCGCAAACCATACAAGCGGTAATGGACTTAAAAGAGGCCGTACCGGCGGATGCCAAAGCCGAGATACAATCACTGGAAACACGTGTTATCGCAGAAGCGGCGGCAAAGCTGGGCATGGAAGGCAGTGAGTTAAAAGAAATCATCACCTCTTCCCCCGAAGCGAAAGCGGAAGTCGTCAGCAAGCTGAGCGTCATCGAAAACACACCTGATACGGCGGTTACTTTGAGCGCGTCCGAGGGACAGGTTTTGTCCACGCGCCTGTCAGAAATTGTAACCAATAACTCTTTACCCCCGGCGCAAGCACAACAAATGCAGGCGATGATCACGAAGATCGAAACCGGGCAACCTGTATCCGCAAAAGAAGTTGTTGCGATTAAAGCCGCTTCGGAATTGTCGTCACCGCAAGTCAAGCAAGCTGTCCACTCGGCAGTATCCAATGTTACGATTCCCGCACGAGCCGCTGATAATGGCTCCGGGCAAACGCTTTCTACGAGGGCAGGAGCAGATAACTCCCAGGTGGTGATAAGCGCGCTCCCCGTTGCGACGACTATATCGAGACTGGATCGGCTGACGAACACAATCAAAAGTAATCAATCCAGCGGCACACCGTTAACACCAAAAGATAAAGTACAGGCGGAATCCCTTAATTTTGTCGCAAGGCAGTTAGAAGGTCTTGGCGAACAAAAAATCTCTCCAAAAGAAGCGGAAATCATCCTTCTTAAGCTGGATACGGCGGCGTCCAATGCCAATGACAATCCGCAAATGAAGAAGGATATTGCCGAGATCCGACAGGACATCGTCAACAACAGGGTTGATGGCGGGCCACAAGCATTACCGGAACAGGTGAAAGACGGCCCCTGCCCCGGATGCCCGGGCGGCGATTGCAAAAAATGCACGGAGCGTTTTGATAAACCCATTGAGCAGAAAAAAGCTGACGCAACGATAGAAAAGCTGGCCGCCATGCGGGGAACCATGCCTACGTCCCAAGCAGGTCAGGGAGACAGCAGTTCCGGCCCTGCCACTACCATCGCCGCAAATGATGACAGAAGCAGCAGCACCCCTTCGAATGTTATACAATTTGCAGCAAAGCTCGACGCGCTGAGCAATAGCATCACAAGCAGTCACAGTGACGGCAGTGTGTTGAGTGCAAAAGAGAAAGTCCAGACGGAGTCCATGACTTTCGTCGCAAGGCAGCTGGAAGGTCTTGGCGAACAAAAGATCTCTCCGAAAGAAGCGGAAATCATTCTACTGAAACTGGATACGGCCGCGTCCAATGCCAATGACAATCCGCAGATGCAAAAGGATATTGCCGATATCCGACAGGACATCGTTGACAACAGAATTGATGGCGGACCGCAAGCGTTACCGGAACAGGTGAAAGATGGCCCCTGTCCTGGATGTCCGGGCGGCGATTGTGAAAAATGCAAGGAGCGTTTTGACAAACCTATTGAAAAAGACAAAGCTGACGCAACTTTAGACAAATTAGCAAAGCTGCGCGCCGGTCTTTCATCGGACAACGGTGAGGGTGACACATCCGCGCCAGCCAACGATGACACAGTGTCGGAACGACCGGCCATCCCCAGGCCAACACGGGCGATGAACGGCCCGGCCATGCCTTAATGTTATAAAGATAATCAGGAGACGGATATGTGCTGTAATAAAGAAACAAATGATCTGAACGCGCCGAACACCCAGACATGCCAGAACGGGGGGGATTGCGAAAATTGCGAAAGACGGTTTTCCAAGCCTTTGAGCGATAAGAATGTCACACAGACGCTTCAAAAACTTCAGGGCCTGCGAGAGGCCCTGAGTTAAGTAATGGATTATTTTTAAGGCGAAGCAGATGGGCCCGGCCTGGCAAACACTGCTTCCCTGAGGGGCTCAATAGTAATTTCACCGACGCTAAGGGTTTGCAGTTTTTTATCATTCGCAAACTCCGCTTTTATATCAACGAGCATTTGCTCCAGTTTGTGCTTCGCTCCCTGCAAGGTTCCTGTTTTTGCTACCGGGCAATCATTACATGATCCTACCAAGCCAACGTCCACATCAATTTTTCCATTTTTAATTTCAATGGCCAGTACCTCCATATCACCGCCATCCTCTTTCAAAATAGGTCTGACATGGTCATTAAATGTTTCTGTCACAATGCTTTGATAAAAGGCGTCCTCGCCAGAGGGTTCAAACGGCTTTCTTAATTCTATTTTTTCTGCTGTGATGTCTTTCTGCAACGCCTGCGTCAAAACGGCAGGGGTCGATTTAGACAGAAAATCATTTATGACACGTTCTACACTACTGCGCGTATCATCATCCCATTGTGCCAACTTGGATGTCGTTACGCCAACATAGGTTTTTCCGTCCCTGGCAATGATGTCAATTCTTGAGGCCATCGCCAGTTGCAAAACACCTTTTTTACCAAACAGGGTTTCAGCCAGAGGACAATATTTCTTTAATTCGCCGGTCTTGCTGACAATTATTTTCTGGAACGGGCCCAACAGATCCGCATCGATTTCGTATGTTGCCGCCTGAGGGTTAGGATGCCCCTCATAGGATTTCGCCGTTGTCATTATCTACTCCTTTATTGAGAATGAGTATCAATTAAACGCCTATTCCGGAAAAGTAAAGGATAAATGCGTAGAGAGCTATGGATAGAATACTGCCCCAAATACTGCCCCAAACCAGCCGGGCACCAACAAGGAAATCTTCGCAAACCGTTGGAAAATATGGTGGGCCTGGAGGGACTTGAACCCCCGACCAATCCGTTATGAGCGGACTGCTCTAAACCACTGAGCTACAGGCCCTAACCGTCACAGAGTAACATGTTATGCCCAAAGATACAGGCAAAGTCCATGGCTTTTCGGCATTTCCGAAAAGCTCTGGTCATAAATACGAAAACGCTTTATGAATATAGGGGTTAAAAGGAGACTGTCCTATGAAAGTTGTTTTGGTATCCCTTCTGGTTTTGCTGTCCTGTAGTTCCGCCGCGCTGGCACAGGCCGAAATTTCCGTCACCGGCGGCATGCAGAGTTGTATGAAGCATGCGGATTGCGGGCTGGTTGCCACGTCCTGCCTGCAGGCCTGCAGCCATACCCCGGTGAACAAGGCCGCCATGAGCAACCTTAACGCACGATACCGTGATTATTGCGGATTTGAGGCATCATCCCGTCCGGCATGCAATATTACGCCGCCGCTGCAGGCAACATGTGTAAAGAACCGGTGTACACTGGTGCAAGCCACAAGCATGGGCGGCGGACAAAGCGTACCACAACATAAACGCGCGGCAACCGCACCGATGAAGGCTGCCCCAACGAAGATGGCGCCGACGGTGACATCCGTTTCCTCCGTGCCGCCAGAGTCCTACGCCGCTATGCGCAAGGCCGCCGCAGAAGCCTATGGTATTTCGACGACAGCGCGCACCACAGCCCCGCGCCGGCGCGTATCCAGCAGCGATAAAAGCGGGTATTTTACGGCCTATGACCTGCCGCAAAACCTCGTGAGGCAGAATATTATGGGGCAGTACCAGTTTGAGCAGCCGCAGAATATCCAGCCGGCTGCCGGGAACTAACGGCCAGTAATACACCGCCGACCAGGCAGAACATTCCCAAAAACCATGATTGCCAAATGCCGTAAGAGAAGCTGGCGATCAACAATGACGTCAGGAACATTGTAAGAGAGATTCTCCGGTATTGTTCGTCCGTAATGGAATGGATGGCTTTCAATACCGCGCCGAAAGCCGCAATACAGAGCAGGATGCCCAGAAGGCCGAACTCAATCCATATCTGCATGATAAAGCTGTGCGGGTGAAGGATAGTCGTATAGCCGATATTGAAGACCTGGCCGCTATCAAAATCTTCGACCGTGCGGGTGATTTCTATGCCGTGGCCCAAGAGCGGGCTTTGCATGGCGTAGCGGCCGATATAGTCCCATATTTCAAGGCGCGCGCCGATGAACGCGTTTTCAAGGAGCGGTACTTTATTCAATTCCACCGCCATGTTGTGATAGAGCCATGTGGCGGCGAACGGCATGCCCAGAAGGCAAACAGCAAATGCGAAGAATCCGAGCACCCATAACCAGTTCTGGCGCGCCGGAAAGAAAAGGTAGAAGGCAATAGCAAAGGCCAGTGCGAGCTGGGCTGTCTGGCTTTCTATCTGCGTTGTCATCAGAAGAATGGGCACCGCCGCTATCGCTGTGTACACCTTGTTATCCTTAAAGAAATACAGCAGCGGTATCAGGCTCATCATCACGATGGTGACTGCTCCCCGGTTCATAACGGCGTCCGTTACCGCGCCCGGTTCCAGATCACGTATCCAGCGGTGGAGTGACAGGTTTGTCCAGATATCGAAGCAAACAACCAAAGCGCCCAAAGAACAAGCGGCGAGCATGAGTTTCAGATGATCCGTTTTGAGATGCGGTGCGGCCGTGCGGAACACCGCGATAAACAGGTAATAGAACGGCAACATGATCGCCAACTTCCCTGCCCGCTCGCCGGATTCATCAGGTGCACCCGCCCACAGGACGCTGGCGCAAGCCAACACCACAACAACAGCCAGAAAGATTGCAGGACCAGTTGGCCAGCGCAGTTTTTGGTGTCCAGCTAAGATCAGCGCGGGTGCGCCAAGCAGGGCCGATATAACCGGCAGGTATGCGAGAATGCGCGGGAATTCCACCGCCAGCAGCGGCGCCAGTACCAGCGGCCCGAAGATCAGGATATTGATGAGGTTTTGATGTTTCATGTCCGCAATGCTTCCCCGTTTGCTTCTTTCTTTGGCACAACATAGCGCGCGAGATATATGAAGGCCGTGTCATTCAGCGCGACAAAAATCTTTGCCCCATAAGCGACCGTTGCCATTAATAACCATTGATCGAACACGCCGTAAAACGCAAGGAATGTGAACAGGTAACTATCCACGCCCTGTGATACCAGGGTCGAGCCGTTATTGCGCAGCCAGAGGTGACTATCCCCTGTTTTGCGGTGGATGTAATCGTACAGCCATATGTCGAGATTCTGAGTGATCGTAAAGGTTACGATGCTGGCCACTACAATACGCAGCGAGCTGGAAAAGACCGTATCCATGGCATCGGACACCTCCGCCACTTCCTCAATCGGCAATGTCATGCGCGTCAGAAGCAGGAAAAGCTGGAACAGGATGGTTGCGGCGATGCTTAAGCGAACAATCTGAAAGGCGGATTTTTTTCCGTGGTATTCGGTTATCAGGTCAGTTGCGAAGAAAATTGCGCCATAGAGTGCCGTGCCCAATGTGATAGGCAGGCCAAAAACCTCTATCACCTTGGCTTCTGTGATATTCACATAGAGAATGATGGTAAGGATATAAGCATAAAGCCAGGCTTTTCCGAGCCGCAGGGCAAGCAATCCAGCCCCCAGACCGCCGACCATGACAATGAAAAAAACGACTTCATTGACAGAAATCAGTTCCATTTAAGTATCAAGGAAGCTGCGTAACTTACGGGAACGGCTTGGGTGTTTGAGTTTACGCAGAGCTTTGGCTTCGATCTGACGAATCCTTTCCCGCGTCACGTTGAACTGCTGCCCCACTTCTTCGAGCGTGTGGTCGGTGTTCATACCGATACCGAAACGCATGCGCAGGACACGTTCTTCCCGCGGGGTCAGGGACGCCAGCACGCGGGTCGTGGTTTCACGCAAGTTGGAATGGATAGCGCTTTCCACCGGGAGGATCGCGTTTTTGTCTTCAATGAAGTCGCCCAGTGATGAATCTTCCTCATCCCCGATCGGTGTTTCCAGCGATACCGGTTCTTTGGCGATTTTCAGGACTTTACGAACCTTGTCTAAAGGCATATGTAAACGCGCGGACAGTTCTTCCGGCGTCGGTTCACGACCGATTTCGTGCATCATCTGACGCGAGGTCCGCACCAGCTTGTTGATCGTTTCGATCATGTGCACCGGAATACGGATCGTGCGCGCCTGGTCAGCGATAGAACGTGTGATTGCCTGACGTATCCACCATGTCGCGTAGGTGGAGAATTTGTAACCGCGGCGGTATTCGAATTTATCAACCGCCTTCATCAGGCCGATGTTCCCTTCCTGAATCAAATCCAAGAACTGCAGGCCGCGGTTGGTGTATTTTTTTGCAATGGAAATCACGAGACGCAAGTTGGCCTCCACCATTTCCTTTTTCGCGCGAGCAGCTTCTTTTTCACCCTTCTGAACGGTGGAAACGATGCGGCGGAATTCGCTGATCGGCAGACCGGAATCATCAGCAATCAGAACAATCTGTTCACGGATGGTCTTGATTTTGTCTTCATTGTCATTGGCGAATTTTTCCCATGCCTTGGATTTTTTCTGTACCTTGGCCAGCCATTTCGGGTCCAGCTCCGCTCCGTAATATTCTTCCAGGAAATCTTCGCGTTTAACCTTGGCATTCATGGCCATACGCAGGATCTGCCCTTCACGGGATACAAGCTCGCGGTTTACCTTATACAGCGCTTCGATCAGCTGTTCGATACGGGCGTTGTTCAACTGAACTTCGTTCATCAGCTCAACCATCGTAGCTTTCAGCTTGTCGTATTTCTTGTTGAGTTCAGCAGACGGTTCTTTACCTTTACCCAGCGCTTCAAAACGGTCTTTCTGGATTGTCTGGATTTTTTTGTAGGTCTTTTTAATTTTGCTGAAAGTTTCGAAAACCTGCGGCTTCAGTTCTTCTTCCATCGCGGCAAGAGACAGGCTGTCATATTCGCCGTCATCATCATCTTCACCGTCGCCGTCACCATCGGAATCACCATCGCTGCTTTCTTCGTCATCGTCTGACTTCGGCGCAGCTTTCTTGGTTTCTTTTTCCTTTTCTTTTTTCTTTGGTTCTTCTGCCGCTGTTTCTTCCTCTTCTGCATCGGAATTTGTAGCGGAGTGGTCTTCGGGATCGTCGTTGTAAGTCGCGTCGAGGTCGATGACTTCACGCAGCAGAATAT
>JAUHXT010000078.1 GCA_030426925.1 Alphaproteobacteria bacterium | reverse complement strand
CTAAGGATGTCCTTGATATGGATAGTGCCAATAATGTTGTCCATGCTGTCTTTATAAACAGGCAGTCGGGAGAACTGCTTTTCACCGAGCATCGCCATCAGGTCTTCCTGTGAAGTATTGATGTCAATGGCCTCAATATCCGCACGTGGGATCATCACATCGACAACCGTCAGGTCGCGTAAGTGCAGGACATTGGAAATCAGTGTTTGTTCATGCTGGGCAATATGGGCGCTTTCGCCGTTATCATGCAGCTCTTCGATATACTCTTCCAGAGCTTCGCGCAGGTTTTCGCTGCCGTTTTTACTTTTGGAAAAAGGCTTCAACCATCCAAAGAGCTTGGGTTTGTTTTGACCACTCTGCGTGGTCTTCGTACTCGGAGGTTCCGCCGCGGGTGAGTCGTGTTCGTTTGTGTTGTCTAACATTTTGTCCATCTTATCACATTTATATTTTCTGCAAGTAGGGATTTTGTATGTCCATCCCTTCCAATATCCGTATTTCCAGAGTTTCCATGACATTCGCGTCATCGTCTTCGATATGGTCATATCCCAGAAGGTGAAGCGTGCCGTGAACCAGTAAGTGCGCAATATGATCGCGTATAAAGCGGTCGTTTTCCTTCGCTTCCCTGTCTACAGTTTCATAGGCAAGGATAACGTCACCCAGAGAAAAAATACTCATGTCCAGATCGTTGTCGGCGTCCAGCATGGCAAAGGACAGCACGTTGGTCGGCTTGTTCTTGCCCCTGTATTCCTTGTTCAGGACGCGGATCATATCGTCATTAACAAAAACCACGCTGACCTCGAACGGGCTTTCGACTGCCTGTTCGGGCAAATCGGCCATGTCCAGTGTCCGCCGGATAACATCCTGTGTCAGGGTCTCCAGGTCTTTGACTTCGCTCCATTGGGGATCCTGAATAGCTATATCAATATTATATTCCATTTTAACGCTTGTGTTCCTCGTACGCTTTGACGATCCGCCCAACCATTTTGTGGCGGATGACATCTTCGGTTCCAAATTCCACGAATGCCACGCCTTCGACATTACGAAGGATATTGCGGGCTTCGTGCAGGCCGGACTGGACGCCCGGTTTCAAATCTACCTGTGACGGATCTCCTGTTATCACCATACGCGTGCCTTCGCCCATACGGGTGAGGAACATTTTCATTTGCATGGACGTTGTGTTCTGGGCTTCGTCCAGTATGACGAAGGCGTTTTTCAGTGTGCGCCCGCGCATGAAGGCGAGGGGGGCGATTTCAATATCGCCGTTGGCAACTTTCTTGGCGATCTGGTCGCCAGGCATAGAGTCATGCAGGGCATCGTAAATCGGGCGTAAATACGGATCGATTTTCTCCTGCATATCACCGGGCAGGAAACCGAGGTTTTCGCCAGCCTCAACCGCCGGGCGGCAGAAGATCAGCCGGTCAATCAGACCTTCTTTGTACATGGAAACGGCCAGTGCCACGGCCAGATAGGTTTTGCCCGTACCGGCAGGGCCGATGCCGAACACCATTTCATGCGTGCGCATCGCGTCTATGTAAGCAGCCTGATTGGGGGAGCGGGGGGCTATATCCTGACTACGTGCCGTTTTGATCGGATCTGTCGTATCTGCCTGCGCATGCCCGTTTTTACGCACGAAGCGCAATGCAGCGTCAACTTCACCGCTGGCAAGGTTCCGCGTGCGTTCCAGCTTGTCCCATAATTGTGTGATAACACCTTGTGCGGTTTTGACCGCCTGTTCCGCACCGCTAAGCGAAATCGTGTTGCCGCGCGTTGCAATATGGACGCCAAGCGTGTCTTCGATCTGGTGCAGATGTGCGTTATGCTCGCCAAACAGCAAAGGAAGCAGGGAGTTGTCCTCATAGGAAAGGGAGAGTTGTGTCTCAGCGCTTTTAGCTATGGTTCGCCTCTAATTTATCCGTAATAACTATATAATATCACAAAATCAGGCATTTTGCGCAATAATTTCAACCGTTTCGATCTCCCCGGCTACGGAGGACATAAAGCCCTCAGTGATACGGACATCAACGATTTCACCAATTAAACGCTCATTCCCATAGGCGTTGACGGACTGGTTATAAGGTGTGCGGCCCTGAATCTGGCCTTCGCGCCCGCCAATGCGCTCAAACAGCACTGGCAGGACCAGTCCTTCTGTCTTTTTATTGAATTTCAGCTGTTTTTCAGTGATGAGGTCCTGCAAACGCTGCAAACGTTCGCCCTTCACCTCTTCACGCACAAGCCCGCCCATATTAGCCGCCGGCGTACCCGGACGCGGGGAGTATTTGAAAGAATAGCCGGAGCCGTATTCGATATAGTTCACCATATCCATGGTTGCCTGAAAGTCTTCTTCACTTTCGCCCGGAAAACCGACAATAAAGTCACCGGAGAACGAGATATCTGGACGCGCATCACGGAAGCGATCCATCACCGCCTTATATTCATCCGCAGTATGCTTGCGGTTCATGGCCTTCAGGATTTTATCCGAGCCTGACTGAACAGGAAGATGCAGGTACGGCATAAGTGAGTCAATGTCGCGATGCGCGGCAATCAGGTCGTCGTCCACGTCACGCGGATGCGACGTCGTATAGCGGATACGGGTAACGCCCAGCTTTGCGATTTCTTCAATCAGCTTGCCCAGCGAAGATGGATTACCGTCCAGCCCGTCGCCATGCCATGCATTGACATTCTGCCCCAGCAGCGTGATTTCCTTTGTCCCGAGGTCAATCAGCCGCATCGCTTCATCTAAAATGGCCTGCATCGGCCGTGAGAATTCGGCGCCGCGGGTATAGGGCACAACGCAGAACGTGCAGAATTTATCGCATCCTTCCTGTACAGACAGGAACGAAGCCGGGCCGACATTCACATGTTCTTCGGGCAGCGAGTCGAATTTGTTTTCAACCGCCAGTTCGGTATGGACCGGCCTGTTGGAGCCGAAAGCGCCTGTGGCCTTTGCCACCATTTCCGGCAGTTCGTGATAGGTTTGCGGGCCGAACACCATGTCGACCACCGGCGCGCGTTCGAGGATAAAGTCACCTTCGGCCTGCGCCACGCATCCGGCCACGGCCATCAGCATCTGTCCGCCTTCGGCTTCCCTTGCCTTTTTATGCTTTTTTAAACGCCCGATTTCGGAGAAAACCTTGTCTGTTGCCTTTTCCCGGATATGGCATGTGTTCAGGATAATCATGTCCGCACCATCCGGCGAGTCGACACATTCATAGCCCAAAGGGGCCAGAACATCGGCCATCCGGTTGCTGTCATAGACATTCATCTGGCAGCCCCAGGTCTTGATAAAAAGTTTTTTGCTTTGGTCCGGTTTTTTCATTGTGAAAAGCGTTATCAGGGTTTTTGAAACAAAAATCAAGAATTATAGTGTTTTAGCGCCTTTCCATGCGTTTTATCCACGGTCCTGACATAGGATTTGGACGGTTTTTTCTAGACAGATTATTCTGAATAAAGCATAAAGCTAATATTCACGTTATTTTTAATAATTCTGTGTTCAGCTGGTAATAGGGTATGACGCAGGGTCGGTTAGCTTACATTTGAGGTTGCAATGCGCGTTTTCGTTCTTTTCGTACTTTCTTTGATAATTGCCCCAACGATTGCTTATGCCAAAGACGGCTGTTACACGCAGGCGGAAGCCGAAGCGGAGCAGGGCATCCGTATCCATAGCGAGCTAATGGTGATTGGCCTGAACTGCCAGCACATGACGCCGCGCGGCTGGAAGAATTTCTACCAGCAATACCGTGAGATCACCGCCAACAATTCCGATCTGTTTGCAAATTACGAAGACACATTAATCAGCTATTTTGCCCGTGAAGGTATGAGTAACCCGGAAGGGCGTCTGCATGATTTCCGCACAGAACTGGCCAACAAGGTATCAACCGACGCCGCGCAAATGCGCCCGGACATTTTCTGCGCTACCTACGCGCCGCGTATCCCGAAGGCCGCACTGATGACCCAGGATGATTTACGCCGCTGGGCCGGTACTTTCCATGGAACACACCCGGTATCACACCCGATCTGCCAGTAAGATCAGGATTAACAGGGGGTAGTTTTCCAAAACTCTTTGGAATTTTCCTTACGAACCCATTACGCTTGAATGGTTATAACAACCAGCCGTGTGATGGGTTTTTATTATGAATATAGACCAGACAATTAATCAGGCCTTTGAGCCGGTTTCCAATTTTATTGCCAGCATTATTTTCTATTCGGAACCTGTCACGGGATACGATATCAAGCTGATACTGGTATGGCTTGTCCTGCTATCCTTATTCCTCACGGTCTATTTCGGCTTTATCAATATCCGTTATTTCGGCCACGCCATCAGCGTCCTGCGCGGGAAATACGACGACCCGAACGCGGACGGGCAAATCAACCGCTTTCAGGCGTTGTCCACATCACTGTCCGGTACGGTAGGCCTTGGGAATATCGCCGGGGTTGCCGTCGCGGTGTCGGCCGGGGGGCCGGGCGCCGTTTTCTGGATGGCGATGATGGGCCTGTTCGGGATGAGCGCCAAGTTCGCCGAAGCCGCGCTGGGCGTAAAATACCGCCAACATCGTGACCCCAGCCACCCGGAAAGCATATCCGGCGGACCGATGTATTACCTGCGCGCCGCCTTCGCCAACAGGAACATCCCATATGCCGGAAGCATTTTTGCCGGTATTTTTGCTGTGTGCTGTATTGGTGGTGCATTCGGGGCAGGGAACATGTTTCAGGCCAATCAGTCATTCCAGCAGATAGTCAATGTGACTGGCGGTGACGCCAGCTTCATGGCCGATAAAGGCTGGCTGTGGGGACTGTTTATGGCTGTTCTGGTCGGTGTTGTTATTATCGGCGGGCTGCAATCCATCGCTAAGGCTGCATCGCGCATCGTGCCGTTTATGGGCGGGCTTTATATTCTTGCCGGTCTTGTCGTCATTGTACTGAATATCACAGCGCTGCCCGGCGCTCTGGCCACCATCGTGCAAATGGCCTTAACACCGGAAGCAGGCTTCGGCGCTGTGCTGGGTGCGTTATTGATGGGCGTTCAGCGCGCCGCCTTTTCGAACGAAGCCGGGGTCGGTTCCGCCGCTATCGTCCACGCTACAGCCAAAACGGATAAGCCGGTGTCTCAGGGCTTTGTCGGGATGTTGGGGCCGTTCATCGACACTATCGTTATCTGTATGGTGACAGCCCTCGTTATCGTCATTACCGGAGCCTATGAAGGCGGGGAAGGGATGGAAGGCGTGGAGCTTACCTCCCGCGCATTCGCCAGCGCAATTCCGTGGTTCCCCTATGTCCTGTCCCTTACAGTATTTTTGTTTGCCTATTCGACCATGATTTCCTGGTCTTATTACGGCCTGAAATGCACAACCTATCTGATGGGCGAAAAACCCGCCATCGAACTGACCTACAAAGTCCTGTTCTGCCTCGTCACAATCATAGGTTCTTCGTCAGCGCTCGACAGCATCATCCTGTTTTCCGACGCCATGATTTTCGCCATGGCTATCCCAAATGCCATTGGTTTGTATCTGTTAGCACCGGAACTTAAAAAAGATTTGAAGAAATATATGCAATCTATTGATAAAAAATAGAATATCACTTTTTTGAATTTGTCAGTTTTGGCTGCATAAATTTTTTTCCACAATGGAAATCGATATAAAAACAATGCTGAGCGTATCGTTTGATAGATGGCAATAACCATGTGGATAACTTGCCGATTTTTACCGTTGCGCCGATGACTTAAAGATGTCTATATAAACCCTTCTCTGACATAAATTTTTGCAATCACGAGGTAGTGGCATGCGCAATAAAAACGCCGTGAAGAAGGCTCCTGTTTTGACATCAGGAAATGAAGTACCGACCACCCCCACTGAACAGAATAAAGAAACCGCCAAGAAGTTCCCGAAGCTGGAGTCCAAAACCGAGACTAAAAAAGCGGAAGCCAAGGTAGAGCCAAAGCTGGACAGCAAGGCCGAAGGCAAAGCTGAAACAAAGGTCGAAGCGAAAATCGACAACAAAATCGAAGCCATGAAAAAGGACAGCGCCGCAGCCACAGAGAGCGCGGGCAAACAGAAATCCTTTGCCATTCGCA
The DNA here is from genome assembly GCA_030426925.1 of Alphaproteobacteria bacterium. GTDB lineage: Bacteria > Pseudomonadota > Alphaproteobacteria > Micavibrionales > Micavibrionaceae > JAUHXT01. Next base: position 1,721 of record JAUHXT010000078.1, on the reverse strand, counting down.
GCGGCTCATCCCTGAAAACCCTGCGCGTCACGTCCGGCCCTGATATAAGTAACGATATGCCGGAAGAACCCTCAGAAATCCGTGCAACACGGCATGGCGAATACGGTTTCGATGCTGACGCCGAACCGGTATTGATGCTGGCCCCGCAAAACCCGCGCCCGATGAAACGTTCTGCGCAATACTGGATGACACATATGGCAGGCATGGTTGTGACCGCGCTTTGGGTTGGTCTGGTTTTCGGGTACGTCCAGACGCAAATGGGCTGGGGCGCGCTGCTGCAAATGCCGCCGCAGGAACTGGGAGGCTTTTTGGCCGGAACCATGGCGCCTGTCGCATTGCTATGGATGCTGCTGGCTTATACCCAGCGCGGCTCAGATATACAGATGTACGCCGAAAACCTGCGCGCCGAACTGCAGGCCATGATTTTCCCGTCCGAAGAACGCGAACACGTCATTCACAAAGATATTGAAGAGTTATGCAAACAAGCTGTGGAATTGTCGACTGCATCGAAAGCCGTACTGAAGTCCATTCACCGCGCCCGCATGGGACTGCGCGCGGAAATCAGCGACTTTGCCGGCATTTCCAAGAAAACCGAATTTCACATCGACCGCCTGGCGGAATCCCTCAATGAACGTTCAGCCAAGCTGAAAAGCCTGACGGATGAAATCGAGGAACGCACAGCCAAGATTGGCGCAAAGACGGAAGACGGAACAAAGGCCTGGGACGACGCCGCCAAGAAAGTGCTGGAGAAATCCGGTGAAATGGAAGCTGTTCTGGGGAAAGGTGCAGATAAACTGCTGAAGGCCGCCGACCGCGCCGGGGAACGCGCAGATTCCATCACGGCCAGCATCGAAGAAAGCTATCAGGGCTTGAGCAGCGCTGTGACAGACATGTCCGGCAAGCTGGAAGGATTGGAGACCATGCTCGCCAGCATGAAGGAAACCGGCCAGGCCATTCAGGACAACCGCGAGGCCATGGATTTGACGGCAGGCGACTTGTCCGACAAGGCGAAAGAAATCTCCGACAACCTGCAATCCGGTCTGGATAGTGTGCATACCGCAATGGATCAGATGGACGAACGCGCCAAGACGATCGAAGGGCGCATGGATGAGCGTGCAGCCTCCCTTAAAAACGCCGTGGGTGGTCTGGAAATCCATATCCAGTCCATTGAAAACATTGGCAACGAAACCACCGACAAGATCGGCGATGCCTTGTCCGTGGCCGTATCCGGTGCGGAATCTATCAGTACAGCGATGCGCCGCGCGATTGAATCTCTGAACGAAGCGACAGGCGAAGCGCAAGGCAAGGCCGATACATTGATTGAAAAGACCAGGACGCACATCGAAGAGCTGAACAAGGCCGGTTCCGGCAATATCGCGCATATCCGCGATATCGTGACGATGCTGGAAAGCAGCCGCACGCAAATGGAAGAGGCCTCGAAACAGGCAGAAGAGCAGATCCAGAAGCTATCCTCCATTATGGACGAGCAGGAAAACAAGATCAGCCTCGCGCAGGTCGGCATGGCCGAGCGCCTGTCCGGCGTTGAAAGCTTCCTGAGCAAGCCGCTTGAGAAGGTGGCGAGGACATTAACTGAAGTGGACGAAAAGCATGCTGATATCCAGTCTACGCTTGAACGCCGCATCACCGACCTGAATGAAGCAACAACGAAAGCCACCAAGAGCGCCGAACAGATCGGCCAGACCTTGCGTGGGCATGCACAG
>JAUHXT010000077.1 GCA_030426925.1 Alphaproteobacteria bacterium | reverse complement strand
TACAGGAGGAATCAGCGGTCCGACCACACGTTCTGCATCCAGCGGATCAACCTCTCCGGTCATAACTCGATCGATAATATTTTCAACCATGTTGCGGCCGCCAAGATTACTGAGCCAGTAACGTTCGGCATCGGATTTTTTATTTTCCATGACCAGTTCCATGAAATGGGTATCCGGCAAAATAATTTCTGCAATTGCGCTACGACCGACATAGCCGTTGCCCTGACCGCAGTTTTTACATCCCTGAGGGTTGTGTTTACGCACGCGGCCGATATCAATTTCTGCGGCCTCCAGACGGGCGAGCATGCCGAATGAAAAGTCATCTTCTTTTACCGGCAGTCTGCACATCGGGCATAACAACCTCACCAAACGTTGCGACACCAGGCCCGTCAACAATGTCGGGTCGCCAAGTTTATAGTTTTCGACGCCAAGGTCACGCATACGAAACGGAATGGTCATCGCATCGTTGGAGTGCAGAGTCGTCCACACCTGGTGACCAGTCATCGCGGCTTCGAATGCCAGATGGGCGGATGCTGCATCCCGCACCTCTCCGATCATCAGGCGGTCCGGGTTGGAACGCAGGGCGGCAGCAATCGCCTTCGAAAACGCTTCTTCACGCTCTTCGGCAGAGGCAGCGTTTGTCACCGGCATCTGCACAGCGCCATAAATCGGGTATTCCGGCGGATCTTCCACGGTGTAAACCGCAATGTTGTAATCATATTCCTTAAGGATCGACGTGACGTTGCGTTGAAGCGTCGTGGATTTACCATGGCCGGTCGGACCTGCCACGATGTTAATGCCGTATGGTTTTGCGCGCAGCAGTTCAAAATCTTCCAGTTGTTCTGGTGTGAAACCAAGCTGCGCGATATCACCGGATGACTGATCATCTGTCGAATACAGAAGACGAATAATCATCGCCCGGCCACCAAAAACGGACGGGTTGAATTGCAAACGCAGAGAAATCACACCTTCAGGAAGTTGCAAATCTTTCCGGTTAGAAACACGCGCGCCCTGATATTCATAGGGCTGGTAGTTTACGTCCGCCGCATCCGCCATGGTAAAGGCCGCAGCACAGAAACTATGCCCGAATTCCGGCGGCCATTCAGCAATATGGGCCATTGACCCGTCAATCCGCGCACGCACCGAGCAGCTTTGTTCGGATACAACAACGTGAATATCAGATGCGCGCCGCTTGGCCATTTCACCGACGAGGTTCAACACCTCCCGGCGCATACGTACGTCATCACGTCCACCGCGCGCGCCAAAAAACTCTTCCGTATTTTGGTAACATATCTGAACGCGGTTAATGTCGACCGGTTCAACCTGCAATTCCGGGAAACCGGAAATTTCCGCTTCGGTCAGTAACGAGAGAACCAGCGGATTTTGCATGTGGGATTTTGAAATATATATCCGCCCGTCGGCATATAACGCAGCAATCTGGCGAAGCTGTTCGCCGCGGTCCATCGGGCCGCCTTCAGCCGTGACCGGAATATCGTCATCCCATTCGGTAAATTTGTTTTTCTGCTTGGCTGATTTTATAAGCCGCATTACTGACCCTCTAACCAGCTAAGCAGGCTTTTCTTGCCAGTTTTTGATATCTCTACAGAAACAGGTGTAATACCCAGAATTTTTGTGCCGTCTTCCAGCTTGTCTCCTGCCCTGACCTGCGCGCGCTGTCCATCCGATTTTGATAGCTTTGCCTGAAGATCGCTGCCGACACCGAAAATATTGACGATGGACCAGCCCTCATAGGTATTTGCGGCATAGTCAGGCGCATATTCTTCGTAACTTGGCCGTGGTTCGGGAATACCCAAAACGGCGTTCCGATCAAAAGCAGGGAAATTGTCTGCCGGGCTTCCGCCCAGCGTAAAGCCAGGGTTGGCGCTATTCACACCTTGCAGGTTCTGTTCATTTTCCAGCGCCAGATCGTTCAGGCGTTTTAACAACTGCGCACGTTCCACACATAGTGTAAAACGGTCGATATCCGCCTGCACTTTCGACAAGTCATCAGGCATGGAACTCAGCGCGGATACGGCTTCCGGACACGGATCCAGTTGCTGTGCCCCGGCCTGCTGGCCAGTAAAGGCAAAGGCTGCAAACATTACCAATAATAAAGTCTTACTGCGCATTTTGTCCCACCTTGTAATATGCTCTGAACAAGTCGCTATCAAATAATATATCCGCTGTGTATATCCAGTCCATGGTTCGTAAAGACCAACTTACATTTTGCAGCTTTAATCCGGGAACGTCAAAATATGGCGCCAAAACCTTGGGCGGTGTGCGTGTATAAAGCACCATTTTCAGATATGGCGGCTTTTGCAGTGTTTCCTGTTCCTTGGCGAACCGGTTAATGTTTGATGACAGACCAGAATCAGGCGGCGGCGGGCGCACATCGGCGATTTCCATTTTTCCCAAATTACCGAACCGGTCATATAGAATTTTTATCTGTTCTTCGCGGTTATAAATTTTTTCGATCGGCAGCGTAATGTTGTTCAGCTCTTTGGACACATAGGATGCCTTGATAATGTCCGAGCCGTTATAGTCCAATTGCACAGCCTGATCGAAACGCCGGAGATATTGTTTCAGCATTTCAAGCGAGCCGACTTTCTTGCGCCATTGAGCCTGCGTTTGTAATTTTTTACCTTCCAGCAAAATATTGCAATTCACCGATTCCATAGACCATCCGGGCAACGGCTTAACGGCCATAGAAAAACCGATATTACAAAAATGCAGGACAACGCTGGGCTTGGGCAGTTTCAGATTTGCCCCAAAACCTACGGCTATTTTCGTGTCCTCTACTTTTGGCGGTGGCGTAATGACGGCAGGCGCCAGAATTTGCGGACGAACCGCCAGTTCTTTTTTTTCTTTTTCTTTTGCGATCATCGCAGGCAGTATGGCCGCAGAGAACAGCGTGATAATTCCCAATACACCAATAAATAAAACAAAGTTTCTGCGCTTTTTACCGCCAAAAATAGCGTCCAGCGTGGATGGCTTCAGGACCGGCGCCTGGGTTACATCTTCCAGTAATTTTATCAGCGGGATTTCCGGATTCGCGTCTTCAATATTCCAGGTTGCGGGAGCATATGAGCGCGGCCAGTTATATAGCGAGGCTTGCTCCATAAAATGATTATAAGCCTGCTCTTCGGAAAAGAAGAAACGATCGCCGCCCGGCGCAATATTGTCCGAATGGACAGCCAGATACCACCAGCCGTTATCAGCGGAGAAGACGCCGTGCCAGTCCCCGACCAGCATGTCCGCCGCTACCGCTGCTGCGGCAATCATACTGACCCTGTGCCCCAACGTAATAAAACCGAAGCCGTGCTGGCTGGCGACGGTCGAGCGCACGCAATAATAATCGGATTCCAGTTTTTCCGTGCGCTGTTTTAACAATGCCGGATTTACGTCCTGGTCCAGCGTCAACCAGGTCAGACCAACCGCGAATTTGCGGTCGCCCAGATGCATAATGCCTTTTTCTTTCTGGGAGAACAGGGAAGTGTCTTTTTCTTCCATATCCAGCATGGATTTACCTTCCAAGAACTGTCAAAGGCTCTTCAGGAAGAACTTCTGCGGTAATTAACAAGACTGTTACTTCGCGGCTGCGGCCGATTGTACGCTGTCCGCCGGTAAACAAGCCGCCGGGCGTACCTTCATCATCCAGCGATGCCTGATCTTTTTCGAAACCGGCAAGGACAAGCGTTTCGCCTTCCGACAGGACTGCGTTCTGCAAGAACCCGGTTGTTGAAATCTCAGGCAGTTCAATAGACAGGCCAGACACTGTGATTTGCTGGAACGGTGTTTGCGCATCCGTAATACCAACAGCCAGCCGTAAAAGGATTTTATCGCGCTGGATCACCCGCGGTAATACGTTCATGGTCAGGCCGAGATTCACTTCGCCCGGTTCGAGCGATACGTTTCCATCGTCACCACTGGACGATGATACGCGTTCCAGATACGCAATGGTCCGGCCGATTTGCAAAGGAGCCGGAATATCAGACAAGGTTACAATCGCACCGGAATTGGACAGCGAAACGCGCTCCACGTCTTCGGATGCTTCAAGAATGGATGTAATTTCATCCGTGTTCGGTGTTACGCCGCCAGCAACCGGCACGCCGGTAACCGGGTCTACTGTCGGCAGCTGACGCAAGATACCGGCGGTCAAGCCATCACTTACGGACGTGAACTGGAATGGCCGGTTATTGATCGCGCGTTCGATCAAACCCGTTAAATTAAAGCCAACGGTGTTGGTGTCTGATGTTTCGACACTCAGAACGCGGACCGCAACGGCGACACGGCGCAGGCGCATACGGTTTTGCTCACGTAAATAATCTTCAACCTTGCGCACTACACTGGCCGGGCCGCTGACTGTAATCGTACCGGTTGTCGGAGAAAATGTCGCGCGCCCCTTCTGGTCAACAACTGAATTGATCGTGTCCTCGATATCATTCCAGATTTCAAGCGTCGCCGTGGACGATGTGCCAACTTCCGGCAAAGCACTGCGTTCATCAATAGAATTTTCAATATTGCTTTGAACATCGATCGTATCGGCCAGAGCGTGCAGCATGAACGTGCGGGTCACCTCATCCGAAATGGTCAGAGTGCGGCCGTCATAGGTCCAGTCCGCATCGAAATTATCCGTCATTTGTTCCAGCATGTCAGTCAACGGACCGGTCCAGACCACACGTCCCCCGGTTACTTCCACACCATCGACAGGCATAAAAGCGTCGCCGCCGAATTCAGTATTTTCAGAAGAATTGACCACGGTGCGGATGCCGGTCGCGGCCTGAATCATGCGGGCCGTTTCCTTTAAGGTCATTGGCCGTTCAAACGTTATGACCAAACCATCGCTGCCCAGGAAACGCGGGGGCAATTCCGTTCCGTTTTGCAAGGGAACAGAGCGCGCGCCATACCAAGGGCGATCATCAATCACCAAAGGCCTGCGCAACTGTTTGGATGGCTCAATGGATTTTAGCGCCTGATTGGCGGTGCTTTGGTCTGTGACGATTTTATCGTTAACGTCTGCCGGATTCATACAGCCCGCAAGCGCAAGACCGAAAAACAACGATAAAATAACAACCCTAAAATGTATTTTTTTCTGTGCTGACATGTCGCGAATCTAGATTATTCAGCAAAGTATAAACACTCCAAGCGGAAGCGAACAGTTCAGCGCACCAGAAACCTCAATTTATGAACAAAAGATTGGGCAAAAAAGCTTGATTTATTCGACGATCTGCTGGGTTTCGATCACCAGCACTGCCGGGCCTTCCGGATCGTTGGGATGCAACCTGCCAATCGGGCGTGGACGAGCATCACGCAGTCCGGTCAGGATATTCTGAACCGCTTCCTCGAATGTACCTTTCAGACGTACAGACGAATCCAGCGGATAATCGAATTCTGACGACCAATACAGCTCGACACCCGCATCCATCGCCCAGTCTGACAGGACGGTTTTTAACGAGTCTCCACGTACGGCGCGCCATGTACGCACGCTGTTCAGCGAACCGGAATAAGACGGAACGGACGCCATTTTCAATTTTGACGGCTCTTCCCACTCCTTGCTTTCCATCGCCTGACGGGGCTGTATCGGCATGGGACTCATATCCGGCTCCATACTCATAACAACCATGTCCTCTTCCTGTTGAGGGGCCGGAACCGGGGTAACCGGCACGGGCGCCAAAGGCATAGGATCGGTTTCTATCGGCGTTAATGTCTCATTACCTGGAGGGGGAGCCATTTTTGCTGCCTGATGAGAAGGTTCTGCGGGCGGTAAAGGAAGCGCAGCAACCGGTTCGGGGATACTGGCTTTTTCCACCGGCATTTCATCATGCTGTCCGCTTTCCATTTTCATGCGGGACACACGGGCCGGAATCAGCGGGCGCGGGGCGTTTCCCAAATCCGCCTGTTCGGACGTCACCAAGTCGGATGAGCGGCTGACCAACCCGGCAGAAGAAGGATGCGGATCAATAAACACTGGCTTTGCGGCCGGAGAATCGGCGGCAGGCGGTAGCGGCACAGGCGCCGTTTCCTCATAATCAATTGGCATCGGCATGGCGCCGTCATCATACGCTACCGGCATTGGGGCTGGTGCAGGGGCAGAGACAGGAGCCGCATCGGCACCCTGTAATATACTGACCCTTGTTCCGCGTATATCTGCGCTTAGATCCAGCGGACGCAGCATATCAGCCAATACCTGGTCCCACGGGCGGCCGCCCTGCCAGGACACAAACGCGCCTGCATCCTCCTGATTGGAAAATGAATATGTATAGTCAGACGGCACAACCTGACTTAACGCAATCACAAGCGGCAAATCCCGGCCAAAGCCCTGCACTTCCGGATAGTTACGTTTGTGCACGTAGCTTGGGGGTGTTGGGTGTGACTGGTCGAATTTTTGCTGTATGTTCTTTTGCAGGTTCGGCATCGGCTTTAGCGAACCCGTTTCTTTGAGCATTTCCTGCAACAAAGACTGATCGTCGGCCTGTGCGGGTGCGGCTTGTTGCGGGTATGGGTTAATCACCAACGGTGTCGGAGCTGACGTTTGCGCCGGAACATCGACCGGCGGCGGTGACGGCATTGCCATCATTGGCGGTTCCGGTGATAACGGCTGTGATTCAACGGGCTCGACAGGCATTGGCGGAACGGAAAAACCGTCTGGCGCTGCCGCGGGCGGCTGCTCCAAACGCATTGGAGCCTGCGGCGCGGGTTCCGGGGCCGGTTCAAATTCAAATCCTGCGTATGCGGGACTTACAACATATAAAAGGCCAAAGGCCGCCGTTGCTAGTAAAGCTTTGTTCATGGTTTCGCAAAAAAGACCCATTTCGGGATTTATTTCAAGACCCTACTTTGACTTTCCTTAAAACTCAAGGGAGAAGGGGCGATGATCCCTACTTTTCCAAGGAATAGTCTTTGACGGATTATTAAACGTAATCAATGAGTTTGCGTTTACGCATGGTCAGCCACGCATCGCGCTTTTCCCCGAACAGCCATGCCCGGCCCCGGCGGATAGCGGCGGGAAATGTCAGCCCCCGGCTTTCCAGGAACATGAACAAAACCGTGTTTGTAATCATAAACAGCCAGGCCCAGGGGTGCGCCCAGAACGGCATCAGGCCGAAATAGATAATCGTTGCCCGTGCATCCAGACGGAAAAACCGCACCGGCCGCATGGAATTGCGCCAGTGCCAATTTCGTTTCTCGTGTTCGGTATCTTCTTTTGCGCCCATATCCTAACGCGCTCCACCCTTTTGTTTTTGCTTTAATTTTCGCCGCTACTGGTACTGGCAGACAGCATCAGATAATGCCTGCGGTCGATTAACCCTTGTTCAAACACTATTGTAGCAGATTGCGCCATGGTTTGCCCATATTGGCTGATTCGGCGCTGAATCTCGGCCGGCCATTCTTCGTATTCCATGTCCATCAGCTTTTCGCGCAGCTCATCCGGGAAGATCATCCATTCGCGCACGCCCATGCGACCGCCACCCGCTTTCGGCACCAATGCCTGTGTCACAACAAGGCGAATGGTTTCCATCAATGCAAATGCCCTTTCGGAACGTTCTTCCGGCCCAAATGTCGAGACCATACGCTGGATGGTGGCAGCAACGCCGATTGTGTGCGTGGTAGTGTAAACGGTATGGCCTGTCTGCGACGCTTCGATAGACGCAGAAATTGTTTCCTTGTCGCGCGCCTCACCCACCAGAATGATTTCTGGCTTACGTCGTAAAGCGTTCCGGACGCCGCGGGCAAAGTCCGGCAAGTGACGTGGAATTTCAGATTGTGAAATCAGCGAGCGTGGGGATTTGATGGCATCATACACATATTCAATCGGCG
>JAUHXT010000076.1 GCA_030426925.1 Alphaproteobacteria bacterium | reverse complement strand
GATCATGTCGCTCAAGGAATTCAGCACCAAGAACTTTACAATGAACGATGAGCCTGTGCCGGAGACGCAGGAAGCGAAAGAACAAATCGCCTGGTTCTTTGCCATTCATTACGGGCTGTTTCACCTCGCCTACTTCGCTTTCCTTTGTAAGGAGTATCCGCTGTTCGGCATGCCGTTTGACAACGTGGCGCTGATAGTCGTGGCGATCAGCCTGTTTGTCGGCTCTCACTCCTACTCCTTCCTGCATAACGGGCAGTATGATTTTAAGGAGCAAAAACCGAACCTCGGCAACCTGATGTTCTATCCCTATTTACGCGTTATTCCGATGCACCTGATTATCGGTGTCGGCGGAACGGAATTTGAAGACATGAGCATATTTATCTTTATGGGCTTAAAAACGCTGGCGGACATCGGCATGCACGCCATGGAGCATCACATGTTCCAGAAGGTCAAAGACAAGATTGTCATCAGGGATTAATAAAAAAGGCCGCTGGTTGGCGGCCCTTTTCGAAATCTGTTTTGTGTCACGTTTATCGTGAATAGAATTCCACAACAAGGTGCGGTTCCATTTGTACAGCGTACGGAACATCTTCCAGTTTCGGTGTGCGCAGGAATGTCGCTTTGCGTGCTTTCACATCAACGTCGATATATTCGGCGATTTCGCGTGAAGGCTCTTCTGATGCGATTTGAACCAGTGCAAGCTGTTTTGAACTTTCTTTGATTTCAATCACGTCGCCTTCCTGAATCTGGTAAGACGGGATGTTCACGCTCTTGCCATTCACCAGAATGTGACCGTGTGATACGAACTGGCGTGCGGCGAACACTGTCGGCACGAATTTCGCGCGGTAAATAACCGCATCCAGACGGCGTTCCAGCAGGCCAATCAGGTTCTGACCTGTATCGCCGCGCAGACGGCTTGCTTCATGGAAGTAACGGCGGAACTGTTTTTCACCGATGTTGCCGTAGTGGCCTTTCAGCTTCTGCTTGGCAAAAAGCTGGATACCGAAGTCTGTCGGCTTGCCGCGGCGTGCGCCGTGCATACCTGGGCCGGTCTGGCGTTTGTTGTAAGGGGATTTTGGACGGCCCCACAGATTACATCCGAGGCGGCGGTCGATCTTATATTTGGCCTTAGGGCGCTTCTCACTCATAGGTTTTATCCTTTGTTTTCAAGTTATTGTCCCAATTGCCTTAATGGACTGGAGCAACGCTCAGCAGCAGCCGACCTCATAACTATTTGGCCGACTTTCTTGGGAATACGCGGATTTATAAGGATTTAGGCGGTTTTGTCAACCAAAACCGTGGGATCGTGCCATTCGTCCTGGTTTTCATCACCCCATTCGAATTCCAGCGTAGAGCGGTGAATCCCATATTCATCCCGCAACATGGTCTTCAGGCGGCGTTTGACTTCCTCCATCAGGTCAAGGTGCTTCAGAACGACATGAGCGTCCAGGGCGTTGCGGTGTTCGTCAATCTGCCAGATATGGACGTAATGGGCGTCTTCTACCCCTTCGACCGCGTTCATGGCCTTGCGCACCTCATCGAGATCGACATTGTCCGGCGCGCCTTCCATCAGCAGGTGGATGACTTTGGGCATATTGATCGCTGCCTGATACAGGACATAACCGGCAATCAGTACCGTCATGGCCGCATCAGTCCAGTACCAGCCATAGAAAATGATCAATGTTCCGGTGACCATGACACCGACGGAGGCAAGGGCATCAGTGAGGTTGTGCAGAAAAACGGCCTTCATGTTCCAGCTGTTCTTGGATTCCGTGTAGGTGAGAACAGCGGTCAGCACATCCACAATCAGGGCAATTCCGGCAACCCAGACCATGGTCCAACCCACAATCGGTTGCGGGTCCATAAAGCGCTCGAACGCCTCAAACAGCAGGTAAATTCCTACAACGCCAAGAATGGTAAGGTTAATCAGGGCAGCAATGGTTTCAGCGCGCTTGTACCCGAAATTGCGGCGCTTGTCCGGCGGACGCTTGGCAATGCGCATGGCAAACAGGCCGATGAACAGAGCGCCGGCATCGCTGAAATTATGCAAGGCGTCGGCAATCAGCGACAGCGAGCCGGACATAATGCCACCGATCAGCTGCGCCACCGTTAGCCCCATATTCAGGATAACAGCGACGAGCAGCTTTTTCTCACCGCTGCTTGATACAGGACGGGATGAATGGGTTGGACAAGTCATTTACTGTTTTTTACTTCTTACCATGAAAACGGATCGCCAAAATATGTCACAAAAAATATTACAACAAGATAGAGGCTTACCAGAGACTGTATACCAGTCAGGAACCTTATAAATCCATGAGTTTTTATGATGTAATGTTCAAATTGCAGGCGCGTTACGCAGCTTCCCAGGTTCAGGTTCCTGAATCCGTAGTGGAACGTCGTTATCAAGGAGAATTGAAACGCGCGCCCCAGGCATGCCAGACACCACAAGGGAAGCGCCAGAAAGATATGTTTCGCCAGGAATTTGTTTCTGACCGTATAGTCATGGATATCCGGGATAAAATCTTCGCGCGTTAAGCCGACCACGCTTTCGACCTCTTCATCTTCACTGGATGGCCTGTATTTGCCAAAGGAACGGCGAATTGCGTTAAAGCGGCGCGATAAAAGGAACAGCAGCCAGTAAAACAGGCCGAAGGTAATAAACAGATAAAATATAAGCGTGACCGCCTTATTTGGCTTTTTGCCCCAGTCTGTCGTGTATTCGAACAGCACTATGTTTAACAAGGCCTCTGCCCTGTCGAACAATCCGGGGCTGTTTTGCAGCAGGCAGTGATGAATGTTTCTTTGCCGTTCAGCCTTTAGCGCCACATAAACATGTTTTATGCCGCGCTCTTTATGGTCTTTCATAACCTCAAAATAACCGCGGGGCATGGCAGGTAATTTACGGCAGTCCTGCGCGTAATCATAATCTTCCGGCAGCCCTTCGCCCGAAGGCATATAGCTGAATATAAGATTGTTTATAGAAGCGCCGTCAAAGTATGCGCCACTGATATCCGCAAAAGACAGGTCCACGTTATCAAAGGTCGTGAATTGAAAATATGAATTCCGAAAATCGGAGGTCCTAAAACTGCTATCCTTTATTGTTGCGCGCGAGAAATCGGATTTATTGAATTTGGTGTCGTAGAATGTTGAAGAATCAATAATAGCATCATAGAAAGAGGATTCCTGCGCTTCTGAATTCATTATTTCCGCATTCAGTACTATGGCCCTGTCGTTATTGGTTTTTTTAAGGGACACACGGTTTAAATCAGCGCGTGTATAATTATTTATTCCAGACCCCTTAAAATCCGAATCCACTATTGTTGTGTAACTAAGATCCACATTTCTTAGGAGATGGAACTCCAAACCATCCAGAAAGCTAAATTTAATATTACTCGAAAATGGCTGAAAATATTTATTCCTTGGCAACTTATAAGAAACAGCGTCTTTGTTCTTTAAGTGTTTTATGAGCGCGTATATTTCACCTTCAGAGTAAATTTTGACGTAACTGCGATCCGCAAGTTTTTTTGGCCTGACTTCAAAATAACCGTCCTGTTTTTTTAAATGAATCCTTATGTCCTGAGTTGGAGATGAGCTTTCCTTTAGCAAACTGCTGATCGTTTTGTTTTCTTTGTCCAGCAAAGCGGCATGCTTGCGCGTTGCCTGTTCCAACATTTCATTACTGACAAGGCATTGGGGATTGGCCTCCTCTTCGCTTTTCGACCAGACTTTCGGGGTTATTTCCAGATCTGTGCAGACAGGCAACGTTTTTAGAAAATCTATACGCTGCAGTATCTCGTCATATGTCAGATCCCAATTTCCGGGAGGCGAGTACGTACTCTCGAGTCTCCCGTCCTCCTCCCTGGCGAAAGAAACACCGGAGATGAGGGCAATGACAGTCAAGAACAGTAGAAAACGTACCATAAATTAAGTGCTCGTTTTTGTGCCTATCGCTGAACCAATACAACGCGGCGGTTTTGCGAGCGGCCACCATCGGAGGTGTTATTTGCGACCGGAGCCAACGGGCCGACACCATGCCCTTCCAGGCGATCGGCGGCGATACCGTGATCGCTTACCAGTGATGCCACGACGGATTTCGCGCGGCCTTCGGATAAGGTTTTGTTGTAGGACAACGTACCTTCCATATCGGTATGGCCAACGACGTAAAGTTTGAGGTCGGGGCGTTCGCTCAGAAGCTTTGCCACCTGCTCTATCGCCGGTTTAGATTCAGCCTTCAGGTCGGTTTTATCGGTATCGAAGTAAATGCCTTCCACTACCACGTAGCCTTGCTTGTCGATGCCTTCCATCAGTTTTTCAAGGTTCACGGACACCATGCCGGTATCCATTTTCTTCATTTCCACGACATGAACATCGGTGTTAGCGTCACCAACGGCGAGCATCAGGTATGCCGTCTGGTCGTCCTGTTCCAGCCTGGCGAACATATAACGGCCGGATTTATTACCGATCGCGTTGATGCCGAATTGCTGGCGCAAATGCGCGCCTACATATGCATCACGACATTCCATTTCAGCCTGATTACATTCATAGAGAACCTCTACCCCTTCGGTCTGCAACGCCTGTTCATAATTGCGGTAGAGTTCAAGAACCGAGCGCTCCGGCGGGTTTTTGTATAGAATTTTGGTGACTTTACCTTCCAGACGCTCAGTGTTGTATTCATTGGCTTCCTTGTCCCAGCCTTTGAAGACGCGATATTCGTCATATTGTTTGACGTCCTTGCTGTAGATAGATGACCCTTCATAGGCCTTTAGCAGCGGATGATCGGTTTTTTCTTCTTTCGCTGCGAAAGCATTGAGGGAGAAAGTTAGGATACAGCCTGCAATTACGGCCAGGAAAATAGTCTGGGTTTTCATTGTATAGGTCCTCACACAAGGTGTGTCCGACTATTTACGGCCAGACAAAGGTTCAACGGATAGCTTGTCCAGACAATCTAAGGGATTGATAACAAACCCACAAGTCAAAAGGGCAACTGGCGGATTATGATGCCATAAAGGCCGCCTTTGCATGCAAAAGCCAATTCTTCACAATTAACATGGCCCCAGTACAGAAATAGGGTTGCAAATCATTCTCATTCCTGTATGACTCTAATAAGAATGACTCTCATTCTCATTATTTGCGATAATCATTATCACTTGCGCATAAAACAACACTGTTTTTAGGGGAAATAGACCGTGTCCGATACCGCTGAGCTTATTGATAAAAGGGAGCCGTCCGCTGCTCCGTCTATGCGTAGCGATAACGAAAACACAGCCGGCAATTCACGCGTTCAGGTCGGAGAGCGTGAGATCCCTGCCCTTGTCCGCCGCGGCGCCGGCGGGTTGATTGATTATCACCGCACGGAATACCTGCAACGCAAGCGCGACCCCAACCCCGTGGCTGTAGAGGCATGGGGCACGGCAGAACGCGTGTATGAAGAACTAGCGGACCAGCTGGAATATTATAAAGGCCGGGCGCTGGCCGAGGAAATGGCACGCAGCCTTGTGGACCATGCACAGTCTGGGGCTGACGGTCTTCGCAACCAATACAAATCCAACGTTATATCCATCCAGCTTCCCGTAGCGGAAACTGTTCCGGATGCCTTGTTCGAAACCGGCGCGCTGGAGCGTGAACGTATCGACGGCGGCAGCGTAAAAGCAGAAGTCATCGGCGCAACAACCGTGCAACGTCACCTTGCCTATGGCGGCGGCGGCATGAGTTCGAACTGTGCCGATGTGGACGCCATGTTCGCGGGTACAAAAATATGGTCCCTGTGGCCGACATACCAAATCCCGAATAAAAGCGAACTGGACGGACTGGCCAATGAAACGGCCCTTGCCTTGTTAGGCGAAGTCATGGGCGGCGGACCGGGCGCTAACCCGGAATTGATGGAAGAGCTTTTGGAAAAACTGCAAAAGCTGATCGAAGCGGAGGTTATTTCGCCGGAGCTGCTTAGCATTATTGAGAACCTGAACGACCTGAAAATGGCTAATGGGTTATCGCCGGAGCAAATACAAAGCATTGCAACCGGGATTTTAGGAACGTTGTCATCCGAACTGTCCGAAGGACTGATCCCGTCCGAATTTGCCAACGAGGTCCTCTCGCACCTGTCCGAGATGCCCGGCGTAGAGATTACGCCGGAGTTGCAGGAAGCCATTCAGGCGGTAGAAGCCGCCGTGCCGGTTCAGGCAGTATCCGAAAAGCTGCAAATCCTTGCGGAGCTGGAAGGTATTGACCCGGCCGACAGCGAAGCCCTTCTGGACATGATTGAAGAGTTAAAGGGACTGGAAGGACAGGAACTGGCCGATGCGCTGGACACTATCCACGAAACGCTTGACACAATGGACTTGCCCGATATTGCAGAGGTTCAGGCGTTTGTGTCCGACCTGCGCAGTGATATTGAAGGAGCGAAGCAAGCGGTTGAAGCGTTGATTCCCGATCCGGATCCAAAAATGGAGATGGCAATCGAGGCCGCGCCAGAGATCCTGGCGTTATTACAGACGCTGGACGGGTTGGATGCGGAGGCTTTACCGGCGGAATTGACGGAGCTGCTGGCCAGACTGGAAGATGCGGGTATTGATGTCGCGGACTTAAGCGCCGAAAAGCTGGCCGATGCGTTTGCCGGTCAGGATGATCCGGCGGTTGCTGAAATCGTTCAGGACATTGTGATGACACTGAACAATCCCGACGTTCAGGCCGCGCTGCCTCAGGAAGTTTTGAACGAAGTGAATGTTGTTCTGCGCGATCATGCCGACCTTGTGGAAGCGATTACGGTAGAAAACGTCGTAAACAGTCTGCAAGAAGTGCTCGACAACGGAAACATAAGCCCCGAACACGCCGAAGTGATCAGGGAAACCATCGCCAGACTGGAAGCCGGAGAAGGTTTGGACGCCGTTACACCAGAAGTCATCGAAGCTATCAAGGCCGATGCGAGCATACAGGAAATGACTGCCTTGCTGGAGAGCGCAAACCTGAGCCCTGAACAAGCCGCCATGGTAGAACAGGCGATCACCGCGTTACAGGACGGACAGCCGGTCAGTGACATTGCGCCGGAAGTCATGGAGATCGTGGAAACGCAGCACGCAATTGAAACGTTGAACACTATGCTGGCAAGCGGTGATTTAAGCGCAGCGGAAGCCGCCATGGTGCAGGAGGCGCTGGCGAAGCTTGAAGCCGGAGAAAGCCTGCAGACGATTGATGCCGAGGTCATGGACATGGTGCGTGACAATGCCGAACCGCCTGTCACAGCAAAAATAGATGCCATTGCACAAACAATTGACCATGCGCAGGCGGACAATGTCGTCCTTGCCAATGAAACGGTTGAAAAGATTGGCGCGCTTAATACCGATTTAGGCGCGGTGCAGGATGCCTTAAAATCTATAGACAGGCCGACGCCAGAACAGGCCGAGCTAATCCAAAAGCTGGAAACCGTTATAGAGACGCTGAAAGCAGATCCGGCCAATATCGAAGCTATGGCAGAGCTGCAGGCGTTAGACACATCTGCGATTGCGGACTTGTTACCGCCGGATGTGGCAAACAACCTTCAACAGGCTGTCGAACGCGTAACGGAAAGCGCAGCGGAGATCACATCCATTCAGGAAACGGCCCTTGCTATCAAACATGATGTCAGCACCGCCGATATTCAGAACACGGCGGAGGTTATTGTTGCCCTGAACAACAATGCGCAGGAATTCAAGGCCGCGGGCATCGACATTAATACTATTAAAGACGCGCTGAATACCAATATCACGTCGGCGCAGTCGCTCAGCGAACTGGCCAAAGCACAGGACACGCTGGCCAATGCTTCACCAGAGACAGCGGCAGCCGTCCGAGCGCTGGTGGACACGCAAATTACCGCCGTGGCCGAAAGCACGGGCATTGAGCGCCCGATGGTGGAACAAGCCGTTGCGGTTGTGTCGAGCCTTTCTGCGGAAATTGCAGGCAACGATGCCTTAAAACAGGCGTTATCGGATGCAGGCGTTGATATTGACAG